>NZ_JMKW01000040.1 GCF_000686565.1 Helicobacter bilis ATCC 51630
TTTAAGCACAATCTCATTGCGATTTGTCTCAATTAGCCCTTGTGTTTTTAGCTCTTTTATCACTCTTGTAACTGCCTCTCTGGCACTGCCGATATTGTTTGCTATGCTCTCTTGACTTGCTTCTACGCGGTTATTTTTAGCGTTACTTAGTAGAAACTTTACTACGCGATTTTTGAGACTTTTAAAGGTTACATCATTAATGGTATCAAAGGCTTGTTTTAGGCGTTTAGAGACTAAAGATAGATTAAAACGCATAATAGATTCATTACTCTGTGTGAGTGTCTCAAAAATCTTATTTGGCAGAATAAACACGCTAGAATCTTCCATAAACTCAAGCACCACATCAGCCTTAATGTTTGATAAAATACAGCTTGTAGAGATGATACAGCTTTCATTTGTAGCGATGGTAAAAATGGTGATTTCCTTAGCATTGCTTGATACACTAAAAAAGCGGATTTTCCCGCTTAAAACATATAAAAAGCCTAGTAATTCATCGCTATCTGGGTAGATTCTATATCCCTTTGTGTATGCTTTTACAATACCCTTATTTTGCAGGACTTCAAGGCTTTTCTCATCGCCACATATTGTGGTATTGATTTGTATCAAGGTGTCTTTAGTGAGTGGTTGCATATTTTCCTTTTGTGATAAAATCGCTTGAATTATAACTTAAAAAGGTTAGTGTTGGGGAGTTGTGGAATTTGTATGAAAGCTTAAGTTTTATGCGAATTTTAGCAATACTACTCATCAATCGCTTTATACACTATTGCACCAAAACGGGATTTTTTTGAACCTTGTAGTATGTCATGCTGATTTGTATGAGTGTTAATTTGTATCGTGCTTTCTAGGTTATTTTTGCAATCATAAAATTCTAGTAAAAATTGCAATGGGTTATTATTACTTACTTTTATGTGTAGTATTTGTTTAGCTTTTGGGTCAATTTTGATGAATTTGCTTAATTCAGCTGTAAGGATAGCTTGTGCTTCTTGTTTATAGCTATGCAAACTATCTAACTCCCAGTGTAAAGCGTAGTTAGGAAGTGTTGAAATCCTATTTTGAAATTCTAAAAGCATAATATTTCCATAACTCATATTTTTTGTTAGAGCTTGATAAAGTGCAATATCTTCTTGTAATGCGTTTAATATTTCTTTAAACTTTTTATATTGTGAGAAAGAGACTTGATTGCAAGTTTTAAGCATGGAGGATAGTTCGCTTTGTGCTTGGGTTATGCGATTTGCAATAGAGCCTTCCAATATTTCTCTGCTTACTCTCACACGCACATTCACTTTATTGCCTTGCTTTGTTGTCTTTTCAACTTCTACTGATGGTATATCCTTGATTTTAGATTCTAAGAATGTATTACTCATGCCGCTTGTTTGTAATGTATCATTTTTTTGATTTATATTTTGTTGTGTTGAGTATTTAATACTTACTTGTAAGTTTGTCGCAAGATCTTGCAAGGCATTCTGCTTTGCAAGATCAAAGTTAGGACCAGAGCCTTCACCATAGATATAGCCTTTGTTTGTTTTATCCTTATGAAAGCTTGTATCTTTTGCGTGACTACAACCATGCAAACCAAATAGCATGATACATATCAAAGTGTAGATGAAAATGTATGGGGATCGCAAATATTTTTGCATATTGCCTCCACTTTTTAAATAAATAAAGAATTTACACTTTCATTGTGATAAATCCTACGCACGACCTCAGCAAAAAGCGGTGCGACAGATAGAATCTTAATCTTTGGACTTGTCTGCTGCAATGGGATAGAATTGCTTAATACCACTTCATCTAGCACACTTTCATTGATTCTATCATACGCACCACCACTCAAAACCGGGTGCGTGCCAACCGCCATGACACTCGCTGCACCCCTATCTTTTAATGCTTTGGCTGCTTTACACATCGTCCCAGCGGTATCAATCATATCATCTAGCAAAATGACATCTTTATTTGCTACATCGCCGATGATATTCATTACTTCACTTTCATTTGCTTTCTCTCTTCTTTTATCAACGATAACTAAATCTAGCCCTAACTGATTTGCAAAATATCTAGCCCTTGCTACACCGCCAATATCTGGGCTTGCAATGATTGGATTTTTCAACTCTTTTTTATGTCGTATGTAATCCCTAAATATAATCGCACCATAGAGATTATCCACTGGAATATCAAAAAAGCCTTGAATCTGTCCGGCATGTAAATCCATAGTGATAACGCGATTTATACCCGCACTCTGTAATAAGTTCGCCACAAGCTTTGCAGTAATTGGCACTCGCGGGGCTGCTTTTCTATCCTGTCTTGCATAGCCAAAATACGGAATTACAGCATTAATAGAGTTCGCACTACTACGCTTAAATGCATCAGCCATTATGAGTAATTCCATGAGATTATCATTTGTTGGAGAGCAGGTTGGTTGCACGATAAAGACATCTTTTCCACGCACAGATTCGCTGATTTGCACACTAATTTCGCCATCGCTAAAACGCGTTAAAAGAGCCTTTGATAGTGAGCAGTCAAGGTGGGTTGCTAACTCTTTGCTAAACTCTGGGTGTGCATTTCCTGTAAAAATTTTAAAGCCCTTCAAAGCCATTCCTTTTTTAAATGTGTGTCAATTATAATTTGTTAGTTTAGAATCTTAGCTAAACTTTTTGGAGAATACAATATGTAAAGCTTATATTGCGTTAAATCTTTATATTAACAATATGGTTTAAAGGTTATTTTTAGATTTTAATGCTTGTAAATTTTAGGATTTATAATTTGGGCAAAAAATATATCAGCATGAATTGGGATTCACCCATAGCATTGTAGGCTTCGATGCAATCCCCCATTCTTGTGGGTGATTCTCCTGTATTTCAAAGACGATTTTGCAATCTAAAAAAAATGGTGCGAGACGCAAATCTAGATTCCTACACTCTGTTGTCAAAATATCATAATTACAATGTTCGCCTATATCGTTTGTGATTAAGGCATATTTGAATTTATAAAGATTATCAATAAATGATTGTATCTTTGCATTTGTTGGGTGTTGTAGAACATCTTTGCATAATAATAAATCTGCGGCAGGTAGCTTTGAGAAATCTCCATCGTATAGATGGAAGACAACATTATCTTTGCTGTATTTGCTTGTATTATTTTTTATCACTTGACTAGCAACATCATAGCCATGATATTTTATACCGCTAAAATCAATATTTTTCGAAAACTGCCAGTCTCCACAACCCGCATCAACAATGCTTGTAATATTGTATTTTTTAAAAAAGTCCTGTAAGAATACCACATAATTTTTGCATAATTTTTCGCAAGAACCACTACCAGAACCATTGCCCCACATATTTGTTTCATATACGACATCAAAAAGCACATTGAGATTATCTGCATTTTGACGCAGCAACAAGCTACGAATAAATTTAACATCATTAACTAACGAGGTTGCTACCCCCCCCCCCCCAGATTACCCTGTCCCTATATTTTTTCAACCTGTCCTTAAAAGTTTTAGACATAATCACATCCTTACATATAAAATTTTAGGAATTATACAAAGATAATGTGTAGAATTTGCATAGAAGCGTAAAATTTTGATTTGCATTATTAAGTATTTTGATTTTATCACAACCATTTTCTATTACGATTGCAAATTAATAAAACTATGCTAGAATAAATCGATATATAAAATGAATTTATGCAAAGACAAATGGCTAAGGTAAAAGGATAATCATGCAGACTATTCAATTACAACAAACAAATATAATGACAAAAAAGCTTTTACAAAAAAAAGGTGCTAAGGCATTGCTTAATGGTAATTTCCAAGGGGCATTCTACCTATTTGAGAGTGCATTTTGGCTTGATACGCATGATTTAGATTCTAGAATCGGGCTTTATCTTGCTGATATGGGTATGGATTTTGGACAAGAGGCAATTGGCATTTATGATTTTTATCAAAGCATACTCGCAGCTGAAAAACGCTCAAATAAACATAGAGTTCAACGCATGATACTTTCTCTCATTGAAGCTTTTGATAATAAAACACATAAGCTTTCAAAGGCTATGCAAAGAAGTAAAAATGAGGCAATGGATAGCTATGATGCGATTAGTTATGCAGATATCAAAGCCTTATTAAAGACAAAGGATTTTAAAGAGATTTACAGCGGATTGCCTATAAACACAAAGCTAGTATTTGGAGAAAAAGGGGATTTTTACGAGTTTTTATCCTTACTCGTGCAGAATGATTATATTGAGGCATTGCTGCATTATATCGACTCATTGCCACGATATGATATGGAGCTTATACCTTTAATTGAAGCGGCAAATAATAAACTCAAAAAAAATAAAGCTAAAAAACAACAAAAAGTATCAAAATGAAACCACACATTACAGATGATACAAGAAAGCTAAGAGAAGATTCTATCTTTCTTAAAACTCCGCAAAACGCACATTTTATAGAATCTTTACCGCAAAATATCCGCATTTTAGAAAGAGATAATCTAAAAGAGTATTTCAATACAAATATTAAAATAATTGGCATTACAGGCACAAATGGCAAAACAACAACGGCAGCGGCTATATATTCTGTGTTGCTTGATATGGGTTATAAAGTCGCCCTGCTTGGCACTCGTGGTATGTTTATCAATGACACACGAAAAAAGCCAAAGGGACTCACAACGCCCAGCCTTTTAGAGTTGTATGAAGATATAGATATGGCGGCAAATATGGGCTGTGATTTCTTTGTCATGGAGGTTAGCTCACATGCGATTAAGCAGGAGAGAATCTATGGCTTAGAGTTCTGCCTTAAGATTCTCACAAATATCACAAGCGATCATTTAGACTATCATAAGACTTGGGAAGATTATGCTAAGACTAAAATGCAGTTCCTACAAAGTGGCGAGTGTATAAAGATAATTAATCTTGATGATAAAAGTGGTGCTAGTATGCGTTTTTATCCGCATGTCCTTACCTATGGTGTGGAATCTAAGGGGCATTTATTTGTCAATGCCTATGGTTTGCAAGATGGGATTTTCGCACAGATGAGTTTGCGATTGCAAAAAGATTCTATGCAAGAATGCGTTATAGAATCTAGTCTTTTTGGTCTTTTCAATCTCTATAATCTCATGGCGGCAACACTTGCAATACATGCTATCACAAAGAAAGATATACAAAGTATTTGTGCGTATGTGAAAAACTTTGGTGGTGTGTCTGGTCGCATGGAGATTGTGAGTAAAGAGCCTTTGGTAATCATTGATTTTGCCCATACTACTGATGGTATGAAGCAGGTTTTTGAATCTTTTAAGACAAAAAATATAAGTGTCGTGTTTGGGGCTGGTGGCGATAGGGATAAGAGTAAGCGTGAGAAAATGGGTGAGTGTGCTAGATTCTATGCAAAAAAGATTTATATCACAAATGATAATCCAAGAAGTGAAAATCCGCTAAGTATCGCACAAGAGATCGCAAAAGGTGTGTTTGCAAAAAGCCTTAATGAAACAGATATAGAGATTAAAGAAAACACTTCTTATGAGATTAAATCAAGTAATGCTGCTATTACTATGCAAATTATCCTTGATAGAAAAGAAGCTATTAAACTCGCCTTAAATGAATTATCAAAAGATTGGGTTTTACTTGTGCTAGGCAAAGGTGATGAAAGTGTGCAAATATTTAGAGATAATGAAATGCATTTTAGCGATAAGGAATGCGTGCAAGAGATTTTGAGAGAGAAGCAGGGTTGATTTTAGAAACTTTTACATTGTAATGTTCTTTAAGTGAGAGAAGATTGAAATATTGTTATAGTAGGGTTATTCTAGATTCTAAAGTGTGTATATTGGTAGATTATCGTTTCGCATATTAAGCATAAATTGCTACAATAACGCAGTTTATTTACAAAATAAAATATCACAATCAACATGAAAATAAGTAGAGATAATATGCAAGACAAAATAGATTCTAAACATCATACACAAGATAATATAATAAAAAAAGATGGCTTTGACTTTGCGTTTAACACAGGAAAGTGTAGTGAATGTGGGGGGAAGTGTTGCTATGGCGAGAGTGGTTATATTTTTGCAAGTATTGCAGAGATAGAGAGAATCAGTGCTTTTTTAAATATACCTTTTGAGGATTTTTGTTTGCGTTATATTAAGAAAGTAGGCACAAGATTCTCTCTTATTGAAAAAAAATGCGATGATGTAGAAAAAGGCATAAGTTGTGTATTTTTTGATGAAAAAAGTTTAAAATGCTCTATTTATGAAGTTCGACCAAAGCAATGTCAAACCTTTCCTTTTTGGAGCATGTATAAAAAAGATAAAGATGAGTTAGTAAGCCGTTGTATAGGTGTTATTATTTAGCACAGCATTTAGGGGTGGAGTGATTATGAAAACAAATATTTTTGCATTAATTTGCCGTATAAGCCTAGCATGTGTTGCAATATTGCATATAAGTTGTGCAGATACTACGAGAAAATTAGGTCAAAATATACAAAGCACACAGACATATAATACAGATGTTGGCACTGATTTTCTTATGCTAAAAGCCGCTGACTTTATGAATCAAGAACTTTTTTTAGAAGCTGCTGATATATATGATAGGCTCTATAAGCAAACAAAAGATCTTTATTTTTTAAAACAAGTCGCATTAGCTAAAAGTCAAGCTGGAAGCATTGAGTTGGCAGTTGAAGCAGCAAAGCAATATCAAACTTTAAGTAAAAATCTAGATGATGTGGATACAAATCTCATCATTGCAGAAGATCACATACGAAAAAAGCAATATAATCTAGCAATTATTTTGCTTGAAAAGAATATAGCTATAAATCCGAGTTTGCATACACATTATGTTTTGAGTAATTTATATTTGCAAGAAAATATGCCTAAAAAGGCTGTGAAGCATTTTATAAGCGTATATGATGATCCCATGAGTTCTGGGACAAAACTAAGACTAGAAGCACTTAATCAAATTGTAGCAATCTATTTAAAGCTTAAAGAGATAGATAATGCTTTACATTATCTCAATATGTATATCGCAGATAATGAATATAGCCTAAATTTACAGACATTTTTTCCTATCTATGCAAAGGCTAATAAACTTGATATGCTACAAGATAATCTTGCAAAAAGATTCCATGATGATAAAAGCTTAGAAAATGCACGTATGCTTATAGCAATTCTAGTGCAATTAAAGCATTATGATGAGGCAATAAAGCTATTAAAAGAGAATAAAACACTACTTGGCAATGATGGCGAAGAAATGCTTATGCAAGTTTATGCGGAACATGGGGATTTTAAGAGTGCTTCTAAAATAGCAAGTAAGCTATACGCACAGACAAAAAAAGCAGAATTATTAGGGCTTAGTGCGGTATATGAATATGAGGCGATAGAATTTAAAAATAAACAAACTCTAAAACCAATCATCAATACGCTTAAAGACATGCTTACAAAACGCACAGAAGAGCTAAAAGAAGCAAAAGAGAATCTCAGCAAAAATGACGCATTTTTTTATAATTTTTTGGGCTATTTGATGATTATCCATGATTTTAATATTGATGAAGGTATGCAGTATGTAAGCAAAGCTCTTGCTATCGAGCCAACATCTATTGAATATTTGGATAGTTTAGCTTGGGGATTCTATAAAAAAGGGGACTGCAAACAAGCTAAAGAGACATTTGAACTCATCTCACCAGATAAGTTGCAGGATATACCAGAGCTTATAGAGCATAGCAAGGCGATTAGAGAGTGTAACTAGATATATACGCTATGTTTTATTAGGAATTTTATTGATTTGGTTTTATAAATAATGATTTTTCAAATGTCTAATAATACAGAATCTAAACTTTTGTATTTCAAAATACTAATTTTTTAGGTATAATAGCGAGTTTTATTAAGATTAGAATTTGGATTAGATTCTCTAATTACTATTTATTCGTGATAGTTAAATTATAGGCAAGGAGTTTTTGTGAAGCTATTTACAAAGCATTTTCCTTATGTGCAACATAATTGCAAAAGTTATGCAAATATGGTTGTTTGGGGTATAGGTGCAAATGTTGGTCATTGCATAAAAACTTTTGAGCAGCTTTTTTCTTGCTTATATAAACACCCAAAGATTCAGATTCACAGCACAGCATACATTTATAAGAATCCGCCTTTTGGATATATAAAACAGCCAGATTTTTACAATACAAGTATTATGTTTAGCACATCTTTATGTGTGAGATCGCTTTTTTCTCTTATGTTTTATTTTGAAAGAAAGTTTGGTAGAGAAAGGGTACGTTTAATGAAAAATGGGGAGCGTAGCTTGGATATTGATTTAATTTTTTATGCGAAAAAGAAGGTAAATTTAGCTCACATGTATCTACCACATAGAGAGTATGCTAATAGGCAGAGTGTGTTGCAACCACTTACTTTTCAATTAGGTTTATTTAAATGAAGCTTTACACTTATTCAGGAGAGACACCACCAGAGGCTTTGAAAAAAGCACAGAGTATGCACGGAGATGAAGCATTAATCATTGATAGCAAGGAAATAAGAAAAAAAACTCTAACAGAGCCGGGCTTATATGAAGTCGTAGTTGCAGTCCAAGATGATGCAGCCCCAGTGCCACAGCCAGAAGTCGTTGCACCGAGATCTAATAGCATTCAGCAAAGACTTGATGAAATCGCACAAAAAGAGCTTGAGCGAAAAAGGGCACAAAAAAAACTTGATGTTTTTGATGAAGATATTAGTCGTCAGCTTAGTCGTGCAGTAAAAGAGATTTCAGAATTATCTAGCGACATAGATTCTGAAGATATTCGCCTTGATTTTAGTCCAAATGTTACGAATAGATTGCAAACACAATCTACAAAAAAAGATGATTTACAGGTTACAAATGCACCGATTTTACAGCAAACTTCAAGCACATTAGAAACACTTAATAAACGAGTTGGATCAAAGTTGCAAGAGCGACAGAATCTGCAGGGGGCAAATGTAGAGGAATTACGCGGGATAAAGCAAGAATTAGACAAATTAAATGATAAACTAAAGCTTATTCAAAACATGGTATGGGACGATAAAAGTCCAAAAAGTGAGGGCATAAATATACCCCACGAGTTTGCTGAAATCTATCGTATTGCAAAGAGTAGCGGTATAATTAAAAGTCATCTTGATGCGATTATGAGCCTTAGCCTTGAGCTTATGCCGCTTAAAATGCGTGAAAATTCTTTGACTATCAAGCGTTATTTTAGGGAAGTGTTGCGTAAAATGGTATATTGTCGTCCAGAAAGCAAGGATATGACAAAAAAAATAATGATGCTTGTAGGTCCAACAGGTGTTGGCAAGACTACCGCACTTGCAAAACTTGCCGCTAGATTCTCACTTGAGAAAAAGGCAAAGGTTGGCATTATCACCCTTGATAGTTACAGAATCGGTGCATTGCAGCAGCTTGAATGGTATGCAGAGAGAATGCGTATTAGCATTCAAATGGTGGTTGCCCCAGAAGAGTTTTTACAAGCCCTAGATTCACTTCGCTATTGTGATTATATTCTAGTTGATACCGCAGGTCGTAGTCAAAATGATAGCGAGAGAATCGCACAGATAAAAAAATACTTACAAGGTGATTATAAAATCAATACTTCACTTGTTATGAGTGCGACAACAAAATTTGAGGATTTGCGTGATATTTACGATGCATTTAGTATTTTGAATCTTGATACATTGATATTTAGCAAACTTGATGAAAGTCGTGGCTTAGGCAATATTTTTTCACTTGCGTATGAGACAAAAAAACCCATCAATTACTTTTCTATCGGGCAGGAAGTCCCCACAGACTTGGTTGTAGCAACTAACGAGTCGTTAGCCGATTGGCTTTTAGATGGTTTTATAAAACCTATACGATAGATGTAGATTCTTAGAATCTTCTATTAAACATACATACTTTTATATCAACTTATCGTAACTACATGTTGTAAAATGGGGTTATGTGTAGTTTTTACACATAGTTTTGTAAAAAAAGTTTTAAAACAAATTGCTAAAAGAATTTCAAAGTGATTATATCTTATAATATTACGCGGAAGTATGCAGGGTAAATATGGCATACTACTGGCAAATCAAAGCTCATTTTAAGGGAGGCTTAATGCAAGAAGAGAAGGTGATAGAAGGTTATCTTGGCATAACCACAGAACGCAAAAAAAGTAGAGTGCCTGCACGATTAGACTGGTGGCAAAGTGCTACTGGACTTTTTTTAGGCTTATTTATGATAGCACACATGTTTTTTGTCTCTAGTATTCTTATTAGCGATCAATTCATGTTTACTATTACGAAGTTATTTGAGGGTAGTCCATTTCTTAGTAAAGCTGGAGAACCAAAAATAGTAAGCGGTGTAGCGGCATTTGTATTTATTGTTTTTGTTGCACATGCTTTTTTAGCAATGCGAAAATTTCCTATTAATTATAGGCAATTTCTTGCTTTAAAAGCACATAAGCATGTGATGAAGCACAGCGATACAAGTTTATGGTTTATACAAGCGGCAACAGGCTTTGTTATGTTTTTCTTGGCAAGTGTGCATCTTTATATCATGTTTGCAGAGCCAGATACTATTGGACCAAGTGGTTCTTCATTTAGATTCTTTGAGCAAAACTTCTGGCTGCTCTATATTGTTTTGCTTTTTGCGGTTGAATTGCATGGTTCTATCGGTCTTTATCGTCTTTGCATTAAATGGGGATGGTTTGAAGGGCTTGGAATCAGTGGTTTAAGAACTGCAAAATGGCTTATGAGTGCGTTCTTTATTATCTTAGGTCTAGCTACATTCTATGCGTATTTTAGTAAGGGAATGAATCAGGATTTTAAAAGCATTCAAGATGCTAAAGAGTATGACCATGAAAGATTTGGTGTTCATGTTGAAGCAACAAACACAAATGCAATGGCAGACAAAGCTCTTGCTATTGCAAAAGAAAATCTAAGCAAGTAATAGAAAAGGAAGATATATGAAAGTAGTATATTGTGATGCGTTGGTTATTGGGGGCGGATTAGCAGGGCTTAGGGCTTCTATTGCGGCAAAAGAGGCAGGATTAAACACAATTGTATTAAGTCTTGTCCCGGTTAAAAGAAGCCACTCGGCGGCAGCTCAAGGCGGTATGCAAGCAAGTCTTGGAAACTCTGTAAAGAGTGATGGCGATAATGAAGACTTGCACTTTGCTGACACGGTGAAAGGAAGCGATTGGGGTTGTGATCAAGATGTGGCAAGAATGTTTGTTACCACCGCTCCAAAAGCAATCAGGGAATTAGCGGGATTTGGTGTGCCTTGGACTAGAATCCAAAAAGGCGATCGCCCGGCAGTTATCAATGGCGAAAAGGTAACAATTACAGAAGATGACTTCCGCCACGGCTATATCCATTCACGCGACTTTGGTGGCACAAAAAAATGGCGAACTTGCTATACTGCCGATGCGACAGGGCATACTATGCTGTATGCGGTAGCAAATGAAGCCTATAAGCTTGGTGTGGATATACAAGATAGAAAAGAAGCTATTTCTATCATTCATCAAGATGGCAAGTGCTATGGTGCGGTTGTGCGTGATTTGGTAACAGGTGAGCTTATAGCCTATGTGTCTAAAGGCACATTACTTGCCACAGGTGGCTATGGCAGAGTGTATAGAAATACGACAAATGCGGTAATTTGTGAGGGTATTGGTGCAGCTATTGCGATGGAGACAGGCATTGCAAAACTTGGCAATATGGAAGCTGTGCAGTTTCACCCAACGCCACTTGTGCCTAGTGGAATCTTGCTTACAGAAGGTTGTAGGGGTGATGGTGGAATCTTGCGTGATGTTGATGGTTATCGCTTTATGCCCGATTATGAACCAGAGAAAAAGGAACTTGCAAGCCGTGATGTTGTGTCTCGTAGAATGCTTGAGCATATCCGCAATGGTAAGGGTGTAAAATCACCTTATGGTGATCACTTATGGCTTGATATTGCTATCTTGGGTAGGGCGCATGTTGAGAGAAATTTACGCGATGTGCAAGATATCTGTAAAACATTTGCAGGTTTAGATCCAGCAGAAAAATGGGCGCCTGTGCGACCTATGCAGCATTACTCTATGGGTGGTATTCGCACAAATTATCAAGGCGAAACTTACCTTAAAGGATTATTTGCCGCAGGTGAAGTTGCGTGCTGGGATTTACATGGATTTAATAGACTTGGTGGAAACTCTGTAAGTGAAGCGGTGGTTTCAGGTATGATTATCGGTGGATATTTCACTGATTATTGTGTGAAAGCACAAATTGAAGTGCAAACTTCTGTGCTTGAGAAGTTTATTAAAGAGCAAGAAAGCTATATTGCCTCTCTTATTAATAATTCTGGCAATGAAGATGTCTATGAGCTTAAAAATGCGATGAAAGATATTATGGATAATGATGTTGGTATTTTCCGTGATGGTAAGAGTCTGCAAGAAGCTGTTAATAAACTTGAAGAGTTATTTAAACGCAGCAGAAATATTCATGTGAAAAACAAAAAGTTGCATAATAACCCAGAGCTAGAAGATGCTTACCGCACACCAAAAATGCTTAAAGTTGCTTTATGTGTAGCGAAAGGTGCGCTTGATAGGACAGAATCTCGTGGGGCACATTCAAGGGAAGATTATCCAAAAAGAGATGATGCAAATTGGCTTAAACGCACACTTACAAGCTGGGAAGATCCAAACCAAACATTGCCAACGGTAACCTATGAAGATTTGGATATTATGAAAATGGAGATTGCTCCGGGATTCCGCGGATATGGTGCTAAAGGTATGATTATAGAACATCCAAATAGTGCTATAAGACAAGCTGAGATTGATAGAATCACACAAGAGATTCAAGCTAAAGGTGGCGATAGATATGCCCTGCAAGAAGCTCTTATGCCATTTAATTTACAACCACAATATAAAGCAAGAAATCAAAGATTAGGAGATAGATAATGAGTGCTGAAACTAAAGGAAGAACATTAACTATAAGAGCATTAAAATTTGACCCACAGAGTGCCACTTCGAAGCCGCATTTTAGGGAATACAAAATTGAAGAAGCACATTCTATGACTGTTTTTATTGCGCTTGGTATGATTAGAGAGCAGCAAGACCCGGATTTAAGCTTTGACTTTGTATGTCGTGCTGGAATCTGTGGTAGTTGTGGCATGATGATTAATGGGCGACCCGGTCTTGCTTGCAGAACTTTGACACAAGATTTTCCTGATGGCGTTATCACGCTTATGCCTTTACCTGCATTTAAGCTTATTAAGGATTTGAGTGTAAATACAGGTGATTGGTTTGCAGGAATGACAAAGCGAGTTGAAAGCTGGATTCACACACAACACAAGCCTGATATTTCAAAACTTGAAATGCCAATAGAGCCTGAAGTGGCTGATGAAGTTTTTGAGCTTGATAGATGTATTGAGTGTGGGTGCTGTATCGCAAGCTGTGCTACAAAGGTTATGCGTGATGACTTCGTAGGTGCTGCAGGAATGAATAGAATCGTGCGATTTATGATTGATCCGCATGATGAGCGAACTGATGAAGATTATTACGAGCTTGTAGGTAATGATGATGGTGTATTTGGCTGTATGAGTCTTATTGCTTGTCATGATGTATGCCCTAAAGAGTTGCCACTTCAAAGCAAGATAGCATATTTGCGTCGCAAGATGGTGGCTTTACGCTAGAATCTTAATGTTGATTCAGAACTATGAAATATAGCCTTATTATTGACTTGCATAATTGCAAGTTAGCGTGAAGCTAGTGTCTAGTGCGAAACTTTAGAAAAGGCGATAGCTAACTTATAGCTTGATATTGAGTAAGAATATCAAGCTTGTGTTTAAAGATGTTTTATATTCACTTCATTTTATTTACAAAAAATCTGTTTTTTTAAATGTCCTGATGCAATATTCTATATTTTCTATATTTGACTATTAAGCATAATAGATACGCCAAGTATAAACTTTTATATTTACCTTACTTGCAATAATTTTTGCTACAATTTGCACTTTTATGGCGAGTTTTCGAAGTTGTTTAAAGAAAGGTTTGTAGGCATGAAAGGCATAGTTTTAGCAGGTGGAAGTGGGACAAGGCTCTATCCATCTACGCTTATGGTATCTAAGCAGTTGTTGCCTATTTATGATAAGCCTATGATTTATTATCCGCTATCTGTGTTAATGCTTACTCAAATTAGAGAAGTTTTAATCATTTCTACCCCCAAAGATACGCCTAGATTCAAAGAGATTTTTAGTGATGGCAGTTGGCTTGGTATGGAGATTAGCTACTCTGTGCAAGAAAGTCCAGATGGATTAGCCCAAGGGCTTATTTTAGCAGAGCAGTTTGTAGGCAATGATGATGTAGCTTTGATTCTAGGGGATAATGTCTTTTATGGGCAGGGCTTTTCGCCTATGCTTTTAGAGGCAAAGCAAGAGGCACAAAATGGCATTGCTACGATTTTTTCCTATCGCGTTAAAGATCCAGAGCGTTTTGGTGTAGTAGAGATAGATAAAGAGGGCAGGGCGTTAAGCATTGAAGAAAAGCCATTAAATCCTAAGAGTAATTTTGCGGTAACTGGGCTGTATTTCTATGATAATAATGCCATTTCTATCGCTAAATCTTTAAAGCCTAGTGCAAGGGGAGAGCTAGAAATCACTGATGTAAATATTGCATATCTTAAGCAAAATAAGTTAAGATCTCAAGTGCTAGGCAGGGGCTTTGCGTGGCTTGATACAGGCACGCACGATAGTCTTGTGGAGGCTTCTACTTTTGTGCAGACTATTGAGTTACGACAGGGCTATAAGATTGCTTGTTTAGAAGAGATTGCCTATCATAATGGCTGGATTGATGAAGAAAAATTGCTAGAGCGTGCTTGCATTTTGCAAAAAAGTGGCTATGGTGAGTATTTGAAAAATCTTTTAGACTTAAGTAGGGCGGGGCAGTGAAAAGCATTTTAATAACGGGTGGGGCTGGTTTTATCGGTAGCAATTTTGTGTTGTATTTTTTGAAAAAATATCCAAATTATCACATTGTAAATTTAGATCTGCTTACTTACGCTGGGAGTCTAGAGAATCTAAAAGGTGTGGAAAATTTCAGCAATTATACTTTTATGCAGGGCGATATTTGCGATGAAGGCTTGGTAGATGAAATTTTCACAAAATATGAGATTGAAAGTGTGATACATTTTGCTGCTGAATCTCACGTGGATAATTCTATTGCCAATCCCAATGCGTTTATAAAAACAAATGTCAATGGGACTTTTAATCTTTTGCATACTGCTTATTTACATTGGTTTGAAGCACCGCATATTGCAAAAAGGGGCAAGGAAAATTGTGTGTTTCATCACATTAGCACTGATGAAGTTTTTGGCTCTTTGGGCGAGAGTGGGTATTTTACAGAATCTACACCCTATGCACCAAACTCCCCCTATTCAGCTTCTAAGGCATCAAGCGATATGCTTGTGAGATCTTATATCCATACCTATGGATTAAAGGCGTTTATTACAAATTGCTCTAACAATTATGGTCCTAAGCAACACGATGAGAAGCTTATCCCCACGATCATTCGTAATGCCCTGCAAGGTGAGACAATACCTATTTATGGCGATGGTAAAAATGTGCGTGATTGGCTCTATGTGGAGGATCATTGCCGTGCTATTGATGTGGTGTTTCACTCACAATGCTGTGGCGAGACTTTTAATGTCGGTGGGAATTGTGAGCGTGTGAATATAGAGATTGCAAAGCATATTTGTGCGTTGCTTGATGAGATTGCCCCAAGGGCGGATAAAAAGTCTTATCAAAGTCAAATTGCTTTTGTGCAGGATAGGGCAGGACACGATAGGCGTTATGCCATTGATTCTAGCAAGATAGCTAAGATTCTAGGCTGGAAGCCACAAGAGAGTTTCGCAAGTGGGCTAGAGAAGACATTGCGGTATTATGTTGAAAAATATGAAAGGTAGGAAAATATGAATTTAAAACGATCGTTTGAGAAACGTTATCAGAGATTTGTTGCTAATCGCGCATTAAGGCATTATAAATATGTCCATTTAATGTTCAATGATAAGTTTAATAAACCATTTGTTGATTTTTTGAATAAATATTTTGACAAAAGAGAGCATTTGATTTTATGTAAACGAACTTTCAACGAGTTTCCATTTCCTGAAGGCTCAAATGTTATTGAGGTGATGGATTATTCTGGACTGAACTTTTCTTGCAATAATATCAAAAAAATTATTTGTCACTCATTATTTGATGAGCAGCTTGTAGACCTATTTTATAATAATCGTGATTTACTGAATAAGAGTTATTGGATAATGTGGGGAGGCGATCTGTATCATCCAGTAAGGGACGAGAAAAATGATTTTGTAAGAAAACACTTTAAAGGCTATCATAGCGACTTAGATAAAGAGTATGCATTGCAAACTTATGGTATGGAAGGTAAGTTTTATAGATCGTTCTATATTTTTCCACTTTCTAGGGAAATGCTAGATAACACCGTTAAAAAACAAACCGATTGTGTTACGATACAAATTAATAACTCATCTGATAAATCGACGCTTGAAATGCTGGATATACTTGCAAAATTTAGAGATAAGGATATTGTGGTTAGAACGGTTGTATCGTATGGAGATACGAGATATAACAATGATATTATAGCTAAGGGTAGAGAGATATTTGGCAACAAGTTTGAATACCTAGATAAACTTCTGAGTTCGCATGAGTATGCACAGTATTTAGCTCAAAATGATATTTTGATATTAAACCAAGCCAATCAAGAAGGCTTTGGCAACACAATAGCATCTCTGTATTTAGGGGTAAAGGTATTTATTCGACGGGAATCTTCGGTCTATGGCTATCTCAATAATGATGGTTGTTATATTTACGATAGCATGAATATTGTTAATTTGAGTTTTGATGAATTTATATCAAACCCATATAGTAGTGCTAACAAAAAAGAGACAAGAGAAAAGTATTATAACGAAGACTACCTTGCAAAATTGTATAGGGATTTTTTTGAAGATTAGATTGGAAATATAGCAGATATGGTGCAAAGGGATGCAGTATGAAAAAGATATTGATTTTTGGCAATAGTGGCTATGCAAAGGTGGTAACTCAATATTTGCAGGAATGCTATGAGATTGTTGCTTATGTGGTTCATAGACAATATTTAAATGAAAAGATGTTTTTAAATAAACCGCTTGTGGCTTTTGAAGATATTTGCGAATTATATCCACCGCATAGTTATCAAATGTTTGTTGCAATTGGCTACAAGCAAATCAATACTATAAAAGAACGAATTTATAAGAGCGTTAAGAAAAGTGGTTATAAATGTATTACTTATATCCACTCTAGTGTGCGAATGATTAATGGGGGGGGGGGGGTAAGTATTGGTGAAAATGTTTTTATATTTGAAAATGTTGTGCTACAGCCATTTGTTAAGATAGGTGATAATGTTAGTATTTTGCCTGCTTCGATTGTCTGCCATGATAGTTATATTGGAGATCACTGCTTTGTAGCTTCGGGAGTTTGCATTAATGGTTTTGTTGAAGTGAGAAGTAATTGTTTTTTAGGTGCGGGTTCTATTATTAAAAATGGTGTGTGTCTTGGTGAGAAAAGTTTAATAGGTGCAGGTTGTTGCATTTTAAAGGACACGAATACAGGAAGTGTGTATAGGTCTAGTGATGCTATCAGGCTTTCTAAGAATAGTTGGGATATTAATTTGTAGAAAAGGAAGGATAATGTCAATCAATGTTGCATTTTTTTGCACAGGCAATGGTTCGTTTTTAAAGTTTATTGAGCAAAATAGAGATACGTTAGGGAAATTTGCATGGGGGGGGGGGGGTAAATCTATACCTTCTATGCGATAGAGAATGTGGTGCTTATGTGGATTTGAAAGACAAAATAGATTCCATTATATTGCAATATAGCGAGCTTGGCGGAGTGGAATTTGAGAGACAGGCTACGTGCTGGTTGGAATCTAAAAATGTAGATTATTTAGTTTTGACTTGCGATAGAATTTTGAGATATTCGTTGTTAGATAGTTATTGTAAAAATAAAAAAGCTTTCAATATTCATCCAGCTTTGTTGCCTAATTATATTGGTATGCGTGCCGTCGAAAGAAGTTTTGTGTCGGATGATTCTATATATGGTGCAACTATTCACTATGTAACAAAGGAGCTTGATATGGGACCTAGAGTTGCTAGATGTGTTGTTGAAAGAGATAGTGATAATTTTGTGCAATACGCACATAAGTTGTTTGTTAATCAAAGCGTGTTACTATTAAATTTTTTATGTGTTCTTGTGTCTAGAGATCAGATTCATTTATTAGATGATACTTTTCATAAAGGTTTTAATCCATCGTTAGTTATTGAAAAACAGGATATTGTGTTTTTTGATTCTAAAGATAAAGAGTATTTGGAGATATGATGAAAAAAGTAGCTATTTTGCAATCAAATTACATTCCATGGAAAGGCTATTTTGACTTAATTAATTCTGTGGATGAGTTTATTATTTATGATAGCATGCAATACACTAGAAGAGATTGGAGAAATAGAAATCAAATCAAAACGGCAAATGGGTTGCAGTGGCTAAGTATACCGGTCGAAACAAAAGGCAATTATACCAGCCCAATAAGAGAAACTAAGGTTGCAGATATGCGGTGGAAGGCTAAACATATTGAGAGTTTAAGACATAATTATTCAAAAGCCCTGTGTTTTAAAGATAATTTTGCATGGCTAGAATCTTTATTGATGGAGATCAAATCGCTTTATTTAAGTGAAATAAACTTAATCTTGATGAAGGCTATATGTGAGTATTTTGGAATCCAAACTAAAATTTCTTGGGACACAGATTATGGATTAATAGAGGGAAAAACACAAAGGTTGGTTGATTTATGTCAAAAGGTAGGGGCAGATGAATATATATCTGGACCTGCAGCAAAAAGCTATATACAAGAGGATCTTTTCAATCAAGCAAATATAAAACTTACTTGGTTTGATTATTCTGATTATAAAGAATATACTCAACTTTATCCACCTTTTGTGCATAATGTCAGTGTTATAGATCTTATCTTTAATGAGGGAGAAAATGCCAAAATGTACTTAAAAAGCTTTAATGCAATCAATGGGGGGGGGGGGGGTGAATACCCTTATTTTTATCTCTTTTTATCTGCATATATATCTAAGAAAACCGCATATTTAATATTGTTTTGTTGCCTTTCTACTTTGAGATGTAGAGAGGTGATTAAATGAGCTATTTAACACAACATGAACTTTTATCTTTAGACTTTAAATCTCTTGGCAAAAATGTATTAATATCTTCAAAAGCAAGTCTATATGATACGCATTTAATGATTCTTGATGATAATGTAAGGATTGATGATTTTTGTGTGATAAGTGGCAATGTTTATCTTGGAAAATCTGTCAGCATTGCACCTTTTTGTTTAATTGCCGGTGGTAGTAAAAGTGAAGATTTGCAAAAAGGTGGAGTTATTATCGGCGATCATAGTGTCTTTGCTTATGGCGTAAGAGCTTTTTCTCGCAGCGACAATTATGTTACAACGAATAAAGATGAAGTATATATAGATAGAGTGGTAATTGGTCATCATTGTATTTGTGGGACAAATAGTGTTATTTATGCTGGAAGTAGGCTTGGTGATTATGTGTCTGTTGGTGCGCTTAGTTTCGTTAAAGGCGTATGTGAGGATTATAGTGTATATGTTGGTACTCCTGCAAAGTTACTTAAGCGTGTAAAACTCTATGGGGGGGGGGGTAAATACCTATATTTTATACTTTTTTGTCTATGTGTATATCGCAAAATTTTCACTTTTAAGTCTCTTCAACTTTTTACTCAATGCAAGTTTTTGTTTCCAAGTTATATCTCTAAGATTCAATAAAAAATATTTGGAGATATGATGAAAAAAGTAGCTATTTTACAATCAAATTACATTCCATGGAAAGGTTATTTTGACATAATAAATTCTGTAGATGAGTTTATTATCTATGATACTATGCAATACACAAAAAATGATTGGAGGAATCGCAATCAAATCAAAACTGCTGTTGGCATACAATGGTTAAGCATACCGGTTAAAATAGGTGGAAGAATTTCTCAAAATCAGACAATTAATCAAACGCAAATTGCAGATTCTGGATGGAGCAAAAAACATTGGAATGCCATTAAAATGAATTATGCTAAATCTCAATATTTTAAGCACTATCAAACAATTTTTGAATCTTTATATGCTGAATGTAGCACAGAATCTCTTTTATCGTTGATTAATTATAAATTTATTATTGAGATTAATGCGATACTTGGAATCCAAACTAAAATTTCTTGGGACACAGATTATGGATTAATAGA
>NZ_JMKW01000041.1 GCF_000686565.1 Helicobacter bilis ATCC 51630
TAGTTTCTCTCATGCAGTAATCACGCCCTATTAATCTAGGAATCCCCCTTTTTAATGTCGCCCTTTCCCCTATCTCAATAGGCTTTACGTAAGCCCATTTCTCAAATATTGTATATTCATCATCTGCATTTTCTTTACCGCCCTTATTTAGCCATGTAATGCTTTTATTAAAGTTTCTTTGCAAGTATAAATCTAGCTTTTCAATGTATTTATACATTTCTTTAAACTCGTAACCTGTATCGCAAAATAGAATATAATCAATATTATTTCCTAACTCTAAATACCTTATAACCATAGCAGTGGAATCTCTACCACCGCTTAAATTTGCAATTGTTAGCATTTATTGTCCTTTCTTTAAAGTATTTTTAAAAGCTTTCATCTCGATTATACATTTAAGAGATTAGCCCTAAAAATAGCTAGTCATTACACAATTAGGTAACTCCTAGCTATTTTTAGGGCTAAAGCTCATAAAGCCATAATGCGTGCAGCACTGAAAGTGCAAACCCACACTTGCAAATCTTGGAAAGCTAGTTTTCTTTGTTTGCAGGGTTTTAAGGCTTTGCAAAAACAGCTAGATTCCGTGCAAATATCAAAACTCCCCGTGCGTTTAAGCTTTTTGATGAATTTTTGTTGTTTTCGAGTGAAAGGCGAAGGGAGTTACCTAATAGGTAATGACCGAGCCTTGAGCGAAGATGCAGTTGCGTAGCAACAAATCCACACTTGCAAATCAACAAAAAGTCGCAAAAAGAAAAACGCACCAAAAACATCTAAGCTTTGAAATCAACATTGTTTGCATATCTCTCCCTCTCCGCTCTCCACTCACTCACCTTCTCTAACCCCACTATAACCTTACTCGCCTCATCTCTCTCTAGCATATACAAAGCAGCAAAGCCGCTTATATGCTTTTTTATCTGTCTATATACAAAAGAGCACATTCCCTTTTCATCAAAGCCCTCTTGCTTACATAGGGCAATAATCTTTAGTCTTTGTGCCTTTGTGCTAAACTTATTCTTATTCACACCAAGTTGAGCTCTACCCCAAATATCTCTAAGCACATAATCTCTATCTTGCACCCTATCATTAAATACATCTAGCACTTCTTTTAATTCACTAATACTTAAAAACCTAGCACTATCACAGCCATAGCGAAGCTCTAGCCACTCTTCCCAACAACCATTCTCCTTAATCTCTTTATAGCGATTATGTATATGTATCTTTGTAAGCAAGTTTTTTCTAAAGCCCTCTTGTTTTTTGCTCATTGTATTTCTCCTTTTTAGCTAATAAAATCATGCGTATTTCTTCAAAAGTTCTCCATAAAGCTGGATTCTTATCTCTATCTACTTGATTGATAAAGTTTTCTGTGCCTTCCATATAATCTATTAATTCTTCTTTTTTCTCTTCACTCTCTTGTGCTACCACCCTTAACACCTTTGCTTCTATCTTGTGAAATACAAGCTTGTCTTTTAGTCCCCTTTCTTTATATAAAGACCGCATAACTTCCATAATCTCTTTTTCTTTCATTCTGTATTCTTTAAGATGACCTGCTGTTGCAAAGTTGATTACAACACTTTTAACTTCTGCTCTATCATGTAAATCAATACGCACAATACCACTAGCAAGACTAGGCATAGAATCTTTTACAAGAGAGAATAAAGTATTTCTTTTGGATACTTCTTCCCATATATTAAACTCACCATAATTCTTACTGACTAAGTCTTGTAATCTTTTATCATAATCACTTTGCTTCATGTTGTGCCTTTGTATTGAATACATCTGTTAAACACCTTTTAAAAGGTCTTTAAAACATGTATTTGCCCTAAGGCTAGGACCTTAGGGGATAATCATCTAGCCTTTACTTGTTTCTTGCTTTTGTTTTTGTGAGAGTTGTGTAAGCTTATCTGCACTGCTATAAAGAAGCAGGGCTGCCTTAAAGCTAAGCTCCCAATCTTTACTCTCTTGTAAATGCTTAATGATTGCCTCTATCTCTTGTTTAATCTCTTCCATATCTACTCCCTTTGCAATGATTCTAATTTTGGCTCAATCCTAAAATTATCTTTTACCACTCTTTTCAATCCAAGCTTCACAAGACTTGTATCATCTAGCTCACATAAAGCATCTTTATTAGGCTTTTCTTCATAGCTTATGCAATCTTTAAAGCCAAACTTCTTAATACTCTCACAAAGCCCAGCTACCTTATCCTTATTTCTTGGCAGTGATACACTCTTACTCACACGATAGCCAATAGTCCCAAAGACTAATTCTTTAGACCTTTTATCTGCAAACTCTGCCTTATTTGCTTCACAAAAGTTCTCAATCTCTTGTTTGATAAACTCTGCTTCATTGTTTAGATTCTGTATCACTTCTGCATACTCTTCTTTTATCTTATTGACTGCAAGGCTTACTTGCCCCTCAATCTCTGCAATATTTACAAGTATTTCACAAAGCCTTTTTAACTCATTATCAACATCAACAAAATTACTACATTTCATATTTACTCCTTATATTCACACTCATAGATACTTAAACCTAATTGTTTTGCTAACTCTATTTCTTTTTTCATGCCATGAGAGTATTTATTGTAAGGTGTATTTACAATCATAATGCCTTGTGATACCCTTAAAAGACAAGTGCTACCATATAACGCCCTATCTCTCTCAACACTCTCATCAAACACATCTCTAAAGCAAAGCACAGGCGATAAAGGTGTATAACCCATATCTTTAACTGCCTTGCTTCCAGCCTTAGCATAAGCATATACCTGCTTTAATGCTTCCTTTTGTTTTCTTCTACCTTGCAATACTGCAAGATATGGACTACAAACAAATACAATCATTTCTGCTCCCTTTGCTTTTTCTCCCATTCTCTTATCTTTTTCTTGTTTGTCTCAAACACAGAATAGTAGAAATACAAATCAGAGAAATATTGCTTTATTCTCTTAAAAATACTCATATAAATCCTTTTAACTAAACTTGTTTTGACTGACTGCTTGTAAGTTCACCTTTTTCTTGTCATGTTGAGCGATAGCAAACTCTACCCTGCAAAAAGCTAGATTCCATGCGTTAGCTTTTTGAATACAATTCAAACTATCCGTGCGGAAGTATCTTTGATTGATTTTAAGTGTTGTTGAGTAAAAATAAAAAGAGTTAAATCCCCATCTTGTTAGTATGTTAAGATTTCAAGGTGTTTAGGGAATTAGATTCCTAGCTTTAATGGGGTACGGATAATTAGACTCTAAGTTCTTTACATTTGTTGTAAATCTTATTGATCGTTGAGTAAAAAAACCTATTTGCGGAATCTAAACCTTGTTTGCACTCTACGCTAGAGGTTTTTTGGTTCATGAATATAATAAATTGTTTTAGAAACTATAGTTCCACTATTTTGGCGGATTGACAGACTTAATACATAGAATCTCAACTTCACTAAAATAGAAAAATAACCACAAACTCCCCGAAGATTCCAAATCTCCCAACAAAACACAAGTTTTTACCAAGCTTACAAGGCATAACTCATATAAAATAAAAAGCCCTAAGTTTTGCGCTACGAGAGCGTTTGTTTTGTGCGATTTCTTTGCTATCTGCTATGAGTGGTTTTTTATAAAGTGAGAATCCTTTGGCATGATTATTCCCGCAAGTGCATTTAAAGCTTGTGGTATCGCATATACAGCTTTTTGCAAATTGCTTAAAAGATTCCTTAATCATTCTGTCTTCAAGTGAGTGAAAAGAGATAATACAAAGCAAAACTTCATGTAGATTTTGACATGAATGAAGCAGACTTTTTAGCTGCCCTAATTCATCATTCACAGCAATTCTTAAGGCTTGATAGATAAGCGTTGCTGGGTGGATTTTAGCTTTTGAATGCAGTTTTAATGCGATATTTTGCAGACTATCAGCAGTTATTCTACCCCTCTGACGCTCTTGCACGATGAGATTTACTAGCTTTTTATACTCCCTTATCTCACCATAGTTTTTAAAAATCTCTTCTAACTCATACTTGCTATAAGTATTCACAATCATATCCGCATCTAAACTCTGCGTCCTATCCATACGCATATCAAGCGTGCTTGAATGAAAGCTAAAACCACGATCAATAGAATCAAGCTGATATGAACTCACGCCAATATCAGCCAAGATCCCACAAAGATGATCCCCATTTGCTTCTATCTCTTTGATGATTTGTGGTAGTAAAGTCGCAAAATCCCCGTGTCTAGTTTGGAATCTATCCTTAAATTTTGCCATAGATTCCCTATTATACTCCAACGCATAGCTATCCCTATCAATGCCTATAATGTGCAGGTTTGGATACCGCTCTAATAACGCCCTACTCATGCCACCAAAGCCTAGCGTGCAGTCTATAAGCACTTCTTTATTCTTTATGAGCGACTTTTTTGCTATATAGTGTGAATGGGTAGAAAGAAAGATTCTATCAAAAGTATCAAGCACATGCTCTAGCAATACTGGAATGTGTGGTGGGTTCTTTTTTTGCATTGTTTTTCCATTTTTTAGTTTGTATTGTAAGGTATTTATGTTTAGAATCTAATTGCTTTGAATAATATTTAGAAACTAATTTCAATGAAATATTATCATTTTAGATTCCATATTGCTATTTTTATGATAGTTTTATTCTAGATTTTAGTAATTGTTATATTGAGTCTTTAGGCAAAGTCTCTAAAAATATAGAATCTAGGCTAGATTTTTTGCTTTTTCAAAAATTCAAATAATCCGTAAGGATTTTACCCATATTTACAAAAATGACACGATTGTAAATCTATCAAAACCAAGGTATTTTATCACTTTCTGTGCGTTTGCGAATTTGTTTGAATCTTATAAATAAGGTAAAAACTATAAAGATTAAAAACATTAAAATACCACAATTTACCATCTGGGCTTCATAGCCTATAATTCTATTTTTAAAATTTATGAAAAGCGATAGGAAAAGGAAACAATAAATACAAAACGCCGACAAAATGCCTCTCTCTTCCATAACGAAAGCTAATTCTCGTATATATAAAAAGAAAAAAACGAGTCCAGCAATAACAAAAAATATAAATATAATAAATCCAATAATTGCTAAAGTTTCATTGTATTTAGACCAACTTATTAACCAGTTTAATGGCATAACCCGCACTATAATTCCTACGACACAAAGTATCACAAAATTTCTCAATAATGTCTTACTGCCACTTGCACGATTTAAACCGATTGTAGCCAGTAGCAAAAACAAATCAGTAAAAATAGAACACGCTATGCTTGAAATATCAAGTATATTGTAACCTTCTATACCATACTTTTTATATTCCATAAATGATATAAAGCCAAACAGATTCGATAAAAAATAGAGCGATAAAGCGATAAGAAAATTTCTTCTTATGCTTTTATATCATCTTGTGCTATTCTACTCCAAAATGAAGCTTTATTAAGTATGAAAATATCTTTTGCCTTATTCTCTTCATCGATTTCAAAATCCACTTGATACCCAGCAAGATTGCGTGAATTATATCCACTTAGATTTGCAATATCATCTAAGCTAAATGAATATCTATTGCCATCATCACCACGGATAACACCTAAACCAAGAATTTTACCCTGCATAAATCCACCTTATAAAAAAACAAAATTATATCAAAAATAGAATGCAAAGTCTTAAGTAAAACAAGAAAATGATAAACTACACTCAATATTATATAAGCATGCAAATATTGATCAACACTAACTTCTATTTATTTTAAATTCTCATTTCCCCCTACCCTATTAGCATTTTTAGTTTGTAATGGTTTTGTAAGGCAATTTTCATTTTTAGATTCTGTATGCTTAGATTCCATATCTTTAGATTCAAGCACACTAGTTTCAACTACTCTAGATTCTAATAAGCTAGATTCTACTTTACAATTTTCTATTACGCGATTTTCTGGCATACTAGATTCCATATCACTAGATTCTATAAGAATAGACTCGCACCCTGCCTTATTCTGCTTATCTTCTGTTTTATGAGATAAAGCATTGATCTTTTCTAAATATCGCTCTAGAATCACACACGCACTAATGCTATCTAGCACGCCATTTTTTCGTGCATTTTTCCGCTTATTGTATCCCCTATCAAGTAGCCGCTCGTTTGCTTCCTTACTGCTATATGACTCATCGATATAGACCACTTCTCCGCTAAAATCAATAAGGCTAAGAAAATGGCTAATCCTTTTTCGCATGACTTCATGTCGCCCTGCCCTATTAGATTCTATATCTAAATTAGATTCTGTATCCACATCATCTATATCCATATCACGGGGCATACCGACTACAAGCGTGATTTTACTCATATCGCTTTCATGTGCTAATAGCAAGTTGGCTAAATCTCTACTTGCTTGATTGCGATTTTTCCGCATGATAGGGGCTAAAGGCATAATGATATTTTGCACCACTTTTGCCACACCAAGTCGCTTTAATCCAAAGTCAATACCAAAAATCATGCACTAACCCTGCATCACACTATAGCTAAGCCCGACATTATACTGCCCTGCAATCTCGTATTTATCGACACTCACCCATTTGCCTTTTAAATCTAAGCCATCTTTAATAGGCAATATCATCTTATTAAAATACTCATCTAAGCCCACAAAATAGCTAGAATCTCTCTCTTTTATAGCCTTTTTGCCCTCTATTAATACGCTTAAAGGCTTTTTAAGATTCTGTCTAAAGGCTAGATTTTTTCTCTGCACTATTGCCGTGATTTTACGCAAACGCTCCTTTGCCACATCGCCTTTTACTTGTGCTAATTTCAATTCATTTTTCGCTGACTTTGTGCCAAATCTAGGGCTATAAATAAATGGGTGGATATGCGTTAAAGGTAGCTTTTCTAAATTACATATCGCTTCATCAAATAGCTCTTTTGTCTCTCCATAATGCCCTACAATATAATCTGTCCCTAAGCTAAAACCTTTACTTGCAATCGCATTAAAAAGCTCCAAATCACGCTCAAAAGTATTCTTTCTATTCATAATCTTTAGCATTGATTCACTTGTATGCTGCAAGGCTATATGCAAGTGTCTCTCTAGCTTATTTAACTCCAGAATCTCCAAAAAAGCAGAGTCAATTTGACTTGGCTCAAGGCTGCCTAATCGTATGCGTAAAATACCAGAAATATCATGTATCTTTTGTATAAGTGTAGCGATATGTGTCTTTGTATCAAGTCCATAGCTACCGATATTTGTGCCTGTTAGTATCACTTCTGTAACGCCACTTTGCTCCAAAATCTTGATTTGGTCTAGTATATGGGCTTCACTAAAGCTTCTAGCACTCCCACGCACACTCGGTATAATGCAATAGCTACACGCAAAGTTACACCCCTCTTGAATCTTAATAAACGCCCTAACCTTCCCCACAACTCTAGGCAAAAGCGTGGTATCAATATGCTTATTTACCCGCTCTTTTGGCAAAAATACCCGATTTTCACTTGATAAAAAGTCATCAATATTCTCTTTATGACTATGTGCAAACACTCCATTAACAAGCCCATTATTAAACAGATTCTCACCAGAGTGCTTCACCCCACAACCTGTAAAAAGCACCTTTTTCCCCTCACTGCTATACTTTCTTGTATACCCACGCACTTCCCTATCAGCCTTATTTGTTACCGTGCAGGAGTTGATGATAATGGTATCTGCCTCTATCTCATTTGCCACTATCTCGTGATTTTTAAGGTTGCTAATCATTACTTGTGTGTCGTAGAGATTGCTTCTACAACCAAAGGTTTTAAAATATACTTTTGCCAAAATATTCCTTAAAGTTTAACTTATTTTATGCGTTTAACTTGATTTTATTATGTTGCTACAATTCATGCTTCTTTACTATCGCCCTACGCTCAAACAAGATTCTATAACCTCAGAATCTTATCACCCTGCCCTAATTAATGCAAAATCAAGTTTAGCTATTTTGCTACTAAAACCGGTATAGGTGATGAGTTTATAAAGCCATTTTGATGAGAATTAAAGATTCTATGAAGAATTGAAGACTCACTAGCCCCAATCACAAGCAAATCATATTGATCCGCAATCTCAAGCACAACATCAATAGGATTCCCATTTTTTAGAATCTTTTTACACGCAATGCCTTCATTATTAAAGACTTTTGCAAACTCTTGCAAAATCGCATGAGACTCTTCTTCTTGCACATGCTCTAGTGAAGCATAATCCACGATGCCACTTTCTGCTAAAACAATCGTTTCAGGTGTAACATGCAGCAGTGTCAGCTCAATCTCACTGCGTCTTGCAAAAAGCTTTATAATCGTTGGGATAGCCTTGCGACATTCATCTGTATCACTCACACCAAATAGAATCCTTATTGCATCTGCCATAGAAACTCCTTTTTTAATAACTCAAAATAACTGCAATTATACACTTTTATAAAGAAGTTTTATACCTAAACTTTGTTGATAAGATACAGCTATCTGTCATTTTATAGGATAATCTATACCACTCTTGTATTACAATATGCTATTATTTACACTAAAAAATTAAAGGAATTTTATGTATATGAGACTAGTTTTTTTATGTTGCGTGAGTTTGTGTTTTATGGCGTGTTCTTCACTTGTGGTTAAGCCAGATAAGATAGCAAGCTATAATAATGGCGTAGCCATCATGCAAGATAAGCAGGAAAAAAGCAAGATTCAAATAGAAATCGCACAAGAGACAATCGGTGGATTTGATAATGTGCCTTTAATATTGTATGTCGCTTTAGAAAATCTTAGTGATGAGATTTTACAATTTAGCACTGAAAATATCTCCATTGTATTGAATGAAAAAATTATAAAACCATATAGCTTTCAAGCCCTATCACGCTCTAATTTCAGTCTCTCTCAAGCCCTATATGACTATGGCATAGAGACTACACCCCCAAATCTAAGGGTTAGTGATCCCTTTTTTAGCATGAATGCCTACCATATCTATCCTATGCCTTTTATGTTTGATAATGGCTTTTTTATGGCATATAGATTCTATGATTATTCATTTGCAAGGGCGAATTTTTACAATATGCAACTTGAATCTTTTAATGCAAGGAAATTTTTAATCTCACATTATTTGCGTAAAAATACACTACGAAAAAATGATGTTAAAGGTGGTTTTATACTTATCCCATATAAGAATCTAAAAGCTGGGGATATGTATATACAAGTAGGTGCTGGAAGTGAGATATATCGTTTTCTTGTGAAGTTATCAAAAAATTAGCAAGGAATTTAAGTTACAACCCCTGCAATACAACCTCATAGATTCTATCGCAGTTTATATCATCAATATTGATAAGACTCTTTGTCTCATAAAAGTCAAGCATAAGCTGCTTTGACATAATAATGGGAGTAGTAACACAGCTAGGACATGCAAAGAGAAATCCACGCGTAAGAGCTACAAACTCATGCAGCAAAGCCCCACACATAAAGCAACTATCCTCCATATAAAGCCTCCCCTCAAACTCAAGCAAACTGGCATACATACTGCAAATAAGCCGTCTTGCATTCTGCCTGTGTAATAAAGTAACGCTATGCTCCATTAACTCAAAATAAAAAGATTCTATTTGCTTTGCTTCATGTAAATGCCTATCAAGCAAAGCACAAAACTGCTGCCATACATACACCTTATCTAACTCAACTTCATAGGGCTTTGGCAAATGCGTCAAATTGCGTAACTTTGGTATATGCACCCCTTGATACTCTATCTCAAAGTCAATCTTTCGCCCTGTATAAAGGATATTATGCCTTGCTCCATAGAATCTATAAAGTGTGTGATAATGTCCTTGTGTCAGCACTTTTACAATCACATCTTCTCTAATGCTTTTTGTGATTTTAAGGATAAAGCCTTGCATTTACTCTTGCTTTTGTGCGATGAGTAGAGATGAGACATTAGCACTATAGCTTTTTGAAAAAAGTATTTGCATACCGCATGCTAAAAGCTCAGATTCTAAACCCTCACGAGTAACAAAGCTATCAATAGAATCTGGCAAATAACGATATGCTTTAAAATTACGAGAGATAAGCCCACCTACAATTGGCAAAATATTTTTTGTATAAAATTGCATGAGTTTTGAGAATATATTATGTTTATTTGGCGTGGTAAATTCTAAAATCACAAGCACACCATTTGGACGCAACACTCTATAAAATTCCTTTAATGCTGCTTCTCTCTCCACGACATTACGCAAACCATAGGCAATGGATATAATATCTTTGCTACAAGATTCTAAGGGCAGATTATTTGCTTGTGCGACTTTAAACACTCCATGCGGGATCTTTTCTCTAGCTTGGTCTAGCATACCACTTGATGGATCAATGCCCTCAATACTTGCTATCTCTATGCCTAAATCCTTGCTAGATTGCTCCCAATGCAGCATCATATCGCCCGTGCCACAAGCTATATCTGCTATATCTAGCTTTTGCTTATTAAGGATTTGAAAAGCTTCTTTACACGCCTCTTTACGCCAACTTATATCAATCCCCATACTCATAACGCGATTTGTTGTATCATAGGTTTTTGCGATATCATTAAACATATTTATTATTTCATCTTGTTTTGAATCTTGCTTGATATTTAATCCTTGTTTATTATCCATAATCACTTTTGCCTTTTTAGAATCTTTTTGTAATTTTAGCATGTTTTTATATGAAGTTTATTGGATAGCTATAATTTGGTTTTATGTAAAATTTTGTTATAATTCCAGCTTTGTATATAAATCATGTGCTATAAAAAGGATAAATATGTTTGAGACTTTGAGTAATGGCTTTCGTGGGGCGATTAATAAGATTAGATTCAGTGATGATGAAAAAGCACTCGATAAAGCCCTAGATGAATTAAAAAAAGCCCTATTAAAAAATGATGTATATCATAAAACAACTAAAGAGATTCTGCAAAAAACAAAGGATAAAACAAAGGCAAATGGCATCGGTAGGGACAGCTTTTTAAACGCACTTAGTCAGTCTCTTTTAGAGATTTTGGAAGTGAGTGGAGTTTATGGCTTTACTTACGCACAAAAGCCGCCGACAAATATCCTTATGAGTGGTTTGCAAGGTAGCGGCAAAACAACGACTTGTGCAAAACTTGCAAACTATCTAAAAGCACGAAATAAGAAGGTTTTGCTTGTGCCTTGTGATTTGCAGAGATTAGCCGCCGTTACGCAGTTAAAAACATTGGGAGAACAGATTGAGACAGAGGTGTTTCACTCAGAATCTAGCAATCCTGTTGGTGTGGCAAAAGAGGCGATGAAATACGCACAAGATGGGCTATTTGATGTTGTGATTTATGATACGGCAGGGCGATTAGCAATTGATGAGTCTTTAATGAGTGAATTAGCCGAGATTAAAAAAGCGATAAATCCGCATGATACTTTCTATGTTGCAGATTCTCTAAGTGGGCAAGATGGTGTGAGAACGGCACAAACTTTCCATGAAAAGATAGGTATTAGCGGTGTGATTTTAAGTAAGTTTGATAGTGATTCAAAAGGTGGTATAGCTCTCTCCATTGCGTATCAAATCGGCATTCCATTGCGTTTTATGGGTATGGGAGAAAAGATTGCTGACCTTGATTTATTTATGCCTGATAGGATTGTATCAAGGCTTATGGGTGCAGGGGATTTAACAAGTCTTGCAGAAAAAACAGCAAGTGTTATCAATCCAAAAGAAGCAAAAGATATTCATAAAAAGATTAAAAAGGGGACTTTTACCTTTACAGATTTCTTAAATCAAATTGAAAATGTCAAAAAGATGGGTTCAGTAAGCTCTCTCATGTCAATGATTCCGGGCATGGGTAATATGGCAAAATCACTCAAAGATGTGGATTTAGATAACTCCGAAGAGATTAAGATAATCCGCGCAATGGTAAATTCCATGACACCAAAAGAAAGAGAAAACCCAGACCTTTTAAATGGCTCAAGACGAAAGCGTATAGCACTTGGTAGCGGATTGCAAGTAAGCGATATTAATCGTGTATTAAAGCAATTTGACCAAGCAAGTAAATTTGCAAAGAAACTTAGCCAAAAAGGCGGAATACAAAGTCTTTTAGGTATGCTTTCACAAAATCAAATACCGCGTTAGTTTTTTATCTTTTAATAGAATCTTAGCAAGAGAATTTGTGGGGTTGGGATTTCGTTAGTTAGTCTTAGTAACTTGTGGCAGAAATACCACTCTTGCATGTTGAAAAAATAGGGTATAAAGCATATTGTATAATTTTGCATTATTTTGAAAGTAAAGATTTTATATGTGCTTTTGGTATGAAATAAGATGGAAAATCAATGGATTCTATACGCAGTGATTGCATATACTACTCAAAATCAATAATGTGAATTTTGCATTTATAAATAATCGTTATATTAGGTAGATAAACTCACATATACACAAGAAAATAATATTGCCAATAAAGAATGTTCTAGAATCTACAAGTATTTAATTTATTTACTAAAGATTCTCATATATTCTAGTTTAATGCAGCTATCTTCTTCATAAAGCATTCCATGTTGCCTTGCGATTTTAGCTGCTTCTGTATTGTGCAATCCAAGTTGCACCCATATACAAGGGTTATTTGTATTAAAGGATTCTAGAATCTTGTCATTTTGAGCCATAGGCGAAAAATCTTTTTTAGATTCTGTATTAGATATTTCACTACGCTTAATATGATGACTATTAGAGTCTAGATTCTCTACCATTTGGGTGGGTGCAGGGCTTTGGGGTGCAAAATTTATAGAATCTAGTTTCCCTAGTTTAACGACTGAATGCTGATCGTTATAATTAGAATCTAAATCTCTAGCTATTTCACTTTGCTTAACGCAAGAATCTTTCATGCTAGATTCTAATCCCCATATTTCACAAATCTCACTTACAACCAAGGGTAATGCCTCGCTTTTTCTAAAAATGTCGATAATATCGCATTTCACACCTTTTTTAGATATATCTATGAATGCTTCTTTAAGCGAAGTGAAAGCCTTTTTGCCTAAAATCTCGCCACCTTTTGGGTAAATTGGAATTATATCATAGCCCTTTTCTAAGAGAAATGAGGCGACATGATAGCTTGGCTTACTTGTATCTGGGCTTAAGCCTACTATCATTATGGTTTTAGCATTTTGCAGAATCTCTCTTTTTATCTCATCGCTTAAATGCGTAGTTTTATTATCCATACCATCCCCTTTTATGAGTTTTCATATAATTTTAAGCAAATAATCTCGGGCAAAATGTTATATGAAAACTCATGCTAGATAGCACACAAAGGAATTGGTTATAATCCTTTGTGCTTTATTGCATGTTAAGATTCTATGTGAATTTATTGCGGATGAAGCTCTAGGTTGATAGAAATATCTACACTCTCACCCATTGTAGCACCTGAAGTATCTTTGCCGATATTAAAATCCTTGCGATTGATTGTAGCCTGTAATGTAAGCCCAAAAATCTCTTTTTTAAGCATAGGATGCTGTGCTGGTCCTTTTAGGTCACCTGTGAAAATTACCTTTTTTGTTACACCTCGAAGTGTCAAATCTGCCTCAACGCGAATGCCATTTTTAGCCTTTGTGATTTTTGTCGCTTTAAGTGTGCCTTTTGGATATGTCCCTGCATCAAAGTAAGCATCACCCAACAAATGCCCATCTCTTTCCTCATCTCTTGTATTGATAGAAGTAATGTCGATTTCTCCATCAAGCTTTGTTAGCGTTTTTGTCTTTGGATCAATATCCACATTACCGCTAAATTTCGCAAAATTTCCATTCACATTTGCTACAACCATATGTCCAATCTTAAAGTTAATCGCTGAATGACTCACATCAATCTTATATGGAGCAGCCTGCATACCAACAATAGCCAATGAACTTGCCACAATAGCACTAAGCACAATTTTTCTCATACATAATCCTTTTAATATTATTCAGTCTTTGAGACTAGGAATGATTATATTCCTATAAAGTAAATAAGATAAAGAAACAATATCGCTTCAATACTAGATTCTAAAATTCGTTACAAATACGCCAAAATGTTATTAAAAAGTAGCACCAGCTTGTATAAAGAATGCAGCACCGGGGGCTCTATAATAGCTAAAATACTTTTGATTAAAAATATTTGTCGCATTAAAGGCTACTTCATAATGCTTTAAGAATCTATAGCCAACTCTCACATCACCTAGCACATAGCTATCAGTCGCACTATATACACCACCGATTGTATCCTTATTATCCGCTCTGCTAAAAGGCTTACTCATCATTTCAATACCAAAACTTCCAAAAAATACAGAATCATCATAGGCAATCTGTGCGTAACCTAAATGCTCTGGTATGCCTGTGAGTTTTTTACCTTCTATGCTTTTATCCGCTGGATTTCTTAGCATGTCTGAATTTGTAAAGGTGTAGGTAAAAAGTAGTGAGAGATTATAGGGGAGATTCTGTTTGTAGGATAGCTCTAAGCCATTAATAAGGGCTAATCCACCATTTTTTAAGTAATTAGTATTACCCTCTAAATGATTATAGATAACATCACTCATAAAAGTATTAAAATAATATGCTTTTACTAAGCCTTGATATTGAGAAAAACTAAGCTTTTGTTCAAAGCCTATATCAAAGCTTGTGGCACTCTCTGGTTTTAGATTTGGATTCCCAATGGTTGTGACACCATTATTTGTTTTATATGTGCTAAACATTTGGCTAAGCGTTGGTGCGCGAAATCCTTGTCCAACAGAAGCTTTTAGTGTGCTTGTATCATTTATGTAGTAATTGAGTGTTGCTTTTGGCGAGATCTTATGCTTTGAGTTATTTGTTACTTGCGAGTTAGTTTTTGTATAGTAGTCATATCCTAGCCAGTAGTCATATCGTAAGCCCAAAGTCGTGCTTAAATACTCATTCCAATCACTTCGTAATTCTATAAAAAGACCACTCATAAGGCTTTTTCCGCCTTTTTTCTCTTTGGTATTGACATAGTTGCTGCCATTGCTAGAATAATTTGTCCAATCATTAAGGTTAAAGACAGACTCGTCCATACTTAGCTGTCTTGCCTGAAATCCTATAAGTAGATTCTGTCCCATATCAAAGATAGGGATATTTGTAAAGATGTCTAAATTATTTGTTTGGAATCTATCTTTAGTTTGTGAGCCTGCCCCACCTGTAAGCGTAGTATTTGCGTTTGTTTCACCACTTGCCCCGCCATCTGGATTATTAAAATCTCTCCAGCCATCAATGCGTGAGTATCTCGCACTAAGCAATATATCATCAAAGTATTGCTTATATCCTACATAAAAGATATTTTGAGCAAATCTCTCTTGCCCTATGCCGCGTCCAGCATACATAGGCATGGGGCGACTTCCACAATTACTACAAGTATTGTTATTATCTCCCCAATATTCTTCTCCATTCTTACGCAAAAAAGTCGTATGGTCTTCATGTGTATAGCCATAGTAGTTAAACATAAGTCCAGAATCTAGCGTAATAGATTCTGTCAAATCATATTGAGCTTTAAATTTCAAGTCATGTGTTTGATATTTCTGCTTTCCCATATCACCTATTATTACAATATCTGTGCCTTGTGGATTCTTACTTGGTATGCCACCTGTTACGCCATTATTAAGAATGGTATCGCCTTTATACACCCACGCACTATCTGCTGCGTAGCCATCTGTGGTGGTGAAGCCATAGCTTGCTTTAAGCTTTAGCTTATTATCAAAAAAGGTATCACCGATTGAGAGATAGCCACGCACGAGATTCTCTTGAGCGGTATTTGGCACGAAGGGATTCCCATAGCCTATATTTGCCCTCAACTCAAACTTATTAGGCATAGCGGTAACAAAGTTTATAGCCCCACTCAACGCCCCGCTACCATAGAGATTTGAGAATGGACCGCGTATCACTTCCACTTGCTCTAAATCATCGGCATTCATCGCGGTTATCATTTTTGTATTATTATCCATATCATTTAGAATCACACCATCAAGCATAATCATAGCCCCACTACTAATACCCCGAATAGTAACCCCATCAAATGTATCCATGCCGCGACTTTTGCTTTGACGCAAACCCTCTATACCACGCAAAGTGTCGCTAATCTTACTATTTGGTCGCACTTTTATAGATTCCTTATCTATTATACTGACATTGCCGGGGGCTTCATCGATTGTCGTTGGGATTCTTGTTGCAGTAACGGTTGCCGCTTTTGCTTGATAATGCTTTGTATTAGAATCTTTTGAAGTCGTATTATCCATAATATCTAGGCTATCTGCAAATAAAGCTTCCATAAAAAGTAGGGTATAGGCACAAAATATACTTATATAAAGAGACTTTTTATTAAATCTCTTCTTAGTAAAATATTCTTTAGCAAAATCTGCTTGAGTAACATCTAGCCTTGAAGAATATGAGAAAAATAGTGTATCATCATTATTTTTTGCTGTGATAGCTTTAGGGTTAAACTGCGTAAAAAAAGCATTTTCTTTGTTATCTTGTGTATATACATAGGTGTAAGAAAACATAGAGCCTTACCTTTATTAATAAAATTAAAAAAATATTATTTTAGTATTATTTTATTAATATTAGTATTATTTATTCGTTAGCGGATTTATTATTCGATGTGTAAAATATTGTCATTATAACTAGAATCTAACCCAAAATAAGTTATGAAATAATATATCTTGACATAATAAAATATTGACCTAAATTTAATTCTTTATAAATATTCTTTAAAATTTTAAACTATTAAGCTATTTTTTATATTTTTTTCTATATAATCACAAGCTAATTGTGCTCGTAGCTCAGCTGAATAGAGCAACAGGTTGCGGTCCTGTAGGTCGGGGGTTTGAATCCCTCCGAGCACGCCACTCCTTTAAGTTAAAATTTTATCAAGATGCTTTATGTTTTCTGTTTGTAGTATTATACATCATTAAAGATATGGCGACATGATATTAAATCCCCTGATATTGTATTAATGTGGTTAGAAATGACTATTTAATACAATGTTTTTTTTTGACTACGATTTCAGAATCTTGTTGTGATCTAGTAGAATGGGAACTTAATGTTTATGATGAAATTAACGCTTACACATATCGCCTTAAATTTATTGGGTGGTAGCGTAGCTCAGTTGGTAGAGCACTACCTTGACATGGTAGGGGTCGCTGGTTCGAGTCCAGTCGCAACCACCATTTTCTAAATTTGATTGTATCTACACCTATCTTAACAACACTTATTCTTAATTGATGAGACAATCTCTTTGGATAAAGAAATGTTTTTAATGCAATAACATATAACTTTTTAGAGTCTACACCCCACATACCAAAGCCCTAAAGCGTTCGCCCATGGCGTTTGGAGCGATTAAGCCTTGCAAACTTGCTCTTTGTTTGCTTAGCTGGATTGTGCTAAAATGCGTAGAAAAACTTTCAAAAATATCTAATATCTCACAAGATTCAATTAAAAATTTTGACTGCGTAACATTACATAAAACTTTAGCATTATTATTTTCCAATATCTTTTTTAACAAGCTAAAATCTATGTCATAAGTAATATCGCTTTTGCCTATAAACTGGGCTAATCTATCATTTTGCAATTCTTCATAGAGATTATAAACCTTGTGCTGCATATACATTCGTATATTCATTTCTCGTGCCAAAAAATCGCCATAATCAAATGTGAGAAATATCCATTTACATGGCAAATTGCAGAGATTTTGTATAAAAGATTCCCAAATGAGTGGGATTTCAGCACTTTTTATATCATACTTTTCCATAAATTCACTTATCTCACTGCTTGGCTTATCCCATGTAAAATTATTATTATGAAAATATAGCATGTTATTATTATGAAAAATATCGCAAGGCATGCTATCAAACAATTCATTAGATATGAAAAATACATTGTTTGGTTGCGTATCTTTTAGCATTTGCAAGTTATTATAAATATGTAGTTGCTTAGCAAATCTTGCAGTAATCCTTGCTTGAAAAGTCGCCATCTGTTGTGTGTGTAAGCAAACTAGTGGCTCTATCACACAAAAGCTAGTTTGTATGAAAACTATATTACTAAATGCCTTTAAAAACTCTGCAATATCAGCGATTAAATCGCCATTATTACTCCCTATTTCCACAATGTGAAGTGGCAAAGTAAGCCTTTTTTCATCAAGCATTCTCAAAATATAGCGGCTAATCGCCCCACCAAAAAACTTTGACACACTCACAGAAGTGTAAAAATCCCCCGCTTTTCCCACATGATTTTGCGTGTAATAGCCTGTATTTGGATTATAGAGCCACTCGCGCATAATCTCGCTAAATGCTAACTTATTAGAAGTCATCACAAGCCCTTAATGAAACACGCGAAAAAATGCGAGATTTGGACTTGCTAGGGCTAACATTTCTCTATCCCCCCTAGTATCGCCATAGACATAGATTCTTTCATATTGTGTAAGGTCATAGTTTTCTTTAATGCGTCTTTCTTTCTCTGGTCCATAGCAGTTTGGCTGGGCGAAATTGCCTGTAATCTTACCATCTTTTACCTCCATTGTAGTGGCAAGTAGATGAATATCAAAAGTTTTACATAAAGGACGCAGATACTCTTCAAAGCTAGCAGACACAAGCACTACAACATGATTATTTTCCTTATGCCATTGCATTTTTTGCAGGGCAGAATCTTTACAAAAAGATTCCAAATCGCTCACAAAGTCAGTGCAATATTTATCTAATTTATCTTTTTCCATGCCCTTAAAACAAGACTTTAGCACTCTCTCTTTTGCCCTGCTATTATCTATCAAGCCAAGCTTGTAGCCTATCAAAGTAGGCAAATTTTCTAACATTTTTATATAGAATCTTTTTCCTAATACAAAACGCAAAAATAGTTGAAAAGAATCCCCACGCGTTATGGTCCCATCAAAATCAAAAAATGCTATATCCAAAAGTAATCCCTTTATTGTGAAATTAAATATAAAGATAAGAAATATTACAAAACAAAACAAGTAGTATAGCAAAATTGTTTTTAGAATTATGGGTGAAAGACATTTTAGATTCTTTGCTAGATTCTATATTGTCTTGCGCTAGATTTCTTAAGCGCAATGATTTATTATAAGATTCTATACTTGCTTTAAGGAAGTGCATGGCTTCTTTTGCTTCTTGTGAGAATTTTATCTTTTTTGCTTTTTGCGTGATGTCTTGTAATTCTTGTGTGGTGATGGGATTTGTAACCTCTATTTCTACAATATCTTCATCTAGCAGGGCTTCAAAGCTAGACTTTTGCTCTATAGGCAATACGCTTAAGCGGATAACAAGCCTATCATATAAGGCTTCTAGCCCTTGATTTTGCATAGGGAATTCATTACTCGCACATACTAGCCCTTTTAATGGGACTTTTATATCCATATTGCCATCGCGATAGATCTTTTCATTAATGATTGTTAAAAGCGTGTTTAGAATGGCTGGAGAACTTTTCCATATCTCATCTAAAAACGCAAAATGTGCTGTGGATAGATAGCCTTGTGTGCTTCGTGTAAGGCGATTTTTCTTTAACTCTGCTATGTCGATTGGACCAAAGATTTCTTCTGGTGTGCTGAAGCGATTCATTAAATAAGCAAAGAAAGTGTTAGAATCTGCTTTTTTAGAATCTAAATTTTTAAAATTATTCGTGCTTATATAGCCTTCATCATTACTTGGGCTTTTGTTTTGATTTTTAGTTTCCATATCAAAGGCTAATGCCACTCGCCTTGCAATAAGACTCTTTGCTGTGCCGGGCGGTCCATACAAAAAGGCTGATTTACCACTTAGAAATGAAAGCAATACAAGCTTTATAGCTTGGTCTTTTTCATACACACCTTGATTTAACTCTTTTATAATGGATTCTATACGATTTTTGTAGCTC
>NZ_JMKW01000042.1 GCF_000686565.1 Helicobacter bilis ATCC 51630
ACCGCTTATTTTATCCGCTTCGGTTTTGCATTCTTTTAGTATATCTGCATGTAAGATAGACAATGAAAACAAACCCATAAACACACACTTTAGTAACATAACTGCCCCTTTAAGTTAAGATAAAGATTCTGTATTTTACAAAAACTCTTTTAGATTAAAGCCATAAAGATTCTAAGATTAGAATCTAGCAAGTGTTAAGAGCTTTAAATCATAAATTATTTAGAATCACTCTCTTTAAGGCATATTTCTTTTAAATAGTTAATTGGTTCTTCAATGCTTTTGAGTCCACTAAGATCGTCTATTTCTTTGTCTGTTAAGACTTTATCATCAAAGCATTTGCCACTTATAATCTTGCCATTCTCGCCTTTAACTAAGGCTAGTAGTTTTCCATCTTCTGTGTAGAATCTCGTATCCCCATGCAACTTATCATTTAGAACTTTTACTCCTGCTTGTAAGCTGCCATTCTCATAATACTCTTTTAATATGCCCTCTATTTTGTCATTTTTAAGTGGTGCTTCCCGCCTAAGAAGCCCATTTTCATAATAGCCTTTGAGCATACCCTCTGCTTCCCCATTTTTATATGGCATTTCCAGTGCTAGATTCCCATTCTCATAATACCGCTTTTCTATGCCTTCTTTTTTGCCATTTTTATATGGTGTTTCTCTCCAAAGATTCACGCTTGAATCATATTCTTTTTCTACACAGCCGCTTATTTTGTCTGCGTGATTTTCGCATTCTTTTAGCATAGTTGTATCTACACTATGAAATGAAAGCAAACCCATTAACACACTTTTTAGCAACATATTTGTCCTTTAAAATTAAGATAAAGATTCTGTATTTTACAAAAACTATTTTAGATTAAAGCCTGAAAGATTCTAAGATTAGAATCTGGCTTTTTCTAAATCAGCATAAATTCTAAGAGAGATATTTTGCATACGCTCAAATTATGATAATCATTAGATTCTAATCCTATTGTGTTCCAAAGCCATAAAGGTGTAGATCTAACCACCAAATCTTAATGTAGATTCTAATAATATCATATAGATTAACTCATGAATTAGGGCTTCTATAACACAAACACAACTTTCTGCTTTTATAGAATCTTAGAAGAAAGATCTAATTATTTAGCATTATATATTCTCCATGATATGGAGTAATTAAAGAGTTCTCGATACAGATTCTCAAAGTCTTTATTATCTTGTAGCAAAAAGCTTTCATCTAATGCATGTAAGCCAAAAGCTTTTTTAGAATCTGTGTTTATCTCTTTATCTTTCCATAGATACCCAACCCCTGCTTGTGTGGGATAAATCCCATTATCATCAATCCATACTGATCTATTGAATCCAAACTCATATTGCTTCTTATCCACCTTACCTAGCATATTGCGACCACCCACACTCATATATATCGCATTTGATAGGCTCAAAGCATAGAGTGTAGGCAGTATGTCTTTGTGCGAACCTACACGAGATGGATTATAATGCAGGTTTATTTGATAGGCTTGTGGGATATAGATATAAAAAGGCACACTGAAGTTTAGGGCTTTATCGGTGCTTGGATTTGGTCCAAGATTTCTTAAGCGATGATCGCCTGTTGCACTTATAATTGTATTTTTTGCGAGATTTGATTGCTTGATTCTATCCATAAAATCCCCAAAGGCATTATTAGCATATTGATATAGTTTTATCGGTAATATGAGATTTTCTTGCTGTTTTTGTGTTAGTTTATCTGCTAATTCGCTAGGAAATGAAAGTGGCATAGGCGAAAAAGTGTGTGGTAAGAGATGGGGCGGATGATTGCTTGTAGTAAGGATAGCAACAAAGGTTGGCTTTTTGGCACTACTTAGAATCTCAAACGCAAGTCTATATACATACTCATCCGGCACACCCCATGAGTTAGAATCTTGTTTGCTTTCTGGATACTTCTCCATCAGTGTAAGGGCATCATAGACTTTATGCGCCCCTTGTGTCTTTGTATAATCTTCTAGTCCCTGCCACTGCCCATAGCCTGAAGTGATATAAAAGACTTCGTATCCAGAATCTGCATATATTGAGAATGGATTGTAGGGAAGCTTTATATTCTTATATGAACCAAGCGTGATTTGCTCATTTGGACTCTCAAAGAAAAGGGCTACAAATGATGGGGCTGTGCCATCTGCAGCACTCAAAAAGCGATAAAATACAAAATCACTCTCAAAATGCTTTCTTAAACTCCCAAGCAAATCATTTGTATCCTTTCTATCATGCACCAACGCATTTATACCAAAACTCTCCATGACATTTAAGACAACATGCGGTGGATTTTCTTTTAAAAAGGTGGAATTTGCTGTGGTGTGAAAAAGCGGGAAAAGTCTCTCTTGCAATTCCTTACCCCTTTCTATATTTGGCTCTCCAAAAGTCGCATTGTTTCTATAATCTTTTAGCGCCCATTCAAATGCCATAAGTGGATTTGTAGCGATATGATTAAAAATAGGTAATGTAGAAATATGAAAATTATCCGCTTTTATAGGGAAAGTCCCTAAAGTCCCACGCGCTGCGATGATAAGTAGAATAATTAAGCAAAAATGAATAGTCCCATAAATAAAAAGCTTGATAGCATTAAATGCGGTGTTTAATTTCTCTTTTATTGCATTGTATTTTAATGGAATCTTGTAGGCAAAAAACGTGATTATCCCGCACAGCAAAGACATTAAGATCCCCCACACAAGCGGATAGTCGTGCCACATAATAGAGAGAATAGCTAAAGTATCATCATCTTTTAATCCAAAAATGAAAATATCAATCTTATTGCCATAGGTTTGGAAGTAATAGAAATTTACAAAGGCTGCCACCATAAAAATAAAGCCAAGTAAAAATGCGTAAAATGAAAAGAAAAAGCGACTAAAAGAAGAGAAAAAAGAGTTTAAGGCTACGAATACTCTAGAGGTTACCCCCCCCCCCCGCTTAATTTCACAGATATTTTAAGAATAGATTCTATAACAAAAGCAATAAGTTTTAGTCCAACAAAAACAAGCATTGCAATGCCAATACTACGCATATCAAGCTTAAAGCCCATAATCCACATTGCATAAAAATCTTTATGTGTAAAGAGTTCTTCGGGGATAAAATGTGCCACCATAATAGCCCTAGCAGAAGAACAAATGATAAGCAAGATTGCAATAAATAATAATGTTTGAAAAAGTGTAGTGTAGCTTAGTGTTTTTGTAGTTGTGTTTGTCATGAAAATCCTTATAAATTAAATATGCGTGAGACTTGCAAGGCTTTTTATTGTTTGCAGATATAGGCATTTAGCGGAAAGCACTAAATTTAACCCTGCAAAATCTTTGTAGATTATGAGAGATGTTGGGTAAAATCTCTCTAATAGAATCCATGTTGCACTCAATATAACATTTATTAAAATCTAAAAGACTCTAGACTAAGAGAAATTTATAGGGAAAGATAAGAGACATAATCTTTTGATTGCACAAATGATTGTATGCTAGAGTGGTTAGCCAAAAGGATAGCCAACTACTACCTTACTTTGTCTCTTCAAGCTTACGCAATGCCCCAGCAATCATAGAAGTATCACTTGAAGCGTCTTCAAGCAGTTTTTTAGCTTGTTCTAGTGCCTTTGATAGCTTACTATCACCACCACGAACGCACACTGCACCATCGGCTAATACGCTTACTTTATTATTACTGATGGAAACATGCCCCCAGTTTATTGCTACAAGATCATGACTTGATTCTGAACGAATGTCAATCACGCCTGTTTGTAAAAGTGCTAACATATCGCAATGTCCGGGCAGAACGCCAAATTCGCCCTCTTTACCCGGCAAATAGACAGAATTTACCTTGCCATTAAAAATCTCACCATAAGGAGTAACAATATCGAGTTGAAAATCTTGCATGAATGCTCCTTATTATTTTGCTTGTTTCATATCCTCTGCTTTTTGAAGCACCTCTTGGATATTGCCAACCATATAAAACGCATTTTCTGGTATATGATCGTATTTTCCCTCTAAAATGCCTTTAAAGCCCTCAAGCGTTTCTTGTAAGCTTACATATTTGCCCGGACTGCCTGTAAATACTTCAGCAACAAAGAATGGTTGAGATAGGAATTTCTCAATCTTTCTTGCTCTCTCCACAGTTCGTTTATCTTCTTCTGATAGCTCATCCATACCAAGCAAGGCGATAATATCTTGCAAATCTTTATACTTTTGCAACACCTGTTGAATACCTGTTGCAATCTTATAATGCTCTTCGCCAACAACTTGTGGATCAAGGATTCTAGAGCTAGAATCAAGTGGATCCACAGCTGGATAAATACCCTTTTCAGCGATCTTTCTATTAAGAACAGTTTTAGCATCAAGGTGAGAGAAAACAGACGCAGGTGCTGGGTCAGTAAGGTCATCTGCTGGGACATAAACAGCCTGCACTGAAGTAATAGAGCCATTCTTTGTTGAAGTGATACGCTCTTGTAATTTACCCATTTCACTTGCAAGTGTAGGTTGATAACCAACCGCAGATGGAATCCTGCCTAAAAGAGCTGACATTTCCGCACCAGATTGTGCGTAACGGAAGATATTGTCGATAAACATCAACACATCAAGCCCTTTTTCATCTCTAAAGTATTCTGCCATTGTTAAACCTGTGAAAGCGATTCTATTTCTTGCGCCCGGTGGTTCATTCATCTGTCCGTAGCAAAGGGCGACTTTGTCTAAAACACCACTTTCTTTCATTTCATGGTAAAGGTCGTTCCCTTCCCTTGTTCTTTCGCCAACACCAGCAAATACAGAGTAACCACTATGCTTATACGCAACATTATGTATAAGCTCCATAATAACAACGGTTTTACCAACACCAGCACCACCAAATAGTCCAACTTTACCACCTTTTGAGTATGGGGCAAGCAAATCAACAACCTTAATGCCTGTTTCAAACATTTCTGTTTTTGTGCTTTGATTATCAAAGCTTGGAGAATCTCTGTGGATAGGCCATTTTACCGCCGCTTTAACCGGCTCACCATCATCAACAACTTCGCCAATAACATTAAAGATTCTACCTAATACTTCTTCGCCAACTGGGACTTCAATCATCGCGCCACGCGCTTTAACTTCTTGTCCTCTTGTAAGCCCTTCTGTCATATCCATAGCGATTGTTCTTACGACATTATCGCCCAAGTGTGCTGCTACTTCTAATACAAGCTGCTTTTCTTCAGAATCAAACTTGTAATTTACATCAAGTGCCTCATTAATTTCTGGCAAATAATTTTCAAACTCAACATCAACAACAGGTCCCATGACTTGTGTGATTTTACCTACTTTATTCATATTTAAAGCTCCTTTCACATATTTACTTCATGGCTTCTACGCCAGCATTAATCTCAACTAATTCTGTTGTAATCGCTTCTTGTCTCGCTTTATTATAGGAAATAGTCAGCGTTTTTACTAACTCAGTAGCATTATTTGTCGCCGCATCCATTGCTTGCATTCTTGCACTATGTTCTGCTGCTAGAGAATCTACAAGCGCATAATACATATTGTATTCTACATACTTTTTTGCTAACTCATCTAGAATCATATTTTCTTCATCTTCGGGCGAAATGTTTAAAACGCTAGACATCTCGCTATCTTGCTGCAAGGCGTCTTTATCTGGCACAAGTGGCAGTATTTTGACACTTTTTAGTTCTTGCGAAATAAGATTTTTGAATCCATTATGCACGATAATAACTTCATCGGTTTTACCTGCTAAGAAATCATCGACAACCGCACCAATAAAGCTACTTGATTTTTCATAATCCGGCGAAGCACTCAAATCCGCTACACTAGCTTCTAAAGGAATGTTGTTGAATGCAAAAAACGCATTACCCTTTTTGCCAACACAGCGAAATCTTACTCGTATCTTTTTCTTTTCATACTCATCTCTTAAGCGTAAAACTTCTTTCATGGTGATACTATTAAAGCCACCACACAAGCCTTTATCCGCAGTTACAAATACAATATCTACAATTTTTACATCATGAGATTCTGTATTGTTGAAGAATTTGCTATCAATATTTGTTAAACCACTTCGCTTAATACGCAACATCATGTCGTAAAAAACTTCATTTAACTTATCCGCAAATGCCCTAGCCCTTCTTGCCATCTCTTCAGCTTTTTTAAGCTTTGAGGTCGAGACTAGCTTCATAGCACGCGTAGTTTTCTTAGTGTTATTTACGCTTGATATTTTTTTCCTAATTTCTTTTAGTCCATTTGCCATAAGTATGCCTTATTAAATCGCAAAACTTGTTCTAAACTCACTTAATGCCTTGTTAAGCAAAGATTCTATCTCTTTATCTAGCGCTTTTTTAGAGCTTATATCTTCAAAAATGCTTGGATATTTTGCTTCAATAAATGGATAAAGCTGTCTTTCAAACTCAACAACCTTATTTGCAGGAATATCATCTAAGAATCCTTTCGCACCGGCATAAATGATAGTTACTTGTCGTTCAATTGGTAGCGGACTATATGGTCCCTGCTTTAAGACTTCCACCATTTTTTGCCCTCTCTCAAGCTGTCTTCTGCTTGACTCATCAAGGTCTGAAGCAAATTGTGCGAATGCTTGCAGCTCCCTAAATTGTGCAAGGTCAAGTCGTAATGTCCCGGCAACTTGTTTTGTTGCCTTAATCTGTGCAGCACCACCAACACGCGATACAGATAAACCAACATTGATCGCAGGGCGAATACCAGAGTTAAACAAATCTGTCTCAAGGAATATCTGTCCATCTGTAATTGAAATAACATTTGTAGGAATGTAGGCTGAAACATCGCCTGCTTGTGTTTCAATGATAGGTAATGCAGTCAAAGATCCAGCACCAAGCTCATCACTCAATTTAGCCGCACGCTCAAGCAAACGAGAGTGGATGTAGAAAACATCACCCGGAAAAGCTTCTCTTCCCGGAGGTCTTCTTAGAATAAGGCTCATTTCACGATAAGCAACAGCATGTTTTGTAAGATCATCATAGATAATAAGTGCATGTTTGCCATTATCTCTAAAATACTCCCCGATTGTAACACCAGAGTAAGGTGCAAGATATTGCATAGCTGCACTTGAACTCGCAGAAGCATTCACTACAACCGTGTATTCCATAGCACCATGTTCTTCAAGCTTACGCACAACTTGTGCCACAGTAGATTCTTTTTGTCCTATGGCAACATAGATACAATAAACACCTTGCCCTTTTTGATTAATAATCGCATCGATAGCAACGGTCGTTTTCCCAGTTTGTCTATCGCCAATGATAAGTTCTCTTTGTCCCCTGCCGATAGGCACAAGTGCATCGATAGCTTTAATACCTGTTTGCAATGGCTCATGCACACTTTTTCGCTGCATGATGCCGGGAGCTTTTTGCTCGATAAAACGATATTCGTTTGATTCTATCGCACCTTTGCCATCAAGTGGCTCACCAACGGTATTTACAACGCGACCTATCACGCTTTCTCCAACTGGAATCTTCATAAGTCGATTTAGTCGCTTAACAGTTGTGCCTTCTTTAATACCTTTTCCATTACCAAGCACAACAACACCAACACTGCCTTCTTCAAGGTTAAGTGCTAGTCCCTTTTCACCTGTATCAAACTCAATCATTTCATACGACATAACATCATTTAAGCCATACACCTTAGCAACACCATCAGCGTAACTCGTAACCTTGCCAACTTGACTAATATCAACCTGTAGGTCAAACTGCTCAATCTTTTCGCGGATAATAGAGCTTATTTCTTCGGGTTTTAATTTTGCGGTAACCATGTGTCTCCTTCTATTAGATTGCTTTTAAAATAAAGTCTTGTAATTCTTGTGTGAATTTATGTTTTAAGAACGCAACTTCAATGCCCAACTCCGTAACCTCAAGCTTAATGCCATCTAGAGTAGGATCAATGCTTTGGGTAACTTTTAGTGTCGTGCCTAGTTTCCTGCCAAGCTTATCCTGAATGTTGAGCAGAGAATCTTGACCTAATTCTTGTTTCACATAAAGTGTAGCTTGATAGACATTAAGGCGACTATCAATAATTTTTTTAAGCTCAAGTGCCACAAAAGGTAGCAAATAGATTCTGTCGTTTTTAACAAGAATTGTTAAAAGCTTTTCAGCATAAGAGTTCGCTGTAATATCAACGAGAGACTTTAGAAATGCAAGCTTACTTGTGTTGTCAATAATGGGCGACATGACAATATCTCTAAACTTACTTACAGCAAACATTTTATTTATTTCTGCATATATGCTATACACCTGCGTAATATTTTCGGCATTGCAAACACTAGCTAATGCTTTGGCATATTTTTTTGCTATAACATGTTCTTGCATTTACACCACCTTCTTTTCTAAGATTCCAACATAATCTTTGGATTCAAGTTTTAGGGCTTGGCTTACAAATGCTTCCTGTAAGATCTCTGCAACAAGCTGCTTTTGTAGCATTTTTTCTTGAAATTCCATTGCTTCTTCATTCGCTTTTAATAGATTTGCAATTTGTTCTTTTGTTTTCTCTTCAATACGCAACACAGACGCATTTGCTTCTTTTTTGGCAGTAGCAATTATTTCTGCCGCTTGCTCTTTTGCTTCTTTCAATCGCTGTTGTGCTTTTTCTTTCTTTGCTCTTATCTCATTTACTTTTTCTTGTGTCTGTGAAAGCTTATTTGCGATGCCTTTTGTGCGTTCTTGCAACATGGACTTAAGCCTATCTGCAAGTAAATACCACATTAACGCCACAAAAATAACAAAGTTTATCAATCTTTCTATAATGTCAGTTTTTGAAATATCCATCACATGGGCTTCGCCACTTGCATAGGATATGCTACATAGCACAAAGCACATGAAAGCCATATATATGTATCGCATAATTATCCCTTTATATCACTAACTTTAAATATGTTTAATCTTTGCAGCAAGTAAAGATTCTATATCGCCTATATTTGCACGCAATTCATTTTTCATAGAATCCCTGCTTTCCTGCAATTTTGCCATGAAAGCATCCATTTTCTCTCGGTTTTCATTTTGCATACGCTCTATTTTTGCACCTGCACTCTTTTTCGCCTCTTCAACTTGCTCTTCCTTAGCTGTAAAAGCCTGTGTCTTCGCATGAGATAAAATCTCATGAATCTCGTTTTCTATGCGTTGAAGTTCATTATCTTCACGCGTTACAAGCTCTAAATCACTTGTAACTTTCTGTTCTCTTTGGTCCATATAGGCAAAAAGTGGCTGGAATACAAACTTATTGAGCATAAACATTGTAACCATAAACACTATAAACACGACAAGCATGACCTGTGGATTTGGCATAATTTCCATATTTTTCCCTTTTTACTTGTTTGCTTGGCAACTTTGCGATTATATTTTAAAAAACTAAGTCGCTATTGTAGCAAATTTCTAGCTAAGTTACAATACTAAAAGCTTAAAAAACGCATAATTTGAAAATAAAATTGCAAAAAATTGTAAGTTTAGGGTATAAAATAAACAAAATTTATACTTATATGGAATCCATAAAGAAGTGCGAATAATATCTTATGGAATCTGGAATCGCATGTATAAGCTATGCTTGCAATATTAGAATCTTGTTATGTTGAGGGCTAAATAAAAATCTTTTTTTAAATCTCTGCTAAAAGTTTTGCTATGCTACTATACCTAGCATTATATAATTACTGAAATCTAGGCTCCAAATTACTAGCAATCGCTCAATCGCTTCAAACAAACCTGCTTTATGCTTTTGTGAGAAAAGATATAAGGATATTTCTCTTTGTGCCGCCAAAATTTACCATAGCAGTTGAGTTGTCGCCTAGCTCCCTTACAGATTCTATCCTGCCAAAGCCAAAGATTTTATGCTGGACACAATCACCGCGTTTTAGCCCCGCTACGCATGTATCACTTTCTTCATCTGCTTTATTACTATTTAATCTTGCGTTTTGCTTTGATACCACACCAGATTCTACTAAAAATTGTGATGGCTCAAACTCTCTATATCTGCCATGATGCATTCTCTCTTTTGCATAGCTTAGTGTAAGCGTGTCTTTTGCACGAGTAAAGGCTACATAGGCAAGTCTTCGTTCTTCATTAAGATTTTGTGTGTTTTTATCAACAGAATCTATACTTATTTCATAAAAATTCATTAATGGAAATAAGCCTTGCTCCATGCCGATAACAAATACATGCTTAAACTCTAACCCCTTACTATTATGCACACTCATGCAAAGCACATTGTGAGAATCTTCCATATCGCTACTAGAACTTAGTGCTATATCATTGAGAAATGCTTGTATTATCTCTTCATTACTAGCGTAATCCCCGCCCCTCTCACATTCTATAAAATCTAGCAAAGTCGCAAATAACTCGTCCATATTTTTCCTGCGATCCTCATTGCTTTCAGAATCTTTTGTTGGTATATCATCTGCATAAAGTTTTATTTTGGTTTTAAAAAAATGCGGTATTTCGCTTGGATTAAGTTGTAAGCATTCTCTTAAAGATTCTATTAATGTAAAAAACTCGCTTAGCTTTGCATGGCATTTAAGTGAAGATAATCCCCCTTGTTTCCATGCGACATATATGCTTGTGTATTGCGTACTTGCGGCTATTATATTTTCAAATGTCTTTTCGCCGATACTTCTCTTTGGTTGATTGATAATTCGCTCAAGTGAAAAGTTATCATCAAGGTTTAGGGCTAAACGCAAATAGGCAAGCACATCTTTAATCTCTTGCCTATCATAAAATCGTATAACGCCTACCATTTTGAATGGAATCTTAGCGCGATTAAAGCATTCTTCTACATTTCTTGCAAGTGCGTTTAAGCGGAATAATATCGCAATGTCATTATAGCTCTCGCCCTGTGCTATGAGTGTCTGTATAGATTCTATAATCTGTTTCATCTCGGCTTTGTCATCATGGCTTTTTATATATTGGACTTTTTTGCCATTATGCCTTGTTGCTTTTAGAATCTTATCATATCGTGTTGTGTTGTGTGATATAAGATTATTTGCGATTGTTAGAATCTCTTCTGTGCTGCGATAGTTTTGCTCTAGCTTTACTATCTTTGTATTTTCAAATTGGATATCAAAGTCTAGGATATTTTCGATATTTGCACCACGCCAACTATAAATACTTTGGTCATCATCGCCTACTACACAAAGATTCTCATGTGTGGCACATAGAAGTTTTAAAAGACTTGCTTGCAGGTTGTTTGTATCTTGATATTCATCTACCATGATATATTGATATTTATTGCTTATTTGTGTGCGTAAAGTTTCATTTTCATATAAGATTCTATAAGGTAAGAGTAATAAGTCATCAAAATCTACAAGGTTATTTGCGTAAAGATAGTCTTCATATTTTTGATAAATCTTTGCGACTTGTGCATCTATCATGCTTGGACTTTGTTTTGCAATATCTGGCAATATGGCGTTATTTTTATAATCAGATATAGCACTTGAGAGTGTTGCGGGGGTTAATTCCTTTGCGATATTTTTGCTATTTTTCTTTATATTTCGTATTATCTTTCGCTTATCATCTTCATCTATGACATTAAACATAGAATTACGTGAAAGTAAATGAATGTAGCGTTGTAAGAAAAGCAATCCAAATTTATGAAAGGTGCAAAGCAAGGGGGTATTTATCATAGGAATACTCATTGATTCTATAAGCTTTAATGCTCTCTCTCGCATTTCTCTTGCGGCTTTATTTGTGAATGTTAATGTTAATGTGTTTTGTGCGGGGATACCTATACTTAAGAGATAGGCAAGTCTTGTTGTTAGCGTTTTGGTTTTGCCGCTTCCAGCCCCAGCAAGTATAAGCAAGGCATTATCTACATGGATGGCGGCTTCTTTCTGTGCGGCATTGAGTGATTCTAAAATATCCATAATTATTCCTTATTTTTATTTGATTTGTGTTTGCATGATTCTGAATGTAATTATAGACTATATTATAAGTGTTAGGGATATTGTTTTGCTGTATTGCTTTTTGTTTGTGTAAAAGCATGTCGTTGCTATCACCCATATTTATACAATGTAATTTTAATTTACATGATAGTCATTAGAATTGCCTTAAAAAATCCCCCCTAAAAAACAAACTCTAAAAAAAATCAAAAACTTTTTTAAATTTAAGCTTTATTTAAGCTTTGTTAGCATATAATTCTGTTTCTCAAGTTTGCAGAAAGCAAATTAAAGATTTACAAGATGTAAATATACCGAATATTATAGCATTTTTTCATTAAAATCAGTAATATTTTTATCAAACTCTTTTTGTCCTTTTAGATTTTAGAGTTTTTATATTTTGTTTCACTTTTTTGTGTTTTTGTTAATACTTGCGTTATTTGACTTTGGAAATTTTGATATTTTTAAAGCAATGATCTTTGACAACTAAGCAAGATTTGATTGTGATATTGTAGCTAGATTGTTTAAAGTTAATATCTTAGTTTTGTAAAATTATTATGAAATTTGAATATTGCTTTTTGCTATGTCTTAAATGCTTCAATTTTATTTTAACAACCAAGTCTTTAAATTGTTAATCTATACAACTCGACTATAACTGATTTATTATGTTTTGCTTTAGTCTTTGTAAGAGAGTAGGGCAGGGCATAGTAAGTTTTAGTCTTTGTGAAACATTTTAGAGATTAGGACAAATTCTTTAAATAATAATCTTTAATGTTATGGCATTTTGTATGTAACTTATGTTAAATATGAAATGTTGTTTGATATTGAGATTATTTGTGAAGATTCTAACTGATATATTTTAAGCTATATGTTTATTGTGTATTTTGTTGGGTTTTCATTATTATGGAGAGTTTGCTACTATTGATTTGATAGATACAAACTTCCATGATTCTTATGGAGAGTTTGATCCTGGCTCAGAGTGAACGCTGGCGGCGTGCCTAATACATGCAAGTCGAACGATGAAGCTTCTAGCTTGCTAGAAGTGGATTAGTGGCGCACGGGTGAGTAATGCATAGGTTATGTGCCCTTTAGTCTGGGATAGCCACTGGAAACGGTGATTAATACTGGATACTCCCTACGGGGGAAAGGGGCTTTCAATAAAGAATTTCTCTTTTTAGTGCTTTGTGTTGTTGGCACAAAATTCTAGTATTTGGAATGAGAAATTGATGTTGTGAAGCAATTTGTGCGGAGACTAGACTTAGTGTCTGTCGCACAAGCAAATTGCGAACTCATCGATTTATCGTCCAAAGACGAATTTTTTATTGAAAGCCTTCGCTAAAGGATCAGCCTATGTCCTATCAGCTTGTTGGTGAGGTAATGGCTCACCAAGGCTATGACGGGTATCCGGCCTGAGAGGGTGATCGGACACACTGGAACTGAGACACGGTCCAGACTCCTACGGGAGGCAGCAGTAGGGAATATTGCTCAATGGGGGAAACCCTGAAGCAGCAACGCCGCGTGGAGGATGAAGGTTTTAGGATTGTAAACTCCTTTTGTAAGAGAAGATTATGACGGTATCTTACGAATAAGCACCGGCTAACTCCGTGCCAGCAGCCGCGGTAATACGGAGGGTGCAAGCGTTACTCGGAATCACTGGGCGTAAAGAGCGCGTAGGCGGGAGAGTAAGTCAGATGTGAAATCCTGTAGCTTAACTACAGAACTGCATTTGAAACTACTTTTCTAGAGTATGGGAGAGGTAGGTGGAATTCTTGGTGTAGGGGTAAAATCCGTAGAGATCAAGAGGAATACTCATTGCGAAGGCGACCTGCTGGAACATTACTGACGCTGATGCGCGAAAGCGTGGGGAGCAAACAGGATTAGATACCCTGGTAGTCCACGCCCTAAACGATGAATGCTAGTTGTTGCCCTGCTTGTCAGGGCAGTAATGCAGCTAACGCATTAAGCATTCCGCCTGGGGAGTACGGTCGCAAGATTAAAACTCAAAGGAATAGACGGGGACCCGCACAAGCGGTGGAGCATGTGGTTTAATTCGAAGATACGCGAAGAACCTTACCTAGGCTTGACATTGATAGAATCCGCTAGAGATAGTGGAGTGCTGGCTTGCCAGAGCTTGAAAACAGGTGCTGCACGGCTGTCGTCAGCTCGTGTCGTGAGATGTTGGGTTAAGTCCCGCAACGAGCGCAACCCTCGTCCTTAGTTGCTAGCAGTTCGGCTGAGCACTCTAAGGAGACTGCCTTCGTAAGGAGGAGGAAGGTGAGGACGACGTCAAGTCATCATGGCCCTTACGCCTAGGGCTACACACGTGCTACAATGGGACATACAAAAAGATGCAATACCGCGAGGTGGAGCAAATCTCTAAAATGTCTCTCAGTTCGGATTGTAGTCTGCAACTCGACTACATAAAGCTGGAATCGCTAGTAATCGTGAATCAGCAATGTCACGGTGAATACGTTCCCGGGTCTTGTACTCACCGCCCGTCACACCATGGGAGTTGTATTCGCCTTAAGTCGGGATACTAAATTGGTTACCGCCCACGGCGGATGCAGCGACTGGGGTGAAGTCGTAACAAGGTAACCGTAGGTGAACCTGCGGTTGGATCACCTCCTTTCTAGAGATATGTTAAGATATTTGTTTATCTTAATCATTATGAAGTTGTTTAGATATAGTTGCTATATAGTCTATAAATTATGTCTTTTTATAGTTGTATGCTATGTGGTAGTGATAGTTTGGCTATGATATTGCATCTTGCTTAGTTTTCAGAGATTATTTGCGTATTTTATAAATATTAAATATTGAAATCGAATTTATGTCATATTTTGCTATTGCTTTTAACTAGCTTTCTCTTTAGTAAAGGGCTTATAGCTCAGGTGGTTAGAGCGCACCCCTGATAAGGGTGAGGTCGGAGGTTCAAGTCCTCCTAAGCCCACCATAAATTGTTCTTTTTAATGCTTTGTAGAGTGTTAGAAAATAACTAAAGTTGAATATGGAAACTAGATTCTAGTTTTACTATCATCGTTAGGGGGGAATTAGCTCAGCTGGGAGAGCGCCTGCTTTGCACGCAGGAGGTCAGCGGTTCGATCCCGCTATTCTCCACCATTTTGAGAATAGTCTCTAGGTATGCTATATAAATGAGTAATGCAATAATATGATTTAAAAGAGAGTATATAAGTTTATTATAAATAATATAAAAAATGATTTGATATGTTGAATACACATAGCATAGGTTTTAATTATATGAAGCTTGTAGATATGTGTGAGAGATATATGAAGTCTAATGCAAGGTTTTAGTCCTTCTTTATCTGAAGAAAGCTTTGCATTAGACTTTAGTCTAAATGTTATTTGAAATTTTATTGTTAATAGCCTAAATAGTAATTAACTACAATTACGCGACATACTTGTCTTATTGAGGTAGGGTTTATTGAAGCTATACAATGTAATGTGTTAGAGCTTGTGAGAGTAGATTCTATGAAGAATAGAATCTAGGCTAGGGTTTGTTCTAATGTAAAGCAAAGTATGGGTTGTGGAATTATCTTTAGGCAGTTTCGTGGGTTGTGCAGATAAATGTGCGGAGACTAACCTGAAGGTTGTCCACAAATATCTAGCAAACTCCCGCGAAACTGACAAAGAGAAACCACAAGAATCTTGCATTCAATAAGGCAGTATCCTTAGAAGTAAAAGCTTTTAAGGGCAGATGGTGGATGCCTTGGGTGATAGAGGCGATGAAGGACGTACTAAGCTGCGATAAGCTATGGGGAGCTGCTAAGAAGCTTTGATCCATAGATTTCCGAATGGGGCAACCCAGCTAGTAGAGATACTAGTTATGTAGGCAACAGAGAGTAGAGATTGACAAATGGCGAAATATTTTAGATGAGAAATTAATGTTGTGAAGCAATTTGTGCGGAGACTAGACTTAGTGTCTGTCGCACAAACAAATTGTGAACTCATTAATTTATCGCCAAAAGATAAGCCAAGTTTCTATTGTCTGTTGCCTACAGGCGAACCTAGCGAAGTGAAACATCTCAGTAGCTAGAGGAAAAGAAATCAAACGAGATTCTCCTAGTAGCGGCGAGCGAACGGGGAAAAGGGCAAACCAGTAGCTTGCTACTGGGGTTGAGGACTGCAATATCCACTTGAATAATGTAGCAGAAGTGTTTGGAAAAACACATCATAGAGGGTGATAGTCCCGTATGCGAAATATTATTCATAGGTAGCAGGATCCAGAGTAGGCCAGGACACGTGAAATCCGGGCTGAAGCCGGGGAGACCACTCTCCAACCCTAAATACTACTATCACACCGATAGCGAACAAGTACCGTGAGGGAAAGGTGAAAAGAACCGCAGTGAGCGGAGTGAAATAGAACCTGAAACCATCTGCCTACAATCATTCGGAGCCCTATGATTTATCAGGGTGACGGACTGCCTTTTGCATAATGATCCTGCGAGTTGTGGTATCTGGCAAGGTTAAGCACACGCGAAGCCGTAGCGAAAGCGAGTCTGAAAGGGCGTTTAGTCAGATGCTGCAGACCCGAAGCCAAGTGATCTATCCATGGCCAAGTTGAAGCGAGTGTAATAGCTCGTGGAGGACTGAACTCGTACCCATTGAAACGGGTTGGGATGAGCTGTGGATAGGGGTGAAAGGCCAAACAAACTTGGTGATAGCTGGTTCTCTTCGAAATATATTTAGGTATAGCCTCAAGTGATAGTAATAGGGGGTAGAGCTCTGATTGGGCTAGGGCTGCTCACCGCGGTACCAACCCCTGTCAAACTGCAAATACCTATTACCGTATCTTGGGAGTCAGGCGGTGGGTGATAAAATCAATCGTCAAAAGGGGAACAACCCAGACTACCAACTAAGGTCCCAAAGTTCTATTCTAAGTGGAAAATGATGTGAAGTTACTCAGACAACCAGGAGGTTGGCTTAGAAGCAGCCATCCTTTAAAGAAAGCGTAACAGCTCACTGGTCTAGTGATTTTGCGCAGAAAATATAACGGGGCTAAGATAGACACCGAAGTTGTAGATTGTGCTGATGCACAGTGGTAGAAGAGCGTTCGTATCAGCGTTGAAGGCATACCGGTAAGGAGTGCTGGAGCGATGCGAAGTGAGCATGCAGGAATGAGTAGCGATAAAAGTGGTGAGAATCCACTTCGCCGAAAGTCTAAGGTTTCCTACGCGATGCTCGTCATCGTAGGGTTAGTCGGGTCCTAAGACAAGTCAGAAATGGGTAGTCGATGGAAAATGGGTTAATATTCCCATACCAACATTAGTGTGCGATGGGGGGACGCATAGGGCTAAGTAGCGTTAGCTGATGGAAGTGCTAATTTAAAAGCGTAGATTGAGAGATAGGTAAATCCGCTCTTGTATTCGAAACTTGAATAGCTTGTTGCGATCTTCGGATCAAGATGAGTGCTACTGACGCCGTCGTGCCAAGAAAAGCCTCTAAGTTTAGCTAATGTTGCCCGTACCGCAAACCGACACAGGTAGATGAGATGAGTATTCTAAGGCGCGTGAAAGAACTCTGGTTAAGGAACTCTGCAAACTAGCACCGTAAGTTCGCGATAAGGTGTGCCTAAGCAATTAGGTCTCAGCAAAGAGTCCCTCCCGACTGTTTACCAAAAACACAGCACTTTGCAAACTCGTAAGAGGAAGTATAAGGTGTGACGCCTGCCCGGTGCTCGAAGGTTAAGAGGATTCGTTAGCAGCAATGCGAAGCGTTGAATTGAAGCCCGAGTAAACGGCGGCCGTAACTATAACGGTCCTAAGGTAGCGAAATTCCTTGTCGGTTAAATACCGACCTGCATGAATGGCGTAACGAGATGGGAGCTGTCTCAACCAGGGATTCAGTGAAATTGTAGTGGAGGTGAAAATTCCTCCTACCCGCGGCAAGACGGAGAGACCCCGTGGACCTTTACTGCAGCTTGGCACTGCCGATGGGAGCATTATGCGCAGGATAGGTGGGAGGCTTTGAAGTCTTCACTCTGGTGGAGATGGAGCCATCGTTGAGATACCACCCTTAATGTTTCTGTCTGCTAACTAGCTTGAGTTATCCTCAAGTAGGACAATGCCTGGTGGGTAGTTTGACTGGGGCGGTCGCCTCCTAAAAAGTAACGGAGGCTTGCAAAGGTTGGCTCATTGCGGTTGGAAATCGCAAGAAGAGTGTAATGGCATAAGCCAGCCTGACTGTAAGACAAACAAGTCAAGCAGAGACGAAAGTCGGTCATAGTGATCCGGTGATTCTGTGTGGAAGGGTCATCGCTCAAAGGATAAAAGGTACCCCGGGGATAACAGGCTGATCTCCCCCAAGAGCTCACATCGACGGGGAGGTTTGGCACCTCGATGTCGGCTCATCGCATCCTGGGGCTGGAGCAGGTCCCAAGGGTATGGCTGTTCGCCATTTAAAGCGGTACGCGAGCTGGGTTCAGAACGTCGTGAGACAGTTCGGTCCCTATCTGCCGTGGGCGTAGGAAAGTTGAGGAGAGCTGTCCCTAGTACGAGAGGACCGGGATGGACACGCCACTGGTGTAAGAGTTGTTCTGCCAAGAGCATCGCTCTGTAGCTACGCGTGGATGTGATAACCGCTGAAAGCATCTAAGCGGGAAGCCAACTCCAAGATTAACTTTCCCTGAAGGTCGCAGCAAGACTAGCTGCTTGATAGGGTAGGTGTGTAAGCATAGTAATATGTTCAGCTGACTACTACTAATAGACCGTTTGGCTTTTTATATAAGGATTACTGCCTTATTGAGTGCAAGATTCTAAAGGCTTATTGTTTAAGTTTAATTATTCAAGTTTATATGCGAGTTTATATATAGGTATAGATTTAGAATAAGAAGCTTAGATATAGAATCTGCTTTGATAAGAGAGAAGTGTAATTGAGAAGCGTAATTGAATAGTGAGTTACTAAATACAAAAGAATAACATTGAGGCTTTATGTATTGTATAGATTCTTAGTCGTTGTGGTAGCATATGTTTTTATGCTAATGTAATGATATTAGAAAATGCAGTAGTGTAAGCAGTGTAAAATCACTTGTATGGCTATTAACACCATTTACCCTATAAGGAAAATGGAAATAAGGACAAAAGAAAAGTTTCTTTAAGAGTTTTAAGCTATGTAGAAAATGCTTTTAAATGCTTGGTTGTAGAATCTTAGTCAGTGTGGGTTGAGATTCTAGCTTGAGCGTTTAGTTTAGTATTCATCTCTTTTTTGTTTGTTTCTATGAAGTTTGACTTTGATTGAGCTTAATTTAAAGATAGGTTTAAGGCAGATTCAAATATAAGAACAAACATAGCATAGATAGAGCTTGGAGCTTGTGTAAGTTTTTAGGGCTATCAAGCTTTACTTTTTTAAATTGTAGAGCTTTAGCTTATTGGTTGATTTGTCTTTATTTCCCTTTTCCTTGTGTCTATAGAGAGAAGGCAACACCCAGCTCCATTCCGAACCTGGCAGTTAAGCTTCTCTTCGCCGATGATACTGCACCTTTCAGGTGTGGGAATGTAGGTCGATGCAGGGATAGGGAAATTTTAAATTCTTCTTATAATTATTTTTTTTAGCTACTTTTTTATTTTCTTTTTTTGGATTTTTTTGTTGTTATGTTTGCCTTTCAATGTATTTGTAATAAAATGATAGAATTAATAGGGTAGGTTTATGGGGATTTTCCTAAAAGGTTTTCTTTTATCTCTTTCGCTTATTGTTGCTATTGGGGCACAAAACGCTTTTATTATTAAGCAGGGCATAACTCGTAACTATGTTTTTGTGGTGAGTGGAATCTGCTTTATCTGCGATGTGATTCTAATGGGACTTGGGATTTTTGGGGTAGGGGAGTTTTTAGCGAAAAATAAAGTTTTAAACTTGCTTATCGCATCTGCTGGGATTTTATTTGTTGTGTATTATGGCTTTATTTCTTTAAAATCCGCATTTTTTCAA
>NZ_JMKW01000043.1 GCF_000686565.1 Helicobacter bilis ATCC 51630
TCTTCTTGATTCAGTAGTTTGTCCATCTTGTGCTGCTTGTGTAGCTTTCACTTTCACAGTGTCAAGAATTTTAAGCTGCTCGTCCATCGCTTTATCGGCAATTTGGATAATCCCCATAGCATCATTTGTGTTGCTAATTGCTTGTCCCAATGCACTTGCTTGACTTCGCAAACTATCTGCGATAATCATACCAGAAGCATCATCTGCTGCCTTGTTGATTCTCAAACCTGAACTTAACTTTTCCAAAGAATCTTTCAAACCTCTTTGGGTAACAACTGTATTAACATGTGCGTTTAACGCATTTATGTTAGTATTTACTTGAAAAGCCATTTTTCACTCCTTGTGATTAATATTGTAAAAATATCCCAAGCATCCTTGCTTGTTACTCTCATATCGACATATTTTTAAAACTTTAAAGTATTTTTTTATGAAAGATTAAATTGTGTGAGAAAATATAACAACATTATGATTTTGGTGCATGGAATCTACCTAGCCACACTCCACCAAATAACCTACTCCGGCGCACTGATATGTTTTTCATTTAAAAGATTATAAAGCTTATTTTGACTTTGAAATATTTCGTGTGTAGTCCAAGCAAAATGAGTGTGTTGCTTACCCAAAAAGACATTGTTTTCATCAAAGCTAAAATCTGTCTCTTTATTTGCTAAAAGATTCTCAATCATTAAGAATCTCTCCTGCAATACACGAATATCATTTGCATAAATCTCTTTCATATCCTTATCATAATCACTTGTTGAATAAATCTGTGCGATTTCATTTACCTTAATGATTAAAGATTCTAAAACATTGATTAAATCAAAGCCATACACAACGATTTGATTACTCGCCTCTGCCCTTTCACTCTTAGAATCTCTTAAATGATTTTTTAGCTCTTCTACATTATGTAAAAACTCTGCATATTTTGTTTGTATCATATTGCTATCAAGTGGCTTTATATCTTTATTAGATTCCATTACAAGTGTGCATATATCTTTGAGTAATTCCACTTGCTTTATAAGCAGGGGCTTTAAAAGATTATGTGCAAAACGCGGAAATACCACGCGAAACACAACCACAGCAAACACAACCCCAATGCCAATATCAACCAATCTATCAAGCACATATAACAAAAAGTCTTCATACATAATAGAATACATCATAACAAAAAGGCACATCATAAAACCAGACCATAGCCAAAATGGAAATACGCGTAAATACACCACTAAAAATACAAGCAAACCAAAAAGCAAATAAAACACATACGCATTTGAAAACACAGAGATTGCTACCCCAACCCCAATGCCAACAACAGCACTAAAAAAATACTCAAAACTCACCTTTTGCATACCGCCAATTGAAGGACGCACCACACTTACAACCCCCATGCTAATCCAAATCCCACGATTAATATGCAAAAGCGTAGCAAAGATAAGCGACATACCAATCGCAATAGAGTATTTCACACTGAATCTAAAAGTAATATTATTATAATCAAAGGCTTTAGGGATATTTTTGAAGCTCTTTTTTGCAGGTGGATTAAAGGCTGGGTCTGGATTCTTCCCCACACGACAAAAAGATTCCATTTTATAGTAGAGAATCCTTAAGATATTTTGCAGTGCTTTCTCAACCTCATTTGCATTTTCTATACTAAGGACTTTATCTACTTGTTGTCTTTCTATATTTGGGACTTTACCGCTAAAAATTTTACTTAGACTATTAAGATTTTCAATGATTTCATGTATCAGCAATGGATATTTCTTTGCGATTTTATAGTTTGGCAAAAGATTTATTATAAGATAAATATCTTCGATTCTATAAATATAAAATATCGCCCTTTTAATGTTTTTAATCATGTAGTTATCATTATAAAGACTTGATTTTGTATGCAAGGTTTGCTTAATATTGTGAATGAGCGAAAAAGTTAGGTCTTTATAGCGGTTAAATTCACTCTGTGAATTGAGATTTTTCACCATATTTTGCAAATGATTAAGCACAGCAGGATAATACACTTGCGTATATTTACCATAATTTCCCGGATTATTTAATAATAAAAATCCTATAACAATGCCAATCATAGCCCCACTAAACACAACAAACATGCTTTGATAAATAGGCAAAATCACATGGGAATCCACATATACCGCTGCCACTAAAGAATTAACCACAACAGGGATAAACATACGATATAAATCAATAGAATGCGCCCTAGACATGCCGACACCAAAGCTTAAAAATAGCACAGGCAGGGCAAGCCATAAAATATCTTGCAAGCTATGCTCTCCATTTAATGCCTTTTCTGCTAGTATGGTAAAAAAGCCAACAGCAATAGTAGAACACACTGCAAAACCTAGTAAATGTGTCTTTCTATCGGCTTGCTGACTAAGTGTTGCATTGAGTAAAAATACTTGGATAGGTGTCATAGTAGCCCAGATTAAGACCTGCTGTCCAAAAAGCATATAATGTGTAAAAGCACTGATACTAATAGCTACCATAGCTTTTAGGGCATACATAAAGCTAAGATAGCCGGGATCATATATTTGCATGTATTTTTTTATGTAATTATGGTAGAAATTCAACCCTTTTTCCTTTTTGCATAATGTTTTATTTTAATAGGGAATCTTATTATACTAATTTATCATTATGGCATACAAAGTGATTTAAAAGTGAAAAATGTATTGATAAAGGGAGTTTAATTGTGTTTTGTGATATATGCTTCAAGGCATTACCCACAAAACTTCGGGTTTATTGAATAGTCTAGCTTGATATTACCCCAAACCTTGCATTTAAACAAGGAAAGAGATCTTAGATTTTTGAATGTTTATGTTTTTAGAATTTAAGCTTTGTGAAAGCTAAACCAGAGTTTGCATTACCAAAGCCATTGCTTACAAAACCACCACCAACAGACCATACAAGGTTGCCACTACTTAAAATGTTGTAGTTGATAATAGCAGAGAATTCTTTGTAATCGCCACCAGCATAAAGCACATCAAAATCAAGTGTCTCGCCAAGTTTTAATCCTGTAAATACATACCATGTATCCACACCAGCATTTAGATAGCCACGATTTGCAAGTCCAGTGCCATTATATCCATTCATAGGATAGAGATATTGCCCATAGAATCTTGTCCTATCAACAAGCGTTGTGCCATTCAAGCTAAGATTACCAATGCTTAAATAACCACCACCAAGCTTAATCATATCAACAAAAAGCAACTCTTCATCAACTTGCCACATGAAGCCATTTGCACCACTAGCAAAGAAATGCGACCATAAACCACGAAGTGTCGTAGTAGATTTTACCGCACCCAAATCAAAATCAAAGATAGCACGCGCTCCAGCCTGCAATACATCGTGATTGCCTACTTTTGACCAGTATTGTGCGTAAGGACTAAGGCTTACATGCTCACCAAATTTGAAATCCAAACCGAGTGCGAATAACTCATTGTTGAATCCAAAGTTATTCCAGCTTGATGGATATTTACCAAAACCAGAAATATCCATACCATAGCGTCCATCAGCACCAGACTTTAGACTAGCGCTTGCGTTGTATCCATCTCTTAGCCAGTCATTAACCCATGTTCCCCAGATTCCAAAATATTGAGATTGATACGCAAGGGCAAAACCTTGATTATGTCCGCCAATCCACTCTGCTGTCGTTAGAATCTTACTTGCATTATATCGACCGAGCGCAAAATCTAGCCCAGAGCCTTGATAGCCCACATAAAGATCAGAGATATCCACATAAGGGCTTGCAAAAAGCTTACCGCCATGACCAACAAAGGCGTTATTTGTAAAATCACCACCAGCGCCAATTGTAAGTGGTGCATAACCTGCCATAGCACCAAGACCAAGCTTAAATCCGCTGAAGTTAAAATCTACGCCCACCTGTCCTACAACGCCAACATATCCTGTAAGGCTTTGACCAGCTAATGTATTTGCATCACCAAAGCCAAAGTTACCCATAACGCCCACTTTACCAAAAGGTGTTACCTCAACTGCTTGAGCTGCACTTACCAAAAGTCCTGCTAAAACAACCGAACCCATTATTTTTTTTGTCATCTTTTATCCTTTATTAACAATTTGTGCTTATCCGCATAGTTATGCAGCAAAAACACTGACGAGTATATCGACTATTTTTTATTAACTTTAGCATTATCTTGCTATTAAGCATAATTGGGGACAGATTGCATGCTTAGATTCTAGAATTCGTTATATAATAGCACTTTATAAACTCACTTTATAGGTGTTATTTTGCGTAACCTTTTCATATCATTCATTTTTGTATTCTGCAATCTCTTAAATGCAACACAAACAAATCTCAATGAAAAAGAGCTTATATATGCGTGTTTAGATGGTGATAAAAATGCTTGTATGAGAATCATTGATGATGATTTGCCTAGTGTTGATGAGTGTAATGCGGAGAGAGGTTGTATTTTAATCGCACATATTTATATGAATGCTAACTTGCATGAATACGCAATCCCTTATCTAAAAAAGTCTTGCTATGCTAATGTGATTGAAGCGTGTTTTGAGAGTGCATTGAACTATGAGATATTAGAAAACTACACACAAGCATATAATACATATAAACAAAGTTGTGATAAAGGCTTTATGCCAAGTTGCTATAATCTTGCCATGCTTTATGTGAATGGCTTAGGTGTGAAAGCGGATATAAAAAAGGCAAATAGAATCTTTTTTGAAGCGTGTGCTAATGATGAAGAGCAGTCTTGCTATAACCTTGCAATTTCATATAAAGAAGGCATAGGACTAAAGGCTGATAGACTGAAAGCAAAAGAGTTTTTTAAAAAAGCATGTGATTTAGGTATGGAACTTGGCTGCAAGGAATACAAAATCATTAATGCGGCTGATTTTTCAATAACAATACACGATCATTTAAAGCAGCAGGAATAAGATTTTATTATTTAACGATAAGTCGTTGCAAAAGGATAGCTATTTACTTCTTTTATACGCTTTTTAAGCCTTAGAATCTTTAAGTATATTTCTAGCTCTTTTATTGTGGCATTCTCTAAAATCCGCATATTTCCTGCATGTATGAGGGTAGAATAATGATTTTTCTTATCCCAAAACTCTTTTTTTGTTTCTTCTGTGGCAAACATATCAAATACAGATAGAATCCTGCCCATTTCCATATCTCTCATAAGCAAGGCTTGTAAAATTGCATTACTTTCAATGCCATATTCAAGCACTTGCAAATCTTTAAAATAAGGTAAAGACATGAGATTTAAAAAGCTATTTTCCCCTTTTACACGCAAGATTCTAAGAAAATGGGCGGTTATCTCATGCTTTCGTATCGCACTATCAAATGAGACTAAAAACTGCAAGGTTGAATACAGCATATCGCCCCTTGTGCTTTCTAGCCCTTGCAATAAAACATTAATTGCCCTTGTATGAAGTCCTGCCATCATCAAATTGCTATATGCCATTAAAAAATCATTTTCATTCTTCGTTATTAAGGCTTGACATAAAAACGCCTCGCCAAGCAAAGCATAAGAAGATTCAAGCGCCCCACCTTCAATCATAAGTAGCCTTTGCATAGGGGCTTTTTTATCACGATAATAATCAAATCCGCTAAAATCCCGCACTCTCTCACACCTATCGCACTGCTTGCTAAAATACAGCTGCATGGCAAGTAAAAGTGATGGCGTGTTCTTATATCTCACAGATTCTATAAGCAAGTCTTGTGTGAGTTTTGATATATCCATATCCGTGCGATTTATCTCAAGCAAAGCATTGTAATATTCATAAAATGTTTTTGGATAGCTTAGCCTTATAGAATCTTTTTCTTTTTGTGTTAAAGCACATTTTAGTGTGCCTTTTTTGATATTTTTAGGTGTGATTTGCATGCTTGTAAGTGTGTTTATTTCTTGCAACAAGGCTTGTTTTTGTGCTATTTTAGAATCTTGTGTTGAAATATTATTGGCAAAAAGATAAGTGCTAAGATAATAAAAACACAAAAGCAATAAAGGCATATTCCGCATGATTTTCTTTCAAAATGAACTACTTTCATTATAGCAAAAAGTTTAGAGATTCTGTGGTTATATTATAGGGAAGTTTAAATCATTTGCAGTTGTCTTATAATACTTAAAATAATAACAATTTGCATAATTTTAAGTATATATTAATATAATAATAGGAATAATTCCTTTTTTGAATTAAAAATAAAGGGATTATTATGAAAGATTCTATAAATAAGTGTTATATCATAGTTTTAGCTCTAGTGTATCTCGCACATGCAAAAGAGAGTGGCGAGACAATCTCACAAGATAAAAACTCAAATAATGCAAAAGAAATTACACATAGGCTCAATGCGGTTGTTACAACGAATACTAAGTTAAAAACCTATCAAAGTGGCTCAAAGATTGATAAAAGCATTCTAGATTCTAATCCTAGTGGCAATGGTGATATAACCTCGATATTAAAAATACTTCCTAATGTCCAGTATGATAACGCACAGCTAAAATCCACTACACCCGGTGAGATTGACCCTGCAAATATCAGCATTAGTGGCGGACTTTTCTATCAAAATAACTTTCAGTTAGATGGCTTTAATATGAATAATGACTTAGATCCTGCAGGCTCACAAGGCAGTAATCCAGTTGCAGCCAATGCGCTTCCGGGTAGAAGTCAAGGTTTAAACATTGATACAAGCCTTTTAGAATCTATTCAAGTGCAAGATTCTAATATCTCGGCTGCTTATGGTGGCTTCACGGGCGGTGTTGTAGAAGCAAATACAAAAAGACCTATAAAGAAATTTGGCGCAAATATTAGCTATCAAATCTCACAGGGAAATGCCGCTAATGATAAATTTTCACTGACAAATTATCATATCTATGAGAGTAACTCACAAAGTTATGAAAATTTTCTTAACTCAACTTCAGCAAGCGCGCAGCCTAATTTCATAAAACATGCAATCCGCTCAAGTATAGAATCTAAGTTTAACGATAATGCTGGAGTGATTGCAAGTTTTACCACTATGCAAAGTTTTATCCCATTGAATGCTTATACATCAAGTCAAAATGGCACGACCACAGATAGCTCGATGAAAACGCAAAAGCGACAAAGCTACAACTTCTTTATCAAAGGCTATTATGACATTGGAGAAAATATACAAATAGAGAGTAGCTATGCGTATGCACCACAATATAATGAATATTTTATTGTAAATACGAGAGATTCTGACTTTTACTTGCAAAGTGGCGGACATCAATTGGGACTAAAGACAACTTATCAAAATGAATTAGGCGTATTAAACGCACAAAGTAGCTTTAACTATATGGAAAACTCTCGCAGTGGCAGTGAGCAACACATGAGAGGCTGGAGATATAGCAGTGATAAAAATTGGAATCCAAATGGCAATCAATCAGAGGGCAGTTATGGTAATGTTGAGACTTCGCAGACAAAGCTTGACTTAAGGGTTACACAGCAGTTTGAGCCGCTTAGTCTAAGCTTTTGGGAGAATGTCTTTAATGTCGGTATGGATTTAGGCTATACTTATGCATTGTATGAGAGAGCGGAAGATACGCTATTTAGCGGTTCTGCTTTTACAAAGCCACTTAAAAACGGTGATACATGCAGTGAAACTTTTTGGTGTTCTAATGGTGTTGTGGATACGAGTAAGCTTCCAACAGGACAACAAAATGATTGGAAAGATAATAAAGGACAATACATGTATAGGGCTACACTCTATAAAGCTGGAAATATTAATCTTTCTAATGTAAATACAGCAATGTTTGTGGAAGATTCTATGAAGTTTGATTTTAAATCTTATGGCGATTTGCTTGTGCGTTTTGGCATAAGGCTTGATTATGATACCTATATGAATAAAGCCCCGATAGCCCCACGACTAAGTCTAGCCTATATCGCCCCATGGAATCACGAACTGAAAGATTTTGCAACAACATTTAACTTTGGAGCAAACCGCTATTATGGACGAAATCTTTTTACCTATGCTTTAATGGATGGACGATCAAGCTTAGAATATACCCTTGAGCGTAAAGACCACTTGCAATCATGGGAAAATGCAAACGCAACACAAAATAAAAATGATACAAACTTTTCACAGATAAAAGTCCCTTATGCTGATGAGATTATGGCTGGAATCTCACAGCAAATCTATATGTTTAATTTGAGTGCGAAATATATCCATAGATTTGGACGAGATGAGATAAGAAGGGCTTGTAAAGATTCAAGTGGAAATATAAGCACACGCAATTGTAGTAGTAATGTCAATAAAGATTTGCGTTATGTCTATACAAATGATGGAAAAAGTGATACTGATGTTGTAAGCATTAGTTTGCAAAATAATAAAGCGATTGATACATTTGGTATAAAGCATTATTATTTGTTTGCGTTTGATTGGACTGGAGTTTATCGTAATTATGCTGATTATACAGACATTTTAACCAATGGGGAATTAGCAAATCAATGGATAAGCTATGATGGAGTGCTTATGCGTTATGCTGATAGACCCGCAGAAAACTTTGTGCGTCCTTATACTTTGCGACTGAATCTTACACATACTTATGCTTTCTCACGCTATAAATTTTTATGGAATAATTTCTTCCGCTATCGTGCGGGATATAATACAATGGCAAGTGTTACTAAAGAAGAGAATAAAGATAGCTTTGTAATCGATGGGGTTTTAACAAAAGTGGATACTTTTAAAGCCTTTATGATACCGGGAGCATTTACTTGGGATATGCGTTTAGGTGTGGAATTTAACATGGGAAAAGGTAATATGGCCTATGTGAATCTCGATATTTTAAATGTGCTAGATTCTAAAAATATTGCTATCGCAAGTGCTAGTTTCTCTGCTACTGCTGGGACTACCGCCGTACCTGTTTATGAAGTAGGACGACAATTTTATATACAAGGGGGATATAGGTTTTAAGGTTTGGTGTTATGATTTGGAAGTTTTTGTTTTAAAAGATGTTTTACAAAACAACCAAAAAGAAAATTATGTGAAAATATCACAAACACACTTCCCCACTATTTCTCTTTTTGTCGTTTATGATACAAAGCAATATGGAGTTCTAGCACTTCAAGGCTTGCGGGTGTGATACCGCTGATTAGCTTTGCTTCCTTTAATGTCTTTGGCTTTGCTAGACTTAGCTTTTCTATCACTTCAAGGCTTAAGCCTGAAATGCCTTCATAGCTAAAATCTAGCGGAATCTCTATATGAAGATTCTTTTCACTTCGCTTTATTTGCTCACTTTGCTTTTCAATATAGTTTTGATATTTCGCATGGATTTGCAGTTGCCTTAACGCCCTAGCGGATAAGCCACTAAATCGCGGGTCTAGCTTACGCATTTTTGTAGGTTTCATGCTGTCTCTACCGAGTATTAAACCAAAATGGCATTTATTTTGGAATCCTTCTTCACCTATCCGGGTTAATCGCTCAAGATTCTGTTTATTTGGCGTATAAGATTCACTAAGTATTGGCAAATGCTTTTCTATATTTTCTAAATCGACTTCAAGCTGATTTAATATCTCTTCATCAAGCAAACCTAGCTCACGCGAATAAGGCAGCATACGAAAACACGCATTATCTTCACGCAAAAGCAAGCGATATTCTGCCCTGCTTGTAAAGACTCTATAAGGCTCGTTTGTCCCTTTTGTAACTAAGTCATCAATCATAACGCCAATATAGCTTTCTTCCCTTGAAAGCACTAAAGATTCTCTCTTGCTTTTTCCTTGTGTATAAAGCAAACTTAGGGCTGCGTTGATCCCTGCTAGAATCCCTTGTGCTGCGGCTTCTTCATAGCCTGTTGTGCCATTAATCTGCCCTGCTAGATAAAGACTTTTTACAATCCTAGATTCTAAAGTGTGAAAAAGATTTGTAGGCTGACTATAATCATACTCAATAGCATAGCCATAACGAGTAATAATGGCATTTTCTAAGCCTTCAATTGAATGGATAACTTGCTCTTGCACTTTGTGAGGCAGACTTGTTGAAAGCCCATTTACATAATATTCCCCAGCACTATAAGTCTGTGGTTCTAAGAAAAGCTGATGTCGTAACTTATCTCTAAAGCGATTAATCTTATCTTCAATGCTAGGGCAATAACGCGGTCCAACGCCTTGTATCTGCCCTGTAAAAAGTGGGGCGCGATAGAAATTCTCTTCTATAATCTTATGTGTTTTCTCATTTGTATATGTAACAAAGCAGGGCAGCTCTTTTGGGCGGAAATAGCCATGTTTCATACGCTTTTTAAGGAATCTTGAGATAATATTCTCGCGATTATAAAGCAGATAATCATGTGTTAAAAGGCTAAAATATGGTGCTTCAGTATGGCTTGTGATAAAAAGCTGTTTAAACTCAAAACTATCTGTTTTATTGCTATTTTGTGAATCTTGTGTAAACTCTTGTTGTAAGATCGTGTTAGAATCTTCATTTGCCTGAAAGCTAAGATTTTTCTGCACGAAATGTTGAAACTTGCTCCATTCTTGTAAGCTTGTATGCTCTAATGCGTTTCTAAAAAGTGAATCTTGTTTTGTTTGTGTGCTATCGTGTGCTATTTTTTGACTAGATTCTGTATGTTTATTTGTGTTTTGATACTCATCAGTTAAAAGACTTGCTGTTTGTAAATCGCTAAGATTATGCAACTCATCATAATGTGCGTCTCCATAATGTTTCTCAAGTGCAATATGATTGATACTAGACCCAAGTATGCGGGGGCAAGTGCCTGTTTTTAGCCTTGAAAGCGGAATCTTTAGCTTTTTTAAACTCTCGCTTAATTCATTGCTACTTATCTCACCAGCACGACCATTTTCACTTTTATTTTCACCGATATGGATTAAGCCTTTAAGAAAAGTGCCTGCTGTAATGATTATCTTTTTAGCAAAAAACTCTTTTTGTATGCTAAGTTTCACACCTATGGCTTCTGTCTTCTCTTCTTTCGTTTGAGATAGAATCTCTATAACATTGCCCTGTATTACATGTAAATTTTTTGTATTCAGCAAAATATCTCTTGCATGTTTGCGATATAAATCCATATCAATTTGCGCTCTTGTGCCACGCACTGCTGGACCTTTTGAGGCATTTAAGATTCTGTATTGAAGTCCGCTAATATCAGTGATTGCCCCCATAAGCCCACCTAGGCTATCTACTTCTTTTGTGAGATGCCCTTTGCCTAAGCCGCCTATTGCTGGATTGCAACTTGCAAGGGCGATATTATCGATTAAATGAGTAATGAGTAGCGTTTGTAAGCCCATTTTCGCACAAATATGACTAGCCTCTACACCAGCATGTCCGCCGCCAACTACAATTATGTCGTAATTATTTCTCATTTTTTTGTCCTAATATATGTTTTTTCTAGTAGAATTATAACACCAAGTTATCAATATGGAGTGTCGTTATGGTTAAGAAGTTTAAGGCTGTTATTATGCAGGATTCCAAGCGTTTTTGGAGTGGTGTTGCGATGATTATCTGTCTTGCCATTGTGTTTTTTATCAATGATATAACGCTTACATGGGGGCTTTTGGGTGTGCTATATCTTATCGCATTTTTTGAAAGCACAAGGCTGTATCAAATTAGCTTTCATGTATTAGGATTATTGCTTGCTATCTTAATTTGGATTGGGATCTATTATAGCCATGAGGCACTTATTGTAGCTCTTTTTGGACTTTGTATCGCTTCATTAAGCATTGTTGCAAGTGAGAGCAATCCAAAATATGCCTTGCCTTTTATCTATCCTACGCTGCCTTTTGTAGCCCTTTTTGTGCTGTATGCTGCCTATGGTGTGGGCTATCTTATATGGCTTATTGCAGTTGTGGCTTTGGCTGATATTTTTGCCTATTATGGTGGTAGGCAGTTTGGTAAAACAAAGCTTTGTGCGGCTTCTCCAAAAAAGACTATTGAGGGGGCTTTATGCGGACTTGTAGGTAGCATTATGATTGGCTCTGTGGCAGGTATTGGAATCTTTGGTGGCTTTTATCTGTCCTTACTTGCAAGTGCTATTGTCGTTGTTATCTCTATCATTGGCGATCTTTTTGAGAGTGCGTTAAAAAGAAAGGCGGATTTAAAAGATTCTGGTTCTATCCTGCCCGGACATGGTGGTATCCTTGATAGAATGGATGCGATTTTATTTGGCAGTATTGCTATGCTTATGTGCTTGTCATTTCTTAAAATGTATCAAGTTTAGCTAATCTTTATTGCATTTTTGTATAAAAGCTAAGAATTGCATGTGCTATTAAATATAAATTGCTTTTTCTTATGTTTGAAAATAGACATGCCATAAAGATATTAAAAAATAAAAGGTAAATATGGAATCTAAAAACACCAAATCTCAAGCAACGAATGAAAAAGATTCTAAAAAATATAGTGAAATCTCTACTAAGACTCAAAGGACATGGGATCTAGATTCTAAAACAAGCACTTGTCATATTGAGCGTAGCGAAATATCTCACACAACCCACAAGGGTTTAGATTCCATAGAAAACATAGCACAAAAAGACAGAATCTTTTTACAAGACACCACGCAACCCATGCCAAAGTTTGAATTTAACGAAATGGTAGCAAGTGTGTTTGATGATATGCTAGAGAGATCTATCCCCTTTTATGATGAGGTGATGAATCTTGCCATTTTTTTTATAAGAGAACATTTACAAACTATGCAAAAATCAAGCGGGATTCCAGTGATTTATGATCTTGGCAGCTCAACAGGCAATCTATTATTAAGACTTGCAGCAAGCCTAGAAGAATGCAAGATGAAAGCAGAATTATGCGGCATAGATAATGCCCTAGCTATGATTGAAAGAGCACAGCTAAAGAGTGCAGCGATGGGCTTTAACATTGACTTTTTTCAAGCAGATTTTCTTACATTTGATTTCAAGCCCACACATGTTTTTTTGGCGTTTTATACTATGCAGTTTGTGCGTCCTTTGCAGCGAAAAGACATGATACAAAAGATTTATAATTGTTTGAATGAAAATGGAATCTTTTTGTTTGCTGAAAAGGTGATTAGCGATGATTCTAAACTAGAAGCACAAATGATTGAGTGTTATTATAACTATAAGGCAAAGCAAGGCTATACACATAAAGAAATCTATAAAAAGCGTGAAGCCCTAGAAAATGTGCTTGTGCCTTATAGCGTGAGTGAAAATTGCACTATGCTTAAATCTTGTGGATTTAAACATGTTGAGATTCTTTTTAAGTGGGTGAATTTCACACTTTTTCTTGCGCGTAAGTGATTTGTTGTTTAAGATTTCATGAATCTTGCATTCAATGTTTTATATCCATGCAACATTTACAATATTTCAAACGACTATTTATCAATACAAACTCTTTGCAATATGCAGAACAATAAGATTCTATAAGTAATATCAAATATTAATTTAAATAAAAAAATAGTAATAATTCTTATTTTAATTTATTTTTAAGTTTTCTTTTGTTATACTTTCAAGCGTAATCATATTACATGATTATGTGTTCTTACAAAAAAGGTTCTCCTTTGATAGTTTTGGGTTAAGTTAAGAACATTCTTTCACATTATCTTCCTTTAAAGAATAAGGTGGGTTATACCATCTTATACATTTTTTAAAAGTTTCAGTCAGTTTTATTATGAGTTTTTATTGTAGTTTTTTATATCTTGTTCGCATTTTTCTAATATTGCGTATTTTTGCTTATTTGTATCTATCCATGATTGTATGACTTCGTATTTTTCTTCATAGACTTTTGTTAGGTTCTGTTGGATTTGCCAAAGTGTCTTTTTATATAAAGGGAAGTTTAGACTTAGCTTTTCTTGATAGAGTGGATAGTGTAAGCCAAGATTGATTAAATCTCGCACATTCTCTAGCGTTGGGTTATAAAGTGGCAGGGTATCGGGGTTTGTTTTATGTTTTGTGAGTGCGTTTTCTACCTCAAAATGAAGTTTTTGCAAGCATAGCATAATTGTATTTTGAAAGTTTAGATTTAAGAATTGTGCTAGAGTTGCTAACTCATTTTGCAGAGATTGCACACATTGTGAAAGTGTAGCTTTATAATCATTTGTTATCTCGCTATCTAGCACTTCGATTCTAAAATGTCGCTCAATTATCCCATCACTCACCGCCATATCACTAGAATAAGCAAGGCTTAAAGACTGCAAGGCACTCTCTCGCCATAGCTCCAAACTATCACAAAGCCCTGTCTTTTGCGTATCAATAAAGGTGCTAAACTCACTCCCAAATTCACTTAACATAAAGCTTAGCTTTCTCATCTCTCTAGCATACATATTGTCATTATTGCATAGCTCACTCATAAGCCTTTCTTTTGGCAGGACATTGACTTCTTTAGTTTGTGTGATTTGAGATTTCATACCGATAAAGTTTTTTGTCTCACGCATGATTTCAAAAGGCTTTAGCTCAAAACTATTAAAGATTTTTTGTGCTATGGAATCAAATTGTATCTCAAGATTCCCAAAAAGCTTTTGAAAGCTTTTTTCTAAATCGCTTTGCAAGGCATTAAAATGTAGCTTTTGTGTGAATACATTAAGTAGTGAGTAAAGCTCTTTATATGCTAGATTGATTTTATGCAATTTCCATTTTTCTCTCACAATAAGTGTGCGTAAATCCCGCAAGATTCTATAATCTTTTGCCTGCATGGCTTTTGGACGGATAGCATTGTAGATAAAGTCTAACACCGCACCGATATTAGAATCTTTAAAAAGATCTTGTGCTTCCTTATTATCAGTCTGTAAGCTGTGTGTTGTGCTGTCATTGTTAGATTCTGTATTATAGCTTGACAAAATACCTGCGTTAAAGAAAGTCTCACTATCTTTTTGTGCTAAGTTTATAGAATCTAGGGCTTGTTTTGCCGATATGGCAATCACTTCTTCAAAAAAGCCTTCAAACGCCCTTTTTGCATACTCTATGCTTGTATTAATCTCTTCTTCACTTTTTAATCTATCTTTTTGATTTAGCACGCATAAGCTTTTGTGTGCGTATCGTTTGACATGGGTTTGGAGAATCTCTTTTTCACTATTTTTGCCGACATTATCAATGAGTGTAAGCCAGATGATACCATCAACAGATTCTAGAATCGTATTTGTCGTTTCTGTGTCGCTTTCATTCTGTGAGTTAAAGCCGGGCGTATCAAGGAAGCTAACCACCTTTAAAAGCTCAAGTGGCACGAATAATTTATAATATGAAATCTTTAGATTCTCTATCTCATCGACCTCACCTAGATAGCTAATAGGCTTATTTACAACCGCATTGTTTTTGTAGTGAATCTCAAGCCCCACCTCATCACCATAAGTAATCTCACACACTTTTGCCGTAACGGGCGTAATGCCGCTAGGCAGTATCTCTTTGCCTAAAAGTGCGTTTAAAAAAGTGCTTTTTCCGCTACTAAACTGCCCAATAATTGCTACTTTCATAGGCTTATCAATATCTTGTAAAAGGCGATTTATAATAGCTTTATTTTGCGAATGTAGGGGAGTGCTTTGCGTGAGTGCATATCGTGTTTGTATGATTAAGGGATAGAGTGGATTGCTACTTTGTGAATCTTGCATTTTTGCTTGTAAGCATTCTTGTATAAAAGTCTCAAATAAGGAATCATTAAGGGCTATATTGTTTTGATTTTGTTGTGCTTCATTCATAACCATGCCTTGTGTCTGTGCTAAAGTTCAATGCAATTTTATCAAAAGTTTTTAGTTTTTGTAAGCTTTGAGCGTGTTTTCTAATGCTAAAGAATCTACTTGTTGTATTTTGATATAATAACACATTTTAATTTTATCATAGGAGATATTATGGATACAATACCTTACATAGACAGAGAAGAATGCGTGATAACAAAAGATTGTGATTTGGAGATTCTAAATAGTGAATCTTATCCTATATTTTGTGGTTGCTTACCACATGATGATTTGGAATCTGATATTATTGCTACACAAACCTTTGCAATATCAAAATCTGGTGTCATTCAGCTAAAAAGGTTAATCCCGCTTGATATGCTATATCAATACGGACATGACGCTGGGTCTGTTGGAGGTCTTTGGGATTCTCATCATAAAGAATTCGCGGAATTCATCATGCAGGCACAACCCAAAAAAGTCTTAGAAATAGGCGGTGGGCATTCTAAACTAGCCTTGCATTGTTTGCAATATGAAGAAAAAGTAGAATGGAGTATCGTAGAGCCAAACCCGACAACCAAAGATAATCGCATTGTGTATATAGAATCTTTTTTCACAAAAGAGATTCTAGAACAAGGCGATTACGATACAATCATTCATTCACACACTTTTGAGCATATGTATGACCCACATAGTTTTCTAGCAGACATTGCCGCTGCTAGCATTGATGCCACTTGCATTGACACTACTATGGGGGGGGGGGGGCAAGATGCTCTTCTCTGTCCCAAACATGCAAAAATGGCTAGAAAATAAATGGACAAATACCCTAAACTTTGAACATACGATTTTACTCACTGAAGCAGTGATTGACTTTCTACTTACAACACATAAATTTAAGATTCACAAAAAACATTATTTTGGCGACCATAGCATTTTTTACTGGACACAATATGACAAAACACTGACAGATAAACCCATATTGCCAAATGAGTATCAGCAAAACAAATCTCTATTTCTAAATATGTATGATTTTTATCACGCACAGATTGCAAAGCTTAATGCAAGATTAGAATCAACCAATAAGAAAGTGTATCTCTTTGGGGCACATCTTTTCTCACAATATCTTCTTTATCATGGATTACATTCACTTAAAATAGAAGCAATTTTAGATAATAATCCAAACAAGCAAAACAAACGACTCTATGGCACAAAACTTCATGTATATTCCCCGCAGATTCTAGCAAATACAGACAATGCTATTGTAATCTTAAATGCTGGTGCGTATAATAATGAGATTAAAGAATCTTTGAATACAATGAATAATAAGATAGAAATCATCATGCTTGATTAGCTTTGTAGTATGCCCTAAGTTGCATAAAATCTTGTTTATATGCCATTAAAGATTCTAAGTGTTTGGCTGTGTAATTTATTATATATTTGCCTTTATACGATAAAAGCTTCACTTTGCTTTGTAATAACATGTAAAAATCTATGGTTATGTGGAATGGAATTTTAAATAATACAGAATCTTGGGATAACTAGATTTTTAAATCACTAGAATCTAAGTTTAGAAACTTAGAGAAAGATTTTAACACACATAGATTTTACATATTTATCTTGCAATCTAAGTTTTATAAAGGAATGTTATGCTACTAGAATCTTTTAGATACACGTTGGCTGAGTATTATTTATATATTAAAGTGTTTCACATAGTTTCTATTATTACATGGATGGCTATGCTGTTTTATCTGCCGCGTTTGTTTGTGTATCATGCGGAGCAGTATGAGAATGCTGGGTTTAGAAGTGTAGTCGAGCTGCAAGAGAAAAGGCTGTATTATGCTATCGGTTATCCAGCTATGATCGCTGTTTTAGTGAGTGGCTCTTTGATTACACTAGCCCTGCCCGGCATTATGCAGAGTGGTGGCTGGATACATGCGAAATTCACACTTGTTTTATTGCTTTTAGTGTATCATTTTCTATGTGGATTCTATCGTAAGAAACTTTTAGTTTCTTGTTGTAAAAGCGGTAGATTTTTCCGTATTTTTAATGAGATTCCAACTTTGTTTATGGTGATTATCGTGTATCTTGTTGTTGTCAAGTCGTTTTAGATTCTAAATCCCACCCCAAAATTCTAACCGACATTTTTTCATTGTCAAGTTACTTTATTTACTCTAAGTTGAAATAAAAAAGGTGGGCTTGGCAAAATGTCCGCTCATTTTAATTGTAATTTATTTGCCTCCAAATTCTCAAAAAACCGATATTTTCTCTAGTTTCGTAAATTTATAAGAGTTAGCTGGAAAAAATTTTTAAAAATTATATGCTTGTGTGTAATATTGTAGCTTATATAATGATGAGTTAGCATAAGTGGGTAAGCATGATTTTATAAGGGCAAAAATTCCCCTTGTGTGTTGTGTTGCTTATGATTATAGTGTATCAGCAGTCTTTAAAATCTAGCTTAAATAAAGCCTTATTGAAAACTTAGGAATAGCTTAAAATTTCATTGCCAGACTTACAAATCCTTATTAAAAATTTTAATATTTTCATCTTGTAGCTTAGCGATAAAACGCCTTAGCTTTTCTTGCATATTTTGATTAAAATCTCTTTTTCCGCAAGGCAGATTAAATTCTCTCTTAGCATTAAATCTAATTTGATTATTAAAGGCAAAAATGATTAAGACAAATAGGTAAAAGGGATTTTTTGTTTTGTTATAGCGGTTTCTTAGGGCTAAAAAATGCTCTTTATTATAGCTTGATAAACCTTTAGCACTATCACATTGATAGAATCCATAGCCATATTTTGCGGTATTTGAGAGTTTAAATTCATCAATAATATTGTAAATTGTATTAAAAATTATTTGCGGATTTTTTTGCTGTAAATTTTGATAAAGTTTTGTTAATTCACTCAAAGAATCATTAAGGATAATTTCTCTAGCACTCATATTTATGCCCACATTTGCCCCACCGCAAAATAAATCTAAAGCAATGTTTATATCTTTAGGAAAAAGTGGAAATAGTTGCGTTAAAAGCCTATATTTACCGCCGACATAGTTAAGCGGACTAGCGATAAATCGCTCCTTTAGCTTTGCACAAGACATATAAAAATTCTCTCTTTGTGATTTGATAACTTGCCTTTTTCGCTAGTGAAAGGCTTAAAGTCATATTCAAACAATTGCGTTTTGCCTCTAGATTCTAAAATATCCATAATCTCCCTATCATTTAGCCTTGCGTTACTTCTAGCATTTGCACTATAAGTATTATTATAAGTAACCACTAAAGTTTTACATACCTTTGCTAAAGATTCTATCAAGTCTTTAAAAGCCTCTCTAGCCTCTACCTTGCAATATTTACTTAGGATTTGTAGGCTTTGGTTTTAGGGCTACGCCATACAACTCTGGCTTTTTGTTTAGTGCTAGATTTTCAAGCAAATGATAGAATCTACTATATTGCCTAGAATTATAAGGCGGGTCAATAAAAGCTATGTCAATTTGTCTTTTTTGCTTTGCTAGATTTTGTGCTAAAATATTAGAATCTTCCTTATAAATCTCAATGCTTTTTTCAAGTTTTAAAGGGTTTATTAACTCATGGCTAAATCTATCTTGTAAGATAACATTTTTGCGGTAAGCATCATAATGCCCCACCGTGTTTGCCACCCTATCCACGCTATAAAGCAAAGAGCTTAAAAGGATAAAAAACTCTTTTTTACTGATAGCTTTTTGGTCTAAAAGATAATCTAGCCTATCACGCACATAGCCTATTGTTTTGCTATCATTTTTGCTAAAAAACTTATCCCCAAAATGCTTTGAATAATAATTTTCTTTTATATCTTTAGGCTTTAGCTTTGCAAATTCTTTTTTAAAAAATTCTAGCTTTTTAGAGTCAAAAGAATCTTGCATAAAAAAGCCTTGATAAATGATGAAATTTGAGTGTAAAAAATCATTGATGATAATATTGCTAAACTCTTTCTTTTTAGCAAAATACTCACTCACAACCCCTGTGCCACTAAACACATCAAAAAAGCTAAGATTTTTCTTATCTC
>NZ_JMKW01000044.1 GCF_000686565.1 Helicobacter bilis ATCC 51630
TGATTTCATTTATATTTTTGCGTAATTCTATGGCTTCGCTTAGGCTTATATTTGCTTTAGATTCTAGCTTTTGGGTTTCTCGTATTAAAGTATTTGTGAGTTGATTATCAAGTCCTAAGCTTTCAATTGCATCATCTGTTACTTGTTTGTAGCCTTGCAGTAATGTAGCTTTAAAGTCTGTATCATTTAATGCATTTTGCAAGTTATCAATGCTTGTTTTATAATCTTGTTTTGCTTGTTTGTCGATTTCATCTAGCATGTGTTTATAGACTTCTGGCAGGTTTTGTGGTATAATGTCAGTATCGGTTTTAGCAATAGTAGTGGTTTCAGGGTGTGCGGTCGCCACCGATTGAGCTTTAACCGCCGATTCTGCGTTACGCATACTAACGCTTAAGGAATCGGGTTTATCTAAACTTTCTAATTCTAAAGTATAGATTCTGTTTTTCCCCTCTATTTTTTCAAATAGTGTAATTTTTGCTTGTGCTTCTTTATCATTTATACTTAAATCTTGTATAAATCTATGCACTTTTATATGTTCCCTTTGCTTATTGTCTGCGTGTGATTCTTTTAATTTACTATTTTCAAATAAACTTTTTAAATCTTGTGCCACTTTAAAATGCTCGTCTCTACTAAATCCGTTTGCGATACTTTTATCTATTGCCTTTTTACTTGATATTTTATTAATCTCATCAGTCGTTATAAAGCCTTGCATTCCTGTTTCTTTGTTTGTTATGGGCTGGGTTTTATATGGGCTCAATACTCCTATTAAATCATTTCTTAAAACTTTTATGTCTTTTGTTTCTTGTGTGGTGTATGTGAAATTAGAATCGATTTTTTCATTCAAAGAAGATGTTTCGCGCTTCGTCTCAACATGACGAGACTGCATATCAGTATGTGGGTTTTGTGACTCAACATGTGGATTTATTCCCTTTATTTTCCCACTTTTGCGTCTTATTTTGCTTTCTATTGATTCTATTGATTTTGTTATATGTGTGTCTATTATGGCGTTATTTTCAGTCTTTAAACCTTGTAAAAAGCCTTTAAAATTATTCTCTTGTTCTTTTGCTTGTGTATGTAAGTGATTTGAAAAATCTTTTACACTATGTGTATTTCCTTGCGTGTCTGTGAATGTGTCTTTTATTTTGTCATACTGGTTTAATCCCTTGTCATGTTGAGCCGTAGGCGAAACATCTGCCCTCCTTGTCATGTCTTAACGCTTTAGCGTGAAGTATCTCTACTTTGCAAATAAAAAAGATGTTTCGTTTCGCTCAACATGACAAAGCCTTACATAATGTTAGAATCTTTATCATTTTATTTGCTTTCATATAAAGTCGCATATATATTCTTTGCAATTTGCTTTCGCTTATTGCTTCAGTATTAAAGCTAGGCATATATAAGCCACCCTCTCTTACTATTGAGTAAAAAGTTTCATAGCTTATTTTTTTATTATCAATAGGTAATAATAAGTTTTCATTTAATACATGGCATTTTTTACATTCTGTATTCTCTAGGGCTTTCATGTTGTTTTTTAATAATGCTATTTTATCGTTTGCTTCATTTAGCTTTTGCCTATCTCTAAGTGTTATTAATATTGCTGTGTTTGAATCTATTCCTAAATTTATAGAATCTAGCTTAGAGTTTAGCTGCATATATAAAAACATAGCGATTGCAAATAATGCGATTGTTATTTTTGTATCCATATTTAATCCTGTTTTTACATCTATATTTAATCTGGCTTTTTTTATTTATGCTTTGTGTTTGGTTTTGTTGCTTAGTTTTTGTGCTTCTTATGTTTGTTTTGATTTCATTGTAATGTGGAATTTAGATTTTATCCCATTGGAGTAGGTGCAGGATTTAGGGTGCAAAAAAATAAATCTTAGGTTTTATGAAATTTTATTTATCGCCTTTTTCATTATCGTGTTTTAGCCTTTGTGATGCGAATTTTGTAAGAGTTTGTCCATTCATACACTTTCCTGTAAAATAGTGTTTTATAGGTCTATGCGGTTTACCTTCCATAATCATGCACTTCAGCGAGTACATTTCCATATTGGTTGTGCCAAATTTGTATCCCTTGTGTCTATATTGGCAGAATTTTTGCTTATAGTTTCACCACCATCACACATTTCGCTAACACCTGCTTTACATGCGTAGTAGTCGCCATTGCTTGAATCTCGTGCTTTATAATAGTTTTTAGATAAAGTGTTACATGCTTCTTTATTATCCTTATCACACATTTTTTTAAAAGTGTGCCATATTCCTCTAAGCAACTATTGCCATAATGACAATGTATCGCATCGCTTGTTATATCCGCATGACTAAAAGCTACTAAACTTAGAAACATAACCATCTTTTTCATATCAGCCTCTTAAAACTTAGAATCTTTTGAATCTTGTTGTAATAATCTTGCTTGATAAGACTAAGGCAACAAGATTCTATTACAATCGACAGCATTTATACTATAAATTTTAGATTCTATTATGCCATATCTGCTTTACAACCCACATAAGATTCTTTACCCAATCCCTTGCAATGCAAAATAAAGCAGAGATTTTAAAGATTCTAAATTACAATGTGTAGCACTTGATATAGGTAGAATGAAAAGTGGGGGTTTTAGTGATGAGTTGTCTTTGCCTTTTTCATTATTGATACAACTTTCTTCTTTGCTTGTATCATCTTTTATAGAATCCATAGAGATTCCATTCTCTATAAAGTCAAGCAGTGGTTGTGAAATATAGGCTTTTGTTTGCAATTGTAAGTTTTCGTGTTGTTTAAAAGAAAAGTCGCAAAAACCCTCATATAACTCTACATCGCTTTTTGTAAAAGCTATTGCATAATATCTATTTGCAAGTTTTGGAGCGTAACATAAAAGCTCATTATATAGAATGCTAAATTGATTTAGCAAAGCCTTATGTGCTAAGTCCTGTGTGGCAAATAAAGATTCTATATCAGAATCTTGTGGCAATGGTGTATCAATATGTTGTGTTATATTCATAGTAAAATATGAAGAATCAAGCATAAAAAGTAATAGCTTTGTGCGTTCTATATGTTGTAAAAATTGTAAGCCAAGCCCTTTGCCTGTGCTAGCCCCCTGTATTAAGCCCGGAATATCAGCAATAACAAATGAATGCAAATCATCAATATCCACTACACCTAGATTTGGGATAAGCGTAGTAAAGGCATAATCAGCGATTTTTGGTCGTGCGTTTGTGATTGTGGAAATAAGGCTTGATTTGCCAACATTTGGGAATCCAACAAGGGCTATATCAGCGATTAATTTTAGTTCTAAACGCACTTGTAAAGATATGCCCGGTAGTCCTTTTTGTGCATAAGTTGGGCGTTGATTACTCGCATTTTTAAAGTGCGTATTGCCAAGCCCACCTTTACCGCCACTAAGTAATTTTACTTTCTCTCCATCTATGAGTAAATCAAGCAGTATCTCATTATTTTCTTCATTAATTATTTGTGTGCCGGGTGGGACTTTAATAACTATGTCTTTACCCTTTTTTCCATTGCAATTTTTACCCATACCGGGCATTCCATTACCAGCTAAATACTTTTTGTGTCCGCGAAATTTTGCAAGTGTGGTTGTGTTTTTATCCACTAAAAAATACACATCACCACCGCGACCACCATCGCCACCATCAGGACCGCCTTGAATGACAAATTTTTCTCTTCTAAAGCTAACCGCACCAGCCCCACCATGTCCAGATCCAATAAAAATTGATACACTATCAACAAACATAAGTATTCCTTTTTCTATATTGTTACAATATGTTACTATAAAATTTTACCTTTTATCACATAAAATTATATCCATTTTATATGTATCATTTGCAATGACAAATAAGGTTGTAGCGGTAATTTATCGCAATTTTCTTACAATATCTCTCATGAATAATTTTTAGCAAATAAAAAATTTTATACAAAATAAAAAGCAATTATTGACAAAAATGTTAAAAATTAGATAAATTAGAATAAAGGCATAAAAAAGCAATAAAGTTATGAAAGTAGGAATATAAAGGACAAATATGTGTTGCATTTGTGTTTTAAATAGTATTTTTTGTAGAAAAATGTTTAACACCTTAAATAGAGATTCTAACTTTAACTCACTTTATATTATAAAAAATTGTATCATAACTTTTTACTTGCAGAAACACTTACTCGCAAAATTAATTATACAAAATATTTTTATATGTCAAAAATCAGTTTTGCATACAAGCAATTCATCTTATTTAAAGGAGATATAGATGTCGGTATATGAAGAAGTATATAAACAATCCATTGAGAATCCAGAAGCCTTTTGGGCAGAAGCTGCTAAAAAAGTGCATTGGTATCACGAATGGGATAAGGTGCTTGATGTTGTAAATGACCATTATCGGTGGTTTGTCGGTGGGTGTATGAATACCTGCTACAACGCACTTGATTTGCATATAGAAAATGGCAGAGGCGATCAAGTGGCATTGCATTATGACTCGCCTGTAACGGACACAAAAAAGTCTTACACCTATAAAGAACTACGCAAAAGAGTGGCAAAAACCGCTGGAATCTTAGTCAATAAAGGCGTGGTGAAAGGCGATAGAGTGCTTATCTATATGCCTATGATCCCAGAAGCAGTGATTGCAATGCTTGCTTGTGCTAGGATTGGGGCGATTCATAGCGTGGTCTTTGGTGGGTTTGCCGCACACGAGCTAGCCGCTAGGATTGAAGATGCCAAGCCTAGAGTTATTATGAGTGCTTCTTGTGGGATAGAGATTTCACGCGTGGTGAAGTATAAGCCTATCTTAGATGAAGCCATTAAAAGCTCTAGCCATAAGCCCACCACCTGCCTTATCTGGCAACGCCCACAAGAGAGGGCGAATATGCTACCTTGGCGTGATGTGGATTGGGAGAGTGAAGAAGAAAAAACAGAGCCGGTAGAGTGTGTGCCTGTGGATGCGACTGATCCACTTTATGTGCTTTATACTTCTGGGACAACTGGTAAGCCAAAGGGTGTTATCCGCAGTAATGGTGGGCATTCTGTGGCGATGAAGTGGTCTATGGATAATATCTACAACGCAAAGCCCGGCGATGTCTTTTGGGCGGCAAGTGATGTAGGCTGGGTTGTAGGGCATAGCTATATTGTCTATGGCACTTTGATGAATGGCTGCACGACTATTGTGTATGAAGGAAAGCCGGTTAAAACGCCAAATCCGGGAGCATTCTGGCGTGTGGTGCAAGAATATAAAGTCAATATTTTATTTTCTGCACCAACAGCATTTAGAGCGATTAAAAAAGAAGATTCTAAAGGCGAATGGCTTAAAAAATATGATATTAGCTCCCTTAGAGCAGTCTTTGTCGCTGGGGAGCGGTGTGATAGCGATACGCTAAAATGGATTGAAAAGCTGACGCAAAAGCCTGTAATAGATCACTGGTGGCAGACAGAAACCGGCTGGGCAATCGCGGCAAATCCGCTAGGATTAGAGCAAATGCCTGTAAAGCCCGGCTCTCCTACAAAGCCAATGCCCGGCTTTAACCTAAAAGTACTAGATGAAGAGGGCAAGGAATGCAAAGCCGGCAAGCTAGGGAATCTTGTGATTAAGCTGCCCCTGCCCCCTGCGTGTCTAATGGGAATCTGGGGCGATGATACGAGATATAAAAACTCCTATCTTAATCACTATCCGGGCTACTATCTCACCGGTGATAGCGGCTATATCGATAAAGATGGCTATGTGTTTGTAATGGGGCGAATGGATGGGGTCATCAATGTCGCAGGACATAGGCTATCAACTGGCGGTATGGAAGAGGCTATTTCTAAGCACCCAGATATTGCAGAATGTGCGGTCATTGGTGTAAATGATGAGCTAAAAGGGGAGATTCCACTTGCCTTTGTCGTGCTAAAAGATGGGCTGGAAAGAGATACGCAAAGCTTGTGCGAAGGCATTGTGCAGCTTGTGCGAGAAGAGATTGGTGCGGTAGCTTCACTGCATATTGTCGCAGTGGTGGCACGACTGCCAAAAACTAGAAGTGGTAAAATCCTGCGAGGCACAATGCGTGATATTGCCGATGGTAATGAATGGAAAATGCCTAGCACGATTGAAGATTCTAGTGTAATGCCTGAGATACAAAAGGCATTAGAGAATCTTGGCTATCCCAAATCTAAAACCATAAAGGAGGCAAAATGAAAACAGCAGGACAGAAATTTAGAGAAGCATTAAAGGAAAATACTCCTTTGCAAATCATAGGTGTGATTAACGCCTACTCTGCTATACAAGCACAAAAAAGCGGTGCAAAGGCTTTGTATCTAAGCGGCGGTGCATTAGCGGCGATGAGCTTAGGTGTGCCTGACCTTGGCATTAGCTCATTAGAAGATGTTTGCATTGATGTGAGAAGAATCACGGCAGTGAGTGATTTGCCCTTGCTTGTAGATGCGGACACTGGCTGGGGTGGGGCATTTAACATCGCTAGGACGATTAAAGACTTAACGCGAAGTGGAGCAGCGGGCTGCCACATAGAAGATCAAGTCGCACAAAAACGCTGCGGACACCGCCCAAACAAAGAGCTTGTCAGCAAAGAAGAGATGTGTGATAGGATAAAAGCAGCAATGGACGCAAAGCTAGATTCTAGCTTTGTGGTAATGGCAAGGACTGATGCACACGCAAGTGAGGGACAACAAGCAGCGATTGAGCGAGCATTAGCCTATGTAGAAGCAGGGGCGGATATGATCTTTGCCGAAGCAATCCATACGCTAGAAGAGTATAAGCAATTTACTGAAGTCATAAAAGTGCCGGTGTTAGCAAATATCACAGAGTTTGGCAAAACGCCTTATTTCACGCGTGATGAGTTAGCAAATGTGGGAATCTCTATGGTGCTGTATCCGCTTTCAGCAGCAAGGGCGATGAATAAGGCGGCTTTAGCGGTATTTAGAGATATTATCAACAATGGCTCACAGAAAAATAGCATAGATTCTATGCAAACACGAGATGAGCTGTATGAAATGCTTGGCTACCACGAGTATGAGCAAAAGCTAGATACACTCTTTAAAAGCAAAAAATAACTTAAGAGAAAGGAGAGAAAATGGCAGCACCAACGGAAAAAGTGGCAAAAAAAGTAGGTGGCTTAGCAGGGATAAGCGCAGGAGAATCCGCGATTTGCACTTGTGGCACAGGACACGGGCTAAATTATAGAGGCTATGATATTTATGATTTAGCTGAGCATTGTGAGTTTGAGGAAGTGGCATATTTGCTATTAAAAGAAAAGCTACCAAATAAAGCAGAGCTAGAATCTTTCAAAAAGGAATTGATTGCCGCTAGGAGCTTACCAAAAGAGCTAAAAGAAGTGCTAAAACTTCTGCCAAAAGATGCACACCCTATGGATATTATGCGGACAGCTTGTTCTACGCTTGGCTGTTTAGAGAGAGAAGAATATGATGTATTTAAAGCATCTTTTCCAAATCAGCAGAGAATTGGCACAAGGCTTTTGGGGATTTTCCCAAGTGTGCTGACTTTCTGGCATCATTATCACACAAATGGCAAGGAGATAAGCACAGAATCTAAGCAAGATTCTATCGCTGGGTATTTTCTAGAATCCTTGCACCAAAAAGAGCCAAAAGAGCTATGGGTAAAGGCTATGCACGCTAGTCTCATTCTCTATGCAGAGCACGAGTTTAACGCCTCTACATTTACCGCAAGGGTGATTACAGCGACAATGTCTGATGTGTATTCTGGGATTACAGGGGCGATTGGGGCGTTAAGGGGACCGCTGCACGGCGGAGCAAATGAAGCGGCAATGGATTTGATTGAAGAGTTTAAAACGCCAGAGCAGGCAACGCAGGGGATCTTAGACAAACTTGCTAGAAAAGATAAGATTATGGGCTTTGGACATCGCGTATATGTGGAGAAAGATCCGCGAAATGTGGTGATTAAGGCGTGGAGTAAAAGATTGAGTGATGATGTGAAAGACACAAAGGGGCTATATCAAATCAGTGAAGCCATAGAAAAGGTAATGTGGGAGCAAAAGAAGCTTTTTCCCAATCTTGATTTTTATAGTGCAAGCACATATCACTTTATGGGGATTCCCACAGCGTATTTCACGCCGATTTTTATCTTTTCACGCACAGCAGGGTGGTTGGCACATATCTTTGAGCAAAGGGGGAATAATAAGTTAATTAGACCTAGTTCGCAATATATAGGACCGGAAAACAAAGCGTTTGTGCCTATGGATAAGCGTTAATCGTGGGTGCGTTAGCTTTTTGGCTAAAAACGGCGATTGCTGCGGCTTTGGCGGCGTCATTACCGCTTAGGTAACTCCTTGCCAAAGCCTTGCAAAGCCCCATTTTTAGCTCAAAAATCTTGCCGCTTGAGCGTTTGGTTTTGCGTGCTTTTCTAATTAAAACTTAAAAAATCATCGCAAAATCTTTAACGCTTAGGAGTGCGGTTTTGCTACTTAGATGGTTTGTATTTTGCCGAGTGGGAATCTAACTATTTGGCTTGGCAATCAGCGGCGGTGAATCTAGAATCTAGATTCTAAAATAACATAAACAGCAGAGTTATTTGATTTGAAAATTTTCTGCTACGCCTTGATTTTGCGAGGAAAAATCGTGGTTTTCAAGTGAGCCAACGAGAAGCTACCTAAGCGGTAGTGCCGAAGTTGGCGAACGCAGAATCCGCGATTTTAACCGCAAAGGCAAGGCGGACACAACTTTACTACAAGGAGAACACAATGAGTGCCGATATGGGAACATTGGATACCAAACGACCAGAGTTTGATGAGCTGCTAACAAAAATTGCGCGTTATGCGTTGGAGTATAAGATTAACTCCCCTTTAGCTTATGAGACAGCGAGATACTGCCTTATGGATACCATAGGTTGCGGACTTTTGGCATTAAACTTTCCAGCTTGCACCAAGCTTTTAGGACCTGTTGTTGAGGGCGCGGAGTTTCGCCCTTTAGGAGCAAAGATCCCGGGGACTAGCTATCAGCTAGAGCCAGAGCGAGCGGCGTTTAATGTGGGAGCTATGGTTAGGTGGCTTGATTTTAATGACACTTGGCTAGCCGCAGAGTGGGGACACCCAAGCGATAATCTAGGGGCGATTTGGGCAGTAGCTGACTATCTAAGCCGCAAAAATATTGCCGAAGGTAAAGAGCCTTTAAAAGTCAAAGATGTGCTAAGTGCGATGATTAAAGCTCACGAGATTCAAGGTGTGCTTGCCTTAGAAAACTGCTTTAACAAAGTGGGGCTAGACCACGTGCTGCTTGTTAGAATCGCTTCTAGCGCGGTGGCGTGTGTTATGCTTGGTGGGAGCTTTGAAGAAGTGCGAAACGCAGTAAGCCACGCATTCATTGATGGCGGGGCGTTGCGGACATATCGCCACGCGCCAAACACAGGCTCACGCAAAAGCTGGGCGGCAGGAGATGCAAGCTCAAGGGGCGTAAATCTAGCCTTGAAAGCATTAAGTGGTGAGATGGGCTATCCAAGTGCGTTAAGTGCGGAGTTTTGGGGATTTGAAGATGTAAAAATGCGGGGCAAAAAGCTCACTATCCCACAAGAATTTGGTAGTTATGTAATGGAAAATGTGCTGTTTAAAATCAGCTTCCCAGCGGAATTCCACGCGCAAACTGCCGTAGAATGTGCCTTGAAACTGCATAATGAAGTAAAAGACAAATTAGATTCTATTGAAAAGATTGTGATTACCACGCAAGAATCTGGACATAGAATCATCAACAAAGTCGGCGAGCTTGCAAACCCTGCTGATAGGGATCACTGCATTCAGTATATGGTGGCTGTGCCGCTTGTGTTTGGGCGACTAACCGCTGAAGATTATGAAGACTCTGTGGCGAGTGATAAACGCATTGACGCCCTGCGTGATAAAATGGTAGTAGAAGTAGATGATCGCTATACGCGTGAGTATTTGGAGGCAGATAAACGATCAATCGCTAATGCAGTGCAGATTTTCTACAAAGATGGCAGTAAGAGCCAAAAGGTGGAAGTGGAGTATCCTATCGGGCATAAACGCCGAAGAAGTGAGGGTATCCCTGTGTTAGTGAGCAAATTTGAACGCAATATCGCCCTAAAACTTAGCCCCAAAAAATGCGAGCAGATTAAGGCAGTGTGTGAAAATCAAGCCAAGCTAGAATCTATGGCATTTAATGAATTTAGTGATTTATTTGCGTTGTAGTTTTTAGCTGTTTTAGCTGAAGTTAATAGCTAGATTCTAAATCCACTTTAATGAAATAGAATCTAATTGGCAGGACAATAGAATCTCATATATTTTAAGAAGATTTTATTGCTTGTAAAAACTTTCTATAATTAGTTTTTATAGTTTAGAATCTTAAAAGCTTTAATTGGTCTATTTTTGCCATGAAGGCAAAACATAAGAAAATACTAAAAACATAGAATCAAATCCAATCCAAAAACACATTTTTCGCGAATTTTTCTTCTATGTTTTGTTTAAGTTTTGCTAGTTTTTCTTCCCCATCACTAAAGAATCTTTCGTGCGTCTCACAAGCAATGTAGCCTATATATTTATGTAAGTCTTGTCCTAGTAAAGATTCCATAATGTCAAATTCACTTCCCTCCACATCAAGCTTTAAAAAACTTATCTTGTTGTGCTTTGGCAGGATATGCTCTTTAATATATTGACTTAAGTCAATGACTTCTACTTCATAGGATTTTTGCGTATGATTCACGCTTTCTACAATGCGATTTCCCTGCGATAACTCACCACATTCATCAATCAAAAATTGTGTTTGGTAATTTCTATTTGAAACCGCTTGATTATGTAATATCACATTTGGATTATCCCTATATTTGTTCTGTAAAAAAGCAAAAAGATATTTGTTTGGCTCAAAGACATACACAATCGCACCGCAATGCAGGGCAACATCTGTAAATACACCAATATGCCCACCACAATCAATGCAAATTTCCCTTTGTGCTATTCCATCGTTGCTGTAAGCATTGCCATACACATACATTTGATGAAAAATCTCCCAGTAATGCCTTGGCATATAGGCATTATGCATCATAGCATCAAGCTTTCCTAAACCATTTGGATCAGCTAAGGCACGCAAGATAAGCTCACTATAATCTTTGTTAAAGTCTATTAACTTCAAAATATCTTTTTTGCGTGCAGGCTTGTTGCGTTTGAGTGTATCTAAAAAACCCATAATAAAAACTCCTAAATTCAAAATTGCGTGATAATACAAAAAAAAAACGATTTATTAACAAGAATGAATATTGTAAAAAATTATTCATTATGAAAATATGATTGCATATATGAGAAGCAAAATGAGTAAAAAATACATAAATTAAGACAAATAATTACAACATATAAAATTTTATAAATAAATATTCAAAGAATGCTTATAAAGGATTTGAGATTAGGTGCAACATGGCATAAAGAGAGATATTTACATTGTGTTCTATCAGCATATAAGGTATGTATTTTGTGGAATAGTAGTCCAGTAAGACTAAACTCACCCATAAATCTTTTTAAGATTCTCTAGCTTTGCACCCATATTAAGTAGCAACATATCAGCTAAGACAAGGGCAACAATACTCTCACACACTACACTACCCCTTACACCAACGCATGGGTCATGTCTGCCTTGCAACTTTATATCTATTTCATTATTATATATATCTATTGTTTTTTGCGCACAAAATATGCTAGGCGTGGGCTTGAAATGCACTTTAATGATAATGTCATTCCCATTTGAGATACCACCTAAAATCCCACCAGAATTATTACTCATAAAACCATTTTTATCCATATAGTCATTATTTTGAGAGCCATACATCTTTGTAGATTCTATGCCGCTGCCTATCTCTACTGCTTTTACTGCATTAAGCCCCATAAGATCCCTTGCAAGTATAGAATCAAGCTTATAGGAAAGCGGCTCTCCTAAGCCAATAGGCACATTAAAAACAGAGATTAAAGCACTTGCACCCACACTATCACCCTTTGCTTTTGCACTCAAAATCTCTTCTTGCATGGCTTCTTCTTTACTTTTATCAAGGGCGAATATAGCACTCTCTCTAGCACTCATAAAATCATCTCGACTAAGATTCTTCTTAGCTGTGCCTATGTTGCCTACATGTGTAATACCACTTAGAATCTCAACATTAAACTCCCTTAAAAGCAGCTTTGCTAACCCACCAGCAAGCACTCGTGCTACACTCTCTCTAGCACTACTTCTGCCACCACCACGATAATCTCTATGTCCGTATTTATGATAATAAGTAAAATCCGCATGAGATGGGCGAAACACATCTTTAATCTTTGTGTAATCCTTGCTACGCACATTCATATTAGGGATAAAAAAGCCAATGGGAGTCCCTGTGCTTCTACCTTCAAACACACCACTTAGAATCTGAAAAGCATCTTCTTCTTTTCTTGGTGTTGCAAACTTGGACCCGCCCTTTCTTCTTGCAATCTCAGATTCTAAAAACGCATAATCAATAGTTATGCCAGATGGCATGCCACTCACAATGCCACCAATACCCTCGCCATGACTCTCCCCAAAAGAGCTAAATTGAAATAAAATACCACTAGAATCCATAACTTTCCTTATATATTAATTACGCATTGCGAAAATATGGAATCTTTTGCAATACAACAAGAACGCTATAAGTTATAACTAAGCTAAAAATCCCACCAGCAATTACTTGTATAGTCGTATGCCATAGTGTCAGCACCCTTGATGGTGGCACTAAGATAGCAAGCAGGGCTAAAAATACAATCCATCTTTTGCTATAAAATCGCAAGGCAAATCCCACGGCAATAAATGCCGCGGCAGTATGTCCGCTTGGAAAACCATTATAATCATATATGCTAGGTGTCCCATTAAATGCGTATGGGCGAAGTGATATTGAAGCATAATCTGTATTATGAGATGCCAACTGCATAAACCCAAATTTTATCGCATAAACAATGCCAACAACAAAGGCAGCTGCAATAGATAGCATAATCACGCGTTTTATATTTTTTTCATAAACTAAAATAATAATGCCTAAATAAAGTGCTAAAAATTGAAACACATCGCCATATAACTCCACATTATACACAAATAGCACACATGCTACAACTAGCACAATAAACATAAATTTGAGTTCATTATTTTTCTTTTCTGTCATTTCATATCCATTTTGTAGAAATTTGCATATTGTATGCTATTTGCGTAAATTATATAGTAACTGCCGATTCAGCCACTTCAAATTCAAATAATTCATTTTTATTCTTCATCGTGCGGTGAAGATGCACCGCATAAAGGGATAGAACTACTCACACGCTAAAAGCTTTTGCGTGGAATCTTGTAAAATCTCCAAAAGATTCTCGCTATCTTGATTCTTATTGATAATATCAACAAAATAACTCCCCGCAACAACACCATAAACTTTATGTTGCAATAAGGTAAGCTGACTTGCATGATTAATACCAAAACCAACCATAATTGATTTTTCTTCTAATGCACAGATTTCAGCCACATCTTCTATATACTCAAGAACTTCCCTATTGATGAGTGTTTGACCCCCTGTTAATCCATTGCGTGCAATGACATAAAGAAATGGTGCGAGTGTTTGACTTGCGATTTCTCTCACACGCTTTTGTGATGTAAGCGGAGCGATTAACTCAATAAAATGTATGTTGTGTTCCCTGCATAACTCCCTCATGCCAAAATCTTCTTCACCAAAACCAAAATCTGGGATAATAACACCATAAGCACCACATTTTGCAAGATCACTCACAAACTCTTTTACTCCATACTGCAATACAATATTTGCATAAGTCATTGCAAGTATGTGCTTTGAAGTATTCTTCACAAGTGTATCAATAATGGTAAATCCATGCTGAGGGATAAACCCATGACGCAAACTATAATCACTCGCACTTTGTATTAATACGCCATCTGCATTACCATCAGAAAATGGAAACTGCACTTCCAAATATGTTGCGCCTCCACGCAAAATCCCCGTTGCCGCACGAATACATGAATGTGTGTCAGGGTATCCAGCGATAACATGCCCCATAAGTTCTAATTTTTGATTCACCTTGTTTCTCCAAGATTTTGTAAAATATCCGCGTATTATAGCAAATATTTTTGCATTTGTTACGATGTATTATCTATAGTGTGCTTACATTGAGATTTTTATCAATACTAGCAAATAGGTAAAGAATCCGATCACTACTTAAGAGATATTTTATGAAGATTCAGATTAGTCGCTTGAAAAACAACGCCTATTGTATTAACCGCCTACACATATTCACACATTACAATATGTCAAATGCTATACAAGGATTCTAAATGATTTTTATTGACGCATGTTTGAGAAAAAAAACGCCCTATACGCCTATATGGATGATGAGACAAGCAGGACGCTATTTAGATGAATACAAAGCGACAAGAAAGAGGGCTAAAAATTTTATTGATTTATGTCAAAGAGTGGATTTAGCCACAGAAGTTACACTACAACCTATCGATATTTTAGATGTGGATGCGGCGATTTTATTCAGCGATATTTTAGTCATTCCTTATGAGATGGGGTTTCCTTTAGAGTTTAAAGAGGGGTTTGGACCACAATTTTTACAAACAATTACTGATGAAGAGAGTTTAGGTATGCTAAAGTCAAACGCACATACTAGACTTTCCTATGTGTATGAATGCGTAGATTCTGTGCGAAAAAGATTATCAAAAGATAAAGCATTGATTGGCTTTAGTGGAGCGCCATGGACCCTTGCTACATATATGATAGAGGGACATGGCAGTAAAAGCTATGAAAAAAGTAAAAAAATGTTGTATCAAAATCCAAAGCTCTTACATGCTTTATTGCAAAAACTCACAGAAGAGATAAAGCAATATCTAAGTATGCAAATAAAAGCAGGGGCAAATGCAGTTATGCTTTTTGACTCATGGGCGAATGCGTTAGAAAAAAGCAAATATTTAGAGTTTGGCTGGTTTTATTTGCAGGATATTGCAAATTATCTTAAGGCTACATTTCCACAGATTCCACTTATCGCATTTCCTCGCGGTGTTGGTGCATTTTTAGAATCTCTTCACGGCAAGTTTGATGTGTTAGGCATTGACTGGCAGATTGATATGAAAGAGGCAAAAGAAAAGGCGGGCGATCGCTTTGTATTGCAAGGTAATCTTGAACCCGCAAGGCTTTATGACTATTCTTCTATGAAAGAGGGGGTTATCTCTATCCTTGAAGTTATGCGTAATTCTGGGCATATCTTTAACCTTGGACATGGCATGATTAAAGACTTACCGCGTGAAAATGCTATATCTTTAGTGAAGCTTGTAAGAGAAGTATCAAGTAAATATGCTTGATGAAGATCCTATGATAGAGAGTTTTTGAGAAAAAGCTTTATATGTGAAAGTTTTACAAAAATATTCAAGATTTTTCACATTCGTAAATGAACGGGTGTGGGGCGTTTTGTGCAAATTTTATAGTTTCTAGATTCTATAAATTTTGCTCTAAAAGCTCATTGCCACACTCAAACGCATGATCTTCCACAATCTCTGTCGTATCAATACCTAGCAAAATGCTATCATCAATGCAGTTTAGAATCTCACGATTATAATCAAGTATATATAATGATTCTGCAATATCCACGATTTTATCAAGGGCTAGATTATGCAGTGTGGTAGCAATCATCTCACCTTTATTATTCGCTGAAGTATAAATCATTGCAAAATCAGGTGGTAGATAGGAAAATAGCAGCGTAAGCATAGCCGTATATGGAATCATAACGCCAATAGTCTGCAAACTACTCACTTCATCGCTAAGATTATATTGTGGGTGTTTTGGGACAATGACTATCGGGGATTCTTTTGATGTGAGTAAAGATTCAAGCTGTGGGGTAAGCAGGGATATTGTGCGTAAAGTAGGCATATTTGCCATAATGACAAAGGGTTTATGCAATCTGTTTTTAATGCTTCTTATCTTTTGCAATGTTTCTTTACTTCTTGCATTTGCGATATAGGCAAAGCCACCAAGCCCTTTAAATAATACAATATTATTTTGCATAAGCGCTTTAGCAAGGGTTTTTATAGCGTCTAAATCATAGTGTTTTTCATGGTGATTATAGCGATAAAATTCCACTTTAATAGGGCAGTTATTGCAGCTTAATGGTTCTGTGTGAAAGCGTCTATTAGCTAGATTCTTATAGTCTTTATCACAATCTATGCAAAGTGCCATATCACTCATGCTTGTGTTTTTTCTATCATAAGGAAGCTGGTGCAAAATACTATATCTCGCACCGCAATTCACACATGCAACAAATGGATAGTTATAGAATCTGGAGTTTTCATCACGCATATCTTTTAGGCAAGATTCACACACTTTTGTATCAAGGGGGATATGGGCTTGTATTGCATGTTGCGTTGTGCTTGATTCTAAAATATGAAAGCCTTGTGTGTGGGCTGTATCTGTATGTATTGTGATATGCAATGAAGTGATAAAAGCTTGTTTTGGTGTATGTATGTGTTCTAAAATACTATGTGCTTTTTGTATAATGGATAGATCTTGTGTGCTGGGGTTTATAGTGTATTTGCAAGCAAGTAGCAATGCGGTGTAGAAAAGCAGGATAGATTCTCTTTTGCATTCTTTTTGTGTGGATATATGCAGGGCTATAAGTGTGCTACCACTTTGATTATACACAAAGCCATGTAAATGCAGAACATGAGCTAGAGTTGCTACAAATGGGCGAAACCCAACGCCTTGTATCATGCCAAATACTTCAGCATGAATGCTGTATTGTGTTATATTTTTTTCCTGCATATTTTGCATATTAGATTCTATAATATGCAAAAGCGTTGCGATGGAATCTTTTTTATCATGTATTGTGTAGATGTCTTGTTGCATATTTCCTTCTGTATTGTGCGGTTTGTGATATGTGAAACAAAATGAGTTCCATAATGTTAATTATGGAAAACAAATCGCTTTAATAAAGTCTGAAAGCTTGTTTTTATTTTGCAATGAATGTAAGATATAAGCACATTAATCAAATTATAAAAGATGTTTAATATGGGGCTCTTTGTTGGTGCTAATGTGTGGTTAAGTTGTGTTTAGGACTGGTAGTTCAAGCAAAAATCCTAAACAATCTCAAATCCTAAAATCTTCGCCCATTCTATATCTTTCCCGCATTCTACAACAATGCCATTACCCACTAAACTTAGCAAAGGAATATCACTAGGGCAATCACTATACGCATAGCTTTGTGCTAAATCATACATTGATAGATCAAGTGTTTGTGATAACTTATAAAGCTTTCTATGCTCCATCGTATGAATACCTGCCATATTGCCGCTTAAAACCCCCTCACTACTCTCCAGCGAAACCGCCACAACATATTGAATCCCAAAATGCTTTGCAAAAATGCGAATATATATCTCAAAGCCACCTGATACAATCGCTATGGTGTGCCCCAACTTTTGATGATAACGCACACGCTCCATAATGCGTTCATTAACACGCAAAAGCAATTCTTTTTCAAAGAAATCTTGTGCGATATTTTCTGCTTCTTTTAGACCTAATCCCCGCAAAACTTCAAAATTAACAGGTTTTTGAATAAACTTATTGCGATATGATTTAGGTAAAACTTTTTGAATCCTCTTGCCTACTTTACGCTTCAATTTAGCACACACTCTATGTCCCAGACCTTGTTTCATATTGTAGCCACGATAATTTGCGATAATCTCTAAATATCTTGCTGCACTTTGAAATTCTACAAGCGTTTCACAAAAATCAAATAATGCCAACACTCTATTATTCTGCTCTATCATCTAGCATTTTCTCCAATCACTCATTGCAAAATCTCTTTATTTCTCTAACAACACACTGCATTTGCTCTCTTGTGCCTATGCTGATACGACAATGCTTATCTACAATATGCGAATAATCTCGTATAAAAATATTCCTTTTTTCTAAAAACATTTTTAATCCATTTATATCCCTATGCTGAATAAAAACAAAATTAGCATTTGATGGATAAAGTTTAAACTCTCGCATAGAATCTAACGCATTTATAAAAAACTCTCTTGCCAATACAACCTCTTTTACATAAGATTCCATATATTCTTTATCTTTTAGTGCTGCAATGGCTGCTACTTGTGAGAGATGAGTAATATTTTTTGCGTTACGAAGTAAATTTAATGTAGCAATGTTTTGTGCAGAACTTAAGCAATAGCCTATACGAAATGATGCTAAGCCAAATGCCTTTGAAAAAGTCCTTGTGATGATAAAATTCTGCATTGTTGGTAATAAATATGCCACACTTTTACCACAAAACTCATAATACGCCTCATCTATGACAAACAGCATATCGCCATATTTTGTGATAAGTAATTCTAGATTCAATATATCGTGC
>NZ_JMKW01000045.1 GCF_000686565.1 Helicobacter bilis ATCC 51630
TTTCTCTTTAGATTTAAAAATGATTCTATAAATAAACTTTAATATGAGATAAGAAAGAATAGTAGAAATTGACATTAAAAGAAAGATATAAATCATTTGGCTACCTTTTTAGATTCTGTGCTTATTATAGCTAGAATGTAGTTTGTATAGCCATATTTATTTGTATGTTTTATTGCTTTAGATTCTGTATCCTTTTGTTTTTTTCACTCAATAGTGTAGCAGAAAAGCCAGATTCTGTATTTGGCTGATGTATAAGTAAATCATAGCGAGAAAAAAATCTTTGTGTTTGGAGTGGGGGCATAAATGTGGCATAGCACTAAATCCCCATAACTTACCCTTATAACCATCATTTATAAGAGTAATAGTCAGTAGGGAATCTATGCTTTGTTGTTTTGTGTTGTTATGAGATTTTTGATATTCTCTATCAAGTTTAGCTTGTCTTTGTCTATCCTTAGATTCTAGTATAGAATCTAATCCATTAGCAAGTGTTATTTCTAGTTTTTGTGCTTTATAGGGCGTGTGTAGTGTAAGGATAGTAGCATTGCTAGGATTAGAATCTAATCCTATTTTTGTGTAGTCTTTTATGTCTAGTCTTGTATGTGTGCAGTAGTTATAGAGATAGTGATATTTACATCTATCATTCACTTACAATCCTTGCAGTATTTTTTGACTATGCGTTCTACTTCTGCTTGGTATTCTTTAAGTTCATAAACCATAAGGCATTTAAAAGGTTGGTATGTGTTATCAATTTTATATTTGCTATTCCATCTACTAAGGTTTTCCACAAAAGTTAAAAATTGTATGATATTATCCGGATTCTTATCATCAAAGAATAAGGGCATATTGAGCTTTTCTTTGATGATATAATATACTCTTTTGTCATCATCAACAAACTTTTTGATACAATAGCGGAATCCTAGCTTTTTTAGTGCATCGACTTTGAGTTCATAGGTAAAATGTTGTCGTTCTAGTTCGTTTCGTTTGCCTTCTTCATTTTTATAGCTCATTTCTCCAAGCCCAAATACAATATTTATGCAAAACAATACCGCTAATATAATTTTTTTCATCTCTATTCCCTTTAATCAAATTTTCCAAAAGCAGAGTTCGCGGACAAAAATATCGCTTCTCACTCACAATCTTTGCAATACTTCTTTACTATGCGTTCTACTTCTGCTTGGTATTCTTTGGAATCATAGAGTTCTAGGCAGGTATAAAGTGGTGGCAAAATATTTCCCTGTAATTTATTATTTATAAAATCTTTAAATTTTGCAAACTCACTATCACTTTCGTCATTAAAAAAATTTATGATTCTACCATCAAAACTTTTATACAGCTCAAGTTTTCTTTTAAAATGCCATAGCCAAAAACTCTGTTCTTTAAAATTATCTTGTTCCATACAATACTCCATGCCTATTTTCTTTAATGTGCTAACTTTTCTCTCAAACGAATAAGGCAAGGGGTCGATATCTCGTAAAATATTACTAGCTTCAATCGCATTACCGTAAGAAAAAAATCCCATAAAAAGAAATACAGAGAATATAATATTTTGCATTCTAAATCCTTACAATAATTCCCAGAAATTAAATGTTTGTGCCAAATAGATTTCTATTATCACTCACAATCTTTGCAATACTTCTTTACTATGCGTTCTACTTCGTCTTGGTATTCTTTGGAGTCATAAACCCTAAGGCATTGAAAAGGCTTATATGTGTAATCAATTTTATATTTGCTATTCCATGTGCTAAGATTTTCTACAAATGTTAGAAATTGTGTGATATTGTCTGGATTTTTATCATCAAAGAATAATGGCATACTGAGCTTTTCTTTGATTATATAATGCACATCGCCTTTATCGTCAACAACAAACTTTTTGATACAATAGCGAAATCCCAACTTCTTAAGGGCATCGACTTTGAGTTCATAGGTAAAGTGTTGTTGTTCTAGTTGGTTTCGTTCGCTTATTATGCTTCCTATTTCAAATGCACAGCCAAAGACTACAAATAAACACATTATTGATATTATCTTTTTCATAAAATCCTCCTTATAACAAATCCCAGAAATAAAGTTCGCGGACAAATATATCGCTTCTCACTCACAATCCTTGCAGTATTTCTCTACTATGCGTTCTACTTCAAACTGATAGCCTGACCCATATCCTGTGCCATAATAAAACATTTTTATACAACCTTTAAAATTTTTATAACCTAATTTTGGATTATTATCATTAATGTCATAAAATTCTTTTTCTGTATCAATATATTGCTTTAACTCATTAAATGCAGATTTTGAATCCATTATTTTTATCTTATGCCTAGTGGGGTCAAGCGATAAATTATCAAGTTCTTTTTTAATCTCGCTTTCATCATCTATACCCATACAATATGCCAATCCTAACCAACCCAGCTCTGCGACTTTTCCGTAAGAATCCAAAAACTCCTCTGCATTTGCAATGCAAAAACAAAAAAATGGTGTAATACAAAATAAGGCTATCTTTTTCATTACTCACCCTTTTAATTCCCAAAACTGAAAATCCACCACATTATGGTTACCAATTAAATAATTTTCGCTAATCTCAAAGTCCTCAAAGTGTTTATCTTTTCCATTCCACAAAGTCGTATGTCCCCCTGCATCTACAAAGCCTTTAATTCTCATTACTACAATACCACTTCTATCGAATTTGGAAAATTCGTTGTTATAAAACTTTGCAACTTCATCTCTATCTCTAAAAGTTCTTAAATAATAAGGTTTATCGCTATTTCCCCAATTTAATGTTAAAAAATTTCTAATACCATAAATACTTAAATAATAAAGATTTCCATCGCTTCCATACCATCGTTTATTTTCGTATTTTAATTCTCCTGTATTACTTGGTAGTTTTTTATATTTAAGCAAAAAAGATTCTCCAAGCAATTTACTATAATTTAAAGCATAGCTAATGCGTAAAGCACAAGAATTTAGAGTATAGCGTCTATTAGCTGGTGCAATTTGTATTCCCTGTTGTATTTGTTCATTTTGAATAGTTATTGCTCTTTCATTATTAACGAACTCTTTGTAAGGTTCTCCACCTATTTTTTTAAACACTGCCTCTGCTGCCCCTTTTTTATATTCATTATTGATTGTCGCATAAGACATTTTTATACTTTCCCAACTAGGTCTTCTGCACTCTATATTCGTTGATTTACCTTTACAAGTCGCCTTTAGTATCTCACTCATTTATTTCCTTTTAAATTTGCTTTCTATATCTTGTATGACAACTTCATTATTATTTACTTTTCCATTCACAATAATTTTTTGAGTCCTAGTTCCTAGTTCCACCTCCACTTCCTCCCCATTGTTATAACCTTGCGTAATGATATGCAGATTCACATCACTAGAATGTCTTGAATCCTCCTGTAATCTCTCACACTCCTCCCCATAACTAAAATACATCTCTAGTATTTGTTTGTCTTTATTTTCTTGTGTTGCTTTGGAATCTTTGCTTTCTGTATTTATATTTGTTTGCACGGGATTTGCTTGTGTATCTTTGTTTTCTGTCTCCTCTCTAAATCCCCAATGCTTCTCTTCATACCCTCCATTGATAACGTGAAGTGTGAGAATTGTATCTGTATTGTGTTCTTTATCCCTAGATTCTAGTATAGAATCTAATCCATTAGCAAGTGTTACTTCTAGCTTTTGTGCTTTATAAGCTGTGTGTAGCGTAAGGATAGTAGCATTGCTAGGATTAGAATCTAATCCTGTTTTTGCATAGTCTTTTATGTCTAAATCTTTATGATAGCAATACTCATATACATATGTATATCTACCAACTCCATATTCTTTATCATGGTATTCTTTATAGGCTTCTTTATAGATTTTTGGAATCTTTTGTGGGATAAGAAGTATAACTAAAAGCATATTAGAATCTAGCTGTAAGGATATATATTTATATATATACTCTTTCATAAAAGATTGTTTAAGATTGGAATGCAATATAGAGAGTGTATCTTGCAATGCTTTATCTAAGTTATGTATATCATGTAAATCTTTAGTATCTTTAGCTATATCAATAGTGATAGAATCTAGTGGAGTGTCATTATTTGATTCTATAATACTATCATTAAGCTTTAGTCTATATATAGGGAGATTGTCTTTTTGTAATGGAGTGATTTTATAATGTAGCCTTAGTGTTGGTCTGTAAAGATTTATTTGTGATTCTAGCTTTTGTTTATTTTGAGTGTTAGAATCTATTGGCTTAGGGGAGTTTATCTTAAATGTATTAGGCTTAGGTGTAGCAATAAGAGGGAATCCTTTATCACTCATTACTCCACTTATACATAAATCTTGCATAATTGGATAATCATCATTAAACTTTTTTAATCCTCTTGCATTTGGAAGTATAGTAGCTACCATAGTGCAAGGTCCTCCACTAAGTATAGGATTAGTGCAACCTATGATAGAGCTATGTAATAAATCAGATTCTAAAACCATAGGTATGCCTTTAGACTTAAAAGGTTTGCCTTTATTACTCTTTAGCTTTACTACTCCATTATGAGGACATTTAAGTTCATTATCTTCTAATATTGGGTGCAAGAATGCTGTGCTTGTTGTAGAATCTATTGTTTGAGAATCTTTTTCTTTTTGTTTTTCTCTTTGTGCTTTTTCTCTCTCTAATATTTCTTTAGATTCTGTGCTTTTACACTCTAGCTTGATATTAAGGCTTGAATCTAAAAGGGAATAGTTTAATATTGTAAGAGTAGAGTTGTTTAGAAAGATATGTAATGTGCTTAGGGTATTGCTAGATTCTGTGAAGTTGATTTTAGATTCTAAAAATTCAGAATCTAGATTGCTAATAAGTTGATAAATAGGCTGTAAAGTATCTAAACCTAGATTGCTATCTTTAGAATCTAATGTGCCAAAGAAGCATTCGTTATGGGGTAAGTTAGATTCTGCACCGCCTGTGAGTAAAAGACCAAACCAAGATATATAAATATGTTCTATGTTGGCGATTTTTGCTATCTCTACACAATCAATACAATCGTTTTCTTTTGCAAAATAGATTGCTTTATTTTCTAACACTAAAAAATCATTGCTAGAATATTGTGCGCTTACACGTTGTTTCATTATAATTCCCTTAACTTATGAGTATAGCTCTTCTTTAAATATTATCCTATGAGTTTCGCCTTGCTCTATACAGAGATTAAACCTATCTGCGTAGGCATTAAGACTAAAATCATCTAGTCCGTTTTGATATATGTTATAGGTGCTTGTATTGTAGCCTAAGAAATATGCAATATTTTTTGAGTTCAAAAGGCTATTTTGATTCTCTGCGATAAGCCTATAAGATTGTGATTTAATAAGTGCGCGTAAATAACCCATATCAAATTTATTATAAGAATCTTTTGGCATATTTTTAAATTCATCTAAACCAATAGGAGTAATATATATTTTTTTGTTTTTTACAAAAGATTCTAAGCCTTGATTATTTAAAAAATCAATATCTTTAGAATCTATACGAGCCTGATAATACGCCACATCATTTAAGACACATTCTATTGCTTCGTACAGACTCTCTCCTCTATGATGAAGTGTCGCGTAGTTATGCAGATTTTGTAAAAAATGATTAAAATCTTCTAGGCTCATTTGTGATTTTGTATCTTGGTGCATTCTATCTAGTAAATCATATAGCCTTTGTAGTCCATTTACACAAACACTTGGGTGATGATGTGTTTCTGTCCCACTTCCTAGATTAATATAATACAAATATCCCGGTGTTTTTGTGCCTAGCTCCTGGATTACATTAGACTTAATCCACCAATTATTTTCCAAATTAGAATCATCATCAGTATGTATATGAAAGGTCTTATTTTCTACTATACGCATTGCTTCTTTTCTTTGTGATTTTGATAGATTGATATAGGCTTGTTTTCTGTGTTGCTTGATATTTATTTCTGTTTGCTGTGCTTTAATGTGCAGACTTTGTAGCAAAGTAAATAAACCTCGCCATAATCTTTTGCTTCCTGGTGCTTGATAGGTATAAAGCCCTTTTATGATATGAGGATAGGTAAGCGCAAAAAGCTGTGCTAAATAGCCCCCTAGTGAATGCCCTACTACAACCAATGGCGTGTCTTTTGTGATGTAGCTATTTTGCTTTAGTCTAAAATAAAAATTTATCATAGAATCATATTGAAATTTTGGTAGCTTGCGGAATAAAAGGGAGCCATCTGCTGCTATGTCTTTATAATCTATCTCTTTAACAATTGGTAATTTTATTTTTTTACCAAAAACATTCACTTCTTTAGATGGCGCGTCAGTTCCTGCTAGTGCTAAAACATATTCCTTATTGTTTATATGTCTAAAGAGTGTAGCCCGAAAACCACCTCTAGATTCTCTATCTTTTTCATTGATATGATCAATCACTTCATAGTCTTTAGCAAAATTGAGGGCAAGACTTTCTCGCCCTATAAATCCACCCACAGGAATTTTATCGCCAATCTCATTTGTAGGGCGCAAAAGGGCTTCTTGCAATAATAATCTTTCTGTTTCTAAAAATTTTTTTAATGTATCTTTAGGTATATCTGTGCTATATGTATTATAAAAATGCCTCCTAGCTTGCATAAAATCTTTAAGTTTTACATTTCCTGCAAAAGCCGCAATGGAATATTTATACACAAGCCTTATATGTGTTTCATACTGCAATAAGTTGCTTTGATTGCTAGAATCTATATAGTCTAGCATTATGGGAGTGTTTATGCTTTGGTTATTTTGTTTCATTTAATTCCTTTATTATTGACATTTCAAAACAATAATATAATGGATATTGTAGCACTTCAATAAATTCATTATAGCCGGGTTTTGCATTATATTCCACCTTTGCTGGATCTTTATTGCTTGAAATATACATACCCCTATCTGCATAGAGATTATAGGATATGCTTTTAAATGCTATTGCCTGTGTTTTTTTATTTCTTATGAGAAATTCCTTTTGTGTTATCAAAGATTCCTTATCTATCCTTTGCTCTATTGTTTCTCCATAGTAGTTTTCTAAAAGAAATAGTTCTTGTTCTAAATCTTTTAGCAATGTTTTTTTGTCCTTTTTTATAATCTCGCCATAATGATTTACTTTAGTAGCGACATATTCTTTCTTATTGTGTATAGTCTTTATCTCTTCTTTGATATTATGTATTGTTTTTTTATCTGCATTAATGATTTTTTTAAATATATTTGATTCTGTTCTATCTTTGCCAAAAATATAGTCTTTTCTAACTTTGAATCTTTGTTCTTCCTCTATGAGTGTTGCATAAATATTTGATAATCTTTTCCTATCCCTACCAAACATATAATCTTTTCTACCCATTTCTATATTACCATATAAGCGATACAAATAAGCAAAATTTTGATCACTATTAGGCTGAAGTCCTTCATCATAGAGAATCCCTACAAGCTCTCCTTTTTCTCTAGCTTCTTTACATACTCTGGCAAATTCTCTTGAATCTGGATATATTGTTTGTATGCCTACGCAACCTGGCAAAAAACACACCATAACTATAAACATAAAACTTGCAATAGCATATTTATACATAAGCCTTATATGTGCTTCATACTGCAACAATCCCTTTAGATTCTTAGAATCCATATAATCTAACATTATGGGAGTGTTGGTGTTGTGGTTATTTTGCTTCATTTGGTTCCTTGAGTATTGACATTTCAACACAATAATATATTGGCTCCTGTTCATATTCAATAGAAGAATCATAGCCTGGTTTTGGCTTATAATCCACTTTTGCTGGATCTTTCCTTCTTGAAATAGACATTTCTCTATCCGCATAGAGATTATAGGATATACCTTTAAAGGCTATTGCCTGTGTTTTTTTATTTCTTATAAAATATTCTTTTTTTGTTATCAATGATGTTTTATCTATCCTTTGCTCTATTGTTTCTCCATAGTAGTTTTCTAAAAGAAATAGTTCTTGTTCTAAATATCTTATTGATGATTCTCTATCTCTTTTCATAGGGTAACCATAGCTATCTGTTAAAGTAACTACATATTCTTTGTTACCTTTTAGTCCCCTTATATCTTTTTTTATTTTATTGATTCTCTCTTTATCTGCATAAGTGATTGTGTGAATAATATTTGATTCTGTTCTATCTTCGCCAAAAATATAGTCTTTTTTAATACTCTTTCTTGCTTGGTCCATGTAGGTGAGTGCCTTATAAATATTTGATAATCTTTCCCTATCTCTGCCAAGCATATAATCTTTCCTACCCATTTCTACATTACCATATAAGCGATACAAATAGTCAAAATTTTGCTCACTATTAGGTTGAAGTTTTTCATCATACAAAATCCCTGCAAACCCTTTTTCTCTTGCTTCATGACATATTCTTGCAAATTCCTTTGAATCTGGATAGATGAGTTGCCTCATCTGACAACCTGTCAATAAACACACAATAAGCATAAACATAAGAGTTGCAATAGCATATTGATACATAAGTCTAATATGTGTTTCGTATAGCAAGAGATTCGCATTTGAATCTAGCATTATGTTTTGATTGTTTGGTATTTGATTATGTGGCATTTATACTCCTTACCATTGGCAGTAATCGTATTCTCGTACGAGTCCAGCATACTCACCTAGTGATTGCCACTCTTTATCTATTCTTCTTTTAAATTTATCAGCATACAAATGATAAGATATTTTTTGCATAGCAATATCGTGTGTTTTTTTATTTTTAAGCACATATTCTACTTTTGTAATTAATGTTTTTTTATCAATTCTTTGCTCGGTATATTCTAAGTAATAATTTTCTAATACAAAAATATCAATCTTATAGAATCTAATCAAATTCTTATTAGATTCTAAGAGTAGCTTTGCTTTGAGACTTTCAATCGTTTCTTTACCTGCATTAATCGTGACTTTGTAGATATTGTTTTCTTTTCTGTCTTTGCCAAAGATGTAATCTTGCCTATTTATATTGGGTAACACAAATAAATTTAGGTAATTTGTATCCCTTATGTTTGTATCATAGGTGTTTATATTATCTGGGGATATATCTTTTAATACATCATCGTAAAAATGTGGATAGAGCAGACCTTTTTTATGGGCTTTTACACACATATTAAAAAGCCTATCATTATCTGGATACACAATCTCATATCTATCGTAACACCCACTAAACATAACCACAACAAGCAATATTCCAAACACTGATAAAACTATTCTCCACATTTTGGAAAACCTCCTTAAATAATGCAAGATTCTAGCATAAAGCCATTAAATTCATTTAATCTTTCCTTAAATAAGAGGAAAGCCTTTATCGCTCATTACACCACTAGAGACTAAATCTTGCATAATAGGATAATCATCATTAAACTTTTTTAATCCTCTTGCATTTGGAAGTATAGTAGCTACCATAGTGCAAGCTCCTCCACTAAGTATAGGATTAGTGCAGCCTTGTATAGAAGAGTTTAATAAATCAGATTCTAAAATCATAGGAATACCTTTGGAAGTAAAAGGTTTACCTTTATTACTCTTTAGTTTTACTACTCCATTATGAGGACATTTAAGTTCATTATCTTCTAGTATGGGGTGCAAGAATGCGGTAGCGATTACATTGTCATTCCGAGCTGTAAGCGAAGAATCTTTTTGCTTTTGTGCTTTTTCTCTCTCTAATATCTCTTTAGATTCTTTGCTTTTAGATTCTAGTTTGATATTAAGACTAGAATCTAAAAGAGAGTAGTTTAATATTGTAAGGGTGCTGTTATTTAGGCATATTTGGAGAGTTTGGGTAAAGCTCTCTTTAGAATCTTTTGTATCATAGTCTGTTTCGCCGATTAAGTGATAGATGGGTTTAGATTCTATAAACACTCCATTTTTATCTAATTCCCCAAAGAATAAAGGATTGGATTCTATTTCTTTTGAGCCTGTGAGGATTGTCCCATAGAATGCTACAAAGATATTGTATTCATCTAGGCTTTGTTTATCTTGTTTGGTGTGGGAATTAAGGATTGGGAGAAGTTCTTGTATATCAAGAGTGAAATTATCTTTTTCTATGCTAAGGATTATGTCGTTGTCATTCTCAAAGATTCTAAACCTCTGTGTTTTAAATTGATTTCTCATTATGCCATTCCTTGTGTTGCTCTAGGGTATAATGCTAGAGTTTCATTTTTATAGCATTTTATTAATAACTCATCGGCTTTGCGGTTTGGATTACAAAAGATTTGTGTCCTAGCCGTGATATATCCGATTAATGAAGTGGCAGTGTGGCTATCTTGTATCAGTGGATTAAGCTCTTTATCCACACTCACAAAAAATGAACTCTCTTGGATAGCAAAAAGATAGGCTAAAAGAGATTCTGCTTCTAAGCCTTTAATTACATCTTCTTTTAAGATTTGGATATACACTCCCTTTTCTTGTAAATACAATATTGCTTCAATGATGTTGCTTGTATCTTTTTCTAAGAGAAATTTTGCTTCCTTTGTTTTTATCTGGGCTTCGAAGACTCTTTGCTCTATGATAGCATAGAGCCAATTTGGTGGGCTTTTTACTTCATAATAACCATTTTCTCGTGCTTCTTTTAGATCTTTTTCTGCTTCTCGTTTATAGAGAATCTTATGCACCGCTAAAGCAATGGTATTGCAATATTCCAAAGCCTTTTTGCATTCTCTATATTCTTTTGTATCTATTTCGTTATGTTCTTTTAAAAACTCATCTTTGTGTAGCTCGTATTCTGTTTTTACCTCTTTGCTTGTTGTGTCAATGAGGCTTTCATTTACCTCATACAGATAAGCATAAAAGTATAAAATCTTTGCCATAGAAGTGATTCTATGTGAATCTAATCCCCCAAAGTTGAGATTTAAAAGAAAGTAATTTCCCTCTATGTCTTTGCCTAAATGCTGTGTGGCATTTTCTTTGATAGATTCATTAGCGTGGTGCTTTTCATTAGTTTTATTTTGGGATTCTATATGGAAGATTCTATCGCTTACGCTTAGTTTATAGCTCTCTTTATTTCTATTGTTGTAGTTATAGGTTAGAGTTTGGTAAGCGTTTGATAACTCATAATGGATTGCCTCATAAGTGATATTGGCATATTCTAGTCCTACGCTAGGATTACCGCTTCTACTAGATAGAGAGATTCCAAAATGAGTGTTAGCATTGTTTGTATTATAGATAATCTCTTTTAAAGTGAGATTGATTTGAGTATCTAGGTCGTGTGTATTTATTTTTAATTCTTGTGCTTTGTCTTTTAGTTTTTTAGTATAAGTAGCTAAGAGATAATTTTGTATAGATTCATTGATATTATTAGGGATAGAGAGGATTATATCATAGAGTTTTAGATTCTTTGCTCCTGGGGCATTAAAGGTATAGACTTCTTTAATAATGGAATCTTGATGAGATTCAGTAGCAAAAGATAAAGCAAAGAGTTGAGCTAAACAACCACCTAGAGAATGTCCTGTAATAGTAAGCTTAGTAGTAGAATCTATGGGAGGAGTGAAGTTGGAAGTAGTAGGTAAGCTAGAATCTTTTAGTAGAGACTCTGCTATATAGGGTTTGTATTCTGATTGTGTGCTTTGGATATAGATTTTTTCCCATAGTTTATATTCTATACTATGACTACATTTTATATCCAATGTATCGCACATAAAAGAAGTATCTTGCCCTTTAGGTTTAGATTCACTTGTTACATAAAAAAGGGATTGTTCCTATACATTGATAGTAAAATAACAGCATATCAAGGTATTGGGTTTTAGGTATTTTCCCTAACGCTAAGTCTTTATCAGCTAATAAATCATTTTTATCCTCTGTACCTCTAAGGGCTAAAGTGTATTCCTTAGTTTCCTTATTTTGAAACAAAGTAGCAGAAAAGCCTGATTCTGTATTGGGTTGGTGGATAAGTAAATCATAGCGTTCAAAAAATCTTTTAGCTTGGAGTGGGGAGAAGTCGCCACCTAAGAAGCGTTTATGATACCAAGAGTCTTGAGACTTGTCATTTTCATCTTTGAAATATTTGTATTCTATGCTGAGAATGTCAGAGGGGGTTGGGAATATAGTTTCATTTTTTGTTATTTTTCTAAAGTAGTCTAATCGTTTTTTGTCTGCATTATCTTTGTTAAAATCATAATTGGGGTTTGCTAAATGGAAATATCCATAAGAAGCCATTGCTAACTCAGTGTAATCTTTGAGTTTGTTAATCATTGCTTTATTGTTCGTTTTTTTGTCCCTTTTAAAGTAATCACAATCTAAAATTTTAGTGGGCATTCTAAAATCTCCGCTTGTAGCAATATTCCATTCTATGCCTTCTATTCGAAATGTTTGCCATTCCGGACTCATGGATACAGACTCTACATCTTGTTTGCTGTTTGGTTTGTCATTGTTAAAATCTATTCCTACACCCAATGATATTCTACTAGAAATATCAGCTTTATACAAAATTCCTAATGGATAGTAAAAATATAGGTTTTTATCAGCAACTTTCATTTTTTTATATGGTGGCTTTTGCTGATAAAAATTTAATGTTGTTGTCTCTTGGAATTTACTATAATCTAGAGTATCTAAATTTAAATTATAATACCCTAGAATCTTATTATATTTTTCTTCATTATTTGGCAGTTCATTAATCTTACACATATTTCTAAACTGCCAATAACTAGGCTCTAAATAAAATGAATAAGGCGTATAGTAAAATATCCCTAAGCCCATAAGAATCAAAAATATTTTTTTCATTCCACTTTCCCAATTAACTTTATTATAACTTGAAAGAGACAAGCGTGGAAGCCTTGAATCTGTTTATTATTCTTTGTATCAAACTTCGGATAGAAATCAAGTAAATCATATTTATCAAAGAATCTTTTTGCTTGTGTGGGAGAGAAATCGCCACCTAAAACATTATTGTATTCTACATTTAAAATATCCAAAAGCGTAACTTCGGTATTTTGGATAATATCTTTGTCTTTTTTTATGTCTAAATTATGTAGTTTAGCATATTGCGTTCGGAATTTTTCCATCCGCTTCTTCATTTGAATATTGTTGTTAGCTTCAATATTCCATTGCAATCTATCAAAATACCCATAAGAAGCCATAGCGAGTTCAGCATTATCCTTAAATTTAATAATAAAGTCTTTGTTTTTCATAATATTTTCCTTTAGTATAAAATTCCAAAGTAAAGACAATATAAAAATATAAGCATTATGGCTAAATTTACTATTTTCCATATTCTAAATTGATCTTTCATATCTATGATTATAGCGAAAATACAGCAAGGAAGCATTGAATATAATAAGTTGGGAAAAAACATTTCAGTTATTATCCTAGAAGTAGGCAATATTAATGTGCCATTTAGTCCATATTTCGCAATAGTAAAGAGACTACATAGAATTACGCATATTATAAAATATATTAGTATTATGATGTCAAAACGCTTCATATAAACTCTCATTGACTATAAATGTAACCCAAACATTTGGGCTAATGCTCCACCTAAAGAATGTCCTACGACATTTAAGCTTTTAGATTCTGTCATGACAGGATATTTTGCTTTGCATTGATTATAGAATCTTAACATATCCTCGTAATAAGCTCGTGGCACTTGCTCTTTTATCAATAAATTCCAAGCATCTGCTTCTACATAATCTCTATTATCATAACTACCTCGTATAGCAAGGGTGTATTGCTTAGATTCTTTATCTCTAAATAAACAAGCGTGGAGGCCTTTGGAATTGTCTTTAGGATAATAGTCTAGCAAATAGTATCTTTTAAGGAATTCTTTGGTTTGAATATCGCCAAATTCACCACCAAGTTTATCACTATTAAAACTGTCCTTGGCTCTATTTCTCATTTTCGTAAAAATATCATTGCTTTGCTCTAAATTCACTAATACTTCTTGGTTGTAATATTTTTTGTTTATGATATGCTCCAAATTAATTGGTGTTTCCCTGTATTCTCTAGGATAGTTTTTATCTTTTATTTTTTGTCCTTGCTCATCTAGTTGATAAATCTTTCTAGGGATACCATTAGAATCTTTTAGTAAATCAAAATAAAAATAGGAAGCCCAAGCTAGTTCCGCATTATCCCTAAGTTTTTTAATTATTTCTCTATTTGTCATCTATTTTTCCAAAGCTCAAAAAAATTTGAGATAATATATAAGCGTAAAAAATAACATTAAAACTAAATTTATCAATTTCCATACCCTAAAGCTTTTTATTATTTCTATAATTAAAGATATGGTAACATATGGCATTAATAACCAAATCATATAAAGACAAAAATGCACAATAGCTTTAGGCATATCTGACCCAGTTCCATTGAGCCCATAACCGAGTATTGCAAAAAATCCAGCCACAATTATACATACTATAAAATATAGTAATGCTATTTTATTAGAAGTTCTCATATAACCCCTTATCATTATAATTCTGTGCCTCTAAAGGCTAGGATATAGTTTGTATAACCATAGTCATTAGTGTATTGTGTTGCTTTAGATTCTGTGTTGGTTTGCTTTCTTTTTTCACCAAACAAGGTAGCAGAGAATCCCGAATTGGTGTTGGGTTGATGGATTAATAAGTCGTATTTATCAAAGAATCTTTTAGCTTGTGTGGGGGTAAATTCGCCTTTTAATTTCTCTGGGTTTAAAGTATTGTGTGGTCAGGAGTTACATAGCTATTGTAGGTAGAATCTAAAATATCATAGAGGGTTATGCTTCTTTTTTCTTGTGTCTTGTTTCTTTTGTTATCAAAGTTCTTCCCTATTAAATTAAAATAACCATAAGCTGCCATTGCTAGTTCAGCATAATCTTTTAGTTTGCTAATTAATATTTTATTTTTCATTTGCTAACCCCAAACACGAAATAATTTTATGGTTTTCATCAAAACAGGGAATATTGAATATATAGCCTACCCGTATAGCTTCCAATCTGGCAAAAAAGCTATACATAAAAATACATAAAAATATAAAATTAAATATTTTCCATATTTTAAAATCTGGGAATGTATCTATTAAAAGTTTTATGATTGTATAGAGAATCAATGATGGAGTTATCAATACAATAAAGAAAAGGGTAGTTTCAATATCAAATGATTTTCTCTCTCCATAGACATAACCATAAAATACTATTGCCAAACAACAAAGGGCATATATGACAAATGGAAACATAAAAAATATATCTACAATATCCATATATTTTTTAAAATAAATAAATAAAACCAAAGAGATTACGATAAGAAAGAGTATAATTAACATTAAGCCACCCGTTCATTTGCAATCAAATTCTTAGAATCTTTAATAACTTCATAGATTTGCTTAGAATCTAAAGCAATATGTGGTTTTAAATTCTTTGCACCGGGAGAATTAAAAGTATAAACTTCATTAATATTTGCTTCATTGTTATCATCACAGATGCTTAAAGCAAGCATTTGCGTTAATGCTCCACCTAAAGAGTGTCCTGCTATATTTAAGCTTTTAGATTCTGTCATGGCAGGATATTTTGCTTTGCATTGATTATAGAAACTTAACATATCATTATATTGTCCTTGTGGAATGTATCCTAGAGCCATTCTTGCATCTGTTTTTAAATCTCCTGTATCACTTGGCTCTGTGCCACGAATGGCTAAAGTGTATTCCTTAGTTTCCTTATTTTGAAACAAAGTAGCAGAAAAGCCACTTTCAGTATTAGGTTGATGAACGAGTAAATCATAGCGAGAAAAGAATCTTTGTGCTTGCAAAGGGGTGAAGTCGCCACTAAATAAAGAGTTGTATTCTATGTTGAGAATATCAGAGGGAGTGGGTATTCTTTTATTATTTTTAATAAAATCATCCAATTTTTTCTTATCCTTATTCCACCAGCCATCAGGTTTATAATCTGGATTTGCAAAATGAAAATACCCATAAGCAGCCCATGCAAGTTCAGCGTTGTCTCTTAATTTTTGTATTTGTTGTTTATTTGTCATTTATTGTCCTTATTTATCTGCAAGTTACAGAGTATGATTTGAGTGCTGGTTTGTATGAAGCCACACTTTCAGTTGTAAGATATTTTCTTTTGTCATCCCAAAATAATTCAAAATCCATTTTATAGAGATTTTTTAACTCAACACTATCGTTAAAAAATAAAAATAATGCTTTGTTTGTTCTTTGGTTGTAATTATCTTTATATCTATACATATATCTATCATTTTGCGAAGTATATTCCAAGTAACCAGTCGTTAATAATACTGATCTTTTTTAATTTTTTCCCAATCTAAACTCTCCAAATCAGTATCAAAATAAGCTAGAATCTTATTATACTTCTCCTCATTATTTGGGAGTTCATTAAGCTTACACATTTTTCTAAATTGCCAGAAACTTGGCTCTAAATAATAAGAATAAGGTGTGCAATAAAAGATAATTAAAATAATACTTCCAAGAAAAACTAAAAACTTAGAGATTTTCTTTTTAGATTTAAAAATGATTCTATAAATAAATTTTAATATAAGATAGGAAAGAATAGTAGAAATTGAAATTAAAAGAATTATATAAAACATTAGACTGCCTTTTTAGATTCTAAATGAGAATTAAAAGTATAAATTTCATTAATATTTGCTTCATTGTTATCATTACATATACTTAAAGCAAGCATTTGGGCTAATGCTCCACCTAGTGAATGCCCTACGATATTAAGAGATTTGGATTGTTTTAGATTCGGGTATTTTTCTATACATTGCTCATAGAAGTTCAGCATATCGTTGTAGTAGTCAAAAGGAATCGTGGAATTAATAAGTAAATGCCAAAAATCAGCTTCTACATAATCTTTGGAATCAAAGCTACCCCTAATGGCTAGGGTGTAGTTTGTATAGCTCTTTTCTTTAGTCTCGCTATGACTTTGAAGTTTCTTTTCGCCAAATAAACAAGCGTGGAAGCCTTCTTTCTGTTTATTATTCTTTTTATCAAATTTAGGATAGAAATCTAGTAAATCGTATTTATCAAAGAATCGTTTTACTTGAGTGGGAGAGAAGTCGCCTTTGAGGGTGGCTACTTTTTCAGGTTTCAACTTTGGTGATAGTTGTGATTTATACACTTCATAATTTGCAAATGTGCTATCCATAATGTCGGCAAGATTAATTTCTTTTTTAGTGAAATTTCGTCAGAATTCGCCTCATTATTCTCTTTTTCATTTTTTAATTTTATAAATAACAGATTAGTATCATTTGCCACCAAATCATAGTATCCATACGCCGCCCAAGCAAGTTCAGCGGCATTTTTCATTTTATTGATTAATAGTTTATTTTCCATAAATTTCTCCTTTTTGCACCCTATCATACCAATCTTTGTTCCATTTGTTATAGAAACTATTACAGTTTATCCACTGCTCTTCCCAATACAAATCTTCTATATAGCCTTTTGGGACATATATACCAGTATACCAAACACCATCAATAAATCCATTCTCGTCCCTATATTTATTTATAGTTTCTGCATCTCCTACACCTTTGAAAATAAAGTCATATTGCATCTTACACATTTTCTTAAATTTCCAATAGCTAGGCTGAAAATAAAAAGAAAGTGGCGTATAGTAAAATATCCCTAAGCCCATAAGAATCAAGAATCCATAAAATACTTTTTTCATTCTACCTTCCCAATTAACTTTTTAGATTCTCTATCTTGGAATAAGTAAGCGTGGAAACCTTCTTTTTGTCTATTATTTTTTGTATCAAATTTTGGATAGTAATCTAAAAGTTCATATTTTTCAAAAAAGCCATTATATTACCCCAGCGTTACAAAAAACACTCCAAACGCCCTAAATACCGATACTCTAAACACTAAGTAAAAAAGCCTTTTTACTTTTTGTGTATCCTTTT
>NZ_JMKW01000046.1 GCF_000686565.1 Helicobacter bilis ATCC 51630
TATGTTTTTGTTGTGCCATTTACTTCATGGTTTTTATATGGCACTTCTTTCACAAGATTCCCATTCTCATAATACCATTTTTCTATGCCTTCTCTTCCACCATTTTTAAATGGTGTTTCCCAATAAATTTTCCCATTTGAATAATATTCTCTTTCTACACAACCGCTTATTTTGTCTGCGTGATTTTCGCATTCTTTTAACATGGTTGTATCTACACTATGAAGTGAAAGAAAACCCATTAACACACTTTTTAGTAACATATTTGTCCTTTAAAATTAAGATAAAGATTCTGTATTTTACAAAATATTTATAAGATATAAAAACAATTTAGTATATCTATCCATAAGTCTATGTGATAGAATCTCTTAAATCTACACACATTCCAAACGCACAGGGATATTATGCTTTGTTAAAAAATGCTTCAGAGATTCTATCTCTACTTCTTTATAATGAAAGATACTTGCAGCAAGCACAGCATCAACGCCTATTTCAAATGCTTCTAAAATATGCTCCATAGATCCAGCCCCACCACTTGCAATAAGGGGTAAATCACAACACTCCATAGCAATCTTTAGCTTTTCTATATCAAATCCAGCCTTTGTGCCATCGCTATCCATACTTGTTAATAGAATCTCACCAGCCCCCCTTTTCTCCACTTCTTGTAGCCATGTCTGCATATCTAGTCCGCTATCATGCCGCCCACCATGTGTGAAAACGCCGATACTTCCATTCTCTCTTTTCTTCACATCAATGGCGATGACAATACATTGAGACCCAAACTTCTTAGCACTTTCATTTATAAAGTCTGGATTCTTAATCGCTGAAGAGTTTAGGCTAACCTTATCACAACCTGCATCTAAGAGATTGCTAATATCTTCTAGTGTGCTAATGCCCCCGCCAATAGTTAGCGGGATAAAGACTTCTTTAGCAATAGATTCTATAACTTTTAGCGTTGCTTTTCTCCCTTCAAAAGAAGCGTTAATATCTAAAAACACAAGCTCATCAGCACCACAATCATTATATCTCTTTGCTACTTCAAGTGGATCTCCCGCATCTTTTAGGGCTACAAAATTCACACCTTTTACAACTCTTCCATCTTTAATATCAAGGCATGGAATAATCCTTTTTGCTAAATTTGTCATAATATCCCCTTTACTTAACATAGAAAAATCGTTATAATTTCACTGAAAAATAATATTAAAGTCATAAGTTTAGCTAATTATTTACAAGATAAAGTCAGTCAAAATATGAAATGAGTTTAAGGCTATGCCCTTAAGATATAGCTACATATAAACAAAACAGAAAATGGGAGACATAATGCAAGATACATTAGAATCTTACATTACAGAATCTAGAATCAATGTAGATTCTAGAACTTATAAAACTAAAAGCTTAGATAAAAAAGCGACATTAAAACAGCATGAAAAAAGCAAAACGCACTTTCATCATAAAAAGAGTTTAGGACAACATTTTTTACATGATTCTGTAATACTTGATAGAATCTTCCAATCCATTCCCCAAGATATTGCCGCAGAGATTGATAAAAGCGTGCGATTAATCGAAGTGGGGATTGGCTTGGGCGATTTAACCAAAAGACTTTTAAGCAAATATAGCCTTTTAGCGTATGAAATCGATTATGATTTAATCACACAGGCAGAGAAAAACTATCATCATGAGATAGCAACAAATAGATTGCAACTTGTGCAAGCTGATGTGCTAAAAGTGCGACATAATGATTCTTATTTGCTTAATAGTGATTACTTTTTGGTCTCAAATCTCCCCTATTATATTGCAACTGCAATTATATTGCAAGCCTTAAAGGATACGCATTGCAAGGGATTTCTTGTAATGACACAAAAAGAAGTGGCACAGAAATTTTGTGCGAAACAAAAGGATAGCACATATTGTAGCCTTAGCCTTTTAGCACAATCTTTTGGGGATATATCCTATCTTTTTTCTGTGCCAAAAGAAGCGTTTAATCCACCGCCAAAAGTGGAGTCAGCAGTCTTTTGCTTTAAACGCGGGAAGTGTTATTACACGCAAGATTTAGAATCTTTGCTGCATTTTGCATTCCTTGCACCGCGTAAAAAGCTCTTTTCAAATCTTATGCAATATGATAAATTGAGAGATAAGGCAATGCTAAAACATATCTTTCAAACCATACAATTAGATGAGAATGTAAGAGCGCATGAAGTAGGCTTACAAGAATATTGCGATATGTTGCATATATATAATGCTATGAAAAAGGATAAACAATGAATGAACAAAATAAGAGTGAAGAACAAGTAAATGTGTCAAATGATATGCTAAATAAAGAGCAAAAAAGACGCACAAGACAGGAACACACAGACACACAAAAAGGCGAAAGACATAACACACATGCAAGAAAGCCTCGCCCTAAAAATCCCGCACATGCCCTAGAAGATTCCAATAAAAGAGAAGATTCTAATATGCGTTCTGTAAATGAGCATAAAAAGCGAAACTTTAAACCGCAATTTAAAAACGAGTATGCAAAAGATTCTAACACAGAGAATAGAAAATGGGTAGGCGAAAATAAACACGCCATGCGACAAAAAAGAGAGAGATATGAAGAAGAGAAACATGAAGATGGTACAAGAAAGATAAAGACTACAAATGAAAAAGGGAATCTCTCTTTTCACAAAGACTTAAAAAAAGGTGTTGAAGCAAATACAAAGATTCAAAAAGGCTCACTCAATCCGCACCATAAACTAAACCTAAGCACAAATGCAAAAGTGCGTATTACACCACTTGGTGGGCTTGGCGAAATCGGTGGCAATATGACTATCATTGAGACTGAAAAAAGTGCGATTGTCATTGATATTGGCATGAGTTTTCCAGATGAGAGTATGCCCGGTGTTGATATTTTGATACCAGATTTTCACTATATTCAAAGTATTAAAAATAAGATTGCAGCCGTTGTGATTACACACGCACATGAAGACCATATTGGAGCTGTGCCTTACTTTTACAAGCAGTTTCAGTTTCCACTCTATGGCACACCGCTTGCATTAGGGCTTGTTGGCAATAAGTTTGAAGAGCATGGCTTAAAGCAGTATAAATCATTATTTCACATTGTAGAAAAAAGAAGTCCGGTAAGAATTGGGGATTTTGAGATTGAGTGGATTCATATCACACATAGCATTATTGATAGTTCTGCCCTTGCGATCCGCACAGAAGCAGGGGTTATTATGCATACAGGTGATTTTAAGATAGACCATACCCCTATTGATAATCTCCCCACAGATTTACACAGATTAGCACATTATGGCGAAGAGGGGGTAATGCTACTTTTAAGTGATTCTACAAATTCTCATAAAAGCGGCGTAACCCCGAGTGAAGCAAGTGTGGGACCAACTTTTGATAATCTCTTTAAAAATGCCACAGGTAGAGTGATTATGAGTACCTTTAGCTCAAATATACACAGAGTGTATCAGGCTATCACTTATGGTTTGAAATATAATCGCAAAGTCGCAGTTATAGGGCGTTCAATGGAAAAAAACCTAGATATCGCAAGAGAGTTAGGCTACATTGATTTACCAAGCAATGTATTTATTGAAGCACATGAAGTATTGCAATATCCAGATGAAGAGGTGCTAATCGTAACGACAGGCAGTCAGGGCGAAACCATGAGTGCATTATATCGCATGGCAACTGATGAGCATAGACACATTAAAATCAAGCCAACAGACATGGTGATTCTATCTGCAAAGGCTATCCCGGGGAATGAGGGCAGTGTATCAGCAGTCATTAATCTCATTATGAAAGCAGGGGCAAAAGTCGCCTATCAAGATTTCAGCGAAATCCATGTAAGCGGACATGCCGCCCAAGAAGAACAAAAGCTCATGCTACGACTTATTAAACCTAAGTTTTTCCTACCAGTGCATGGTGAATACAATCATATCGCAAAGCATAAACAAACTGCTATTGCTTGTGGTGTGCTAGAAAAAAATATCTATCTTATGGAAGATGGCGATCAAATCGAAGTCAATCCAAACTACATGCGTAAAGTAAAATCTGTGCGGACAGGCAAAAGCTTTGTGGATAATCAAGCAAATAGACAGATTGAAAATGATGTGATAAATGAGCGAAATCTCCTTGCAAATGATGGAATCTTTATTCTAACCTTGCGTATGGATATGCAAAAAAGAAAGATTCTAGAAAACAGAATCAATGTCTTTGGAATCTTAGGACAGAAAGAAGAAGCAGAACTAGCAAAGTTTATTATGGATAATATCAATATGCACTTTAGCAATGCAAAGCCAACTATTTTTAAAGATGCAAAAAGTCTAGAGAATGATTTATTTAGCGTATTAAGAAAGCTGCTTTTTAAACGCTTTAAAAAATATCCAGCGATATTAGTAAATGTCTTAATCGATGGCGAAGTGCGACAAAAAATGACACAAAATGCCCCACATAAAGGACATGATATGCTAGATACACACTTAGAATCTATTGTGAGTGAGACTACTAATGAAAATGAAGGGAATCTTTAAGTGTGTATAATATTTACATAGGATCAGTTTGCATGGACTTAGGTTTGCAAATAAGATAACTCTTCACGCAATCTTTTTGAAACCTATAATCTAAACGATAATTTAGTCTTATTGCAATGAGATTCTATAACAAACTGACATTAAGTCAATTTGCACATCAATCTGTTGGCATAGATATTTCTTAACAATAGAGATCGTTTATCAATTTAAAAACTAGCATATAAGTCCTTTATTGTTGAATATTGACTATAATCAACACTATATTTAGTTTTACATGCGTTATCTTATTTTAAGGGTTTAGAAATGAATCATTGCAAATATGCCGTAAGGTTGCCATTAGGGTTACTGCCATTATGTTGGCTATTTGGCATTATGCTATCATACACATGCTATGCTAATCAAACTTCACTCAAAAAGAATATACAAGCCAAAGACTACATAACGCAATCTGATTATATAACCGCACAAAACCTAGATTCTAAAAACACAAAAAATACAAGCAAAAACATAAGCATTTATGACGCATGGCAAGATGTATTGCGTAACAATCAAGGCATAAAAGCACAATATCTCAACACGCAAAATATGGAAAAACTAAATCTAGCCGCAAAGCTATCATACTTGCCACAAATCGATTTAAATGCCTTGTATCTTCATCTTGGCAATAAAGTCCAAATCGATCTCATTCATGATAGAAATCAGTATAATAAAGTATTACAAGACGCACAGATTCTAGCAGGACAGGGTGGTCAAATGGGGCAAATGGGTGGGCAGCTTGTCTCACTTTTGCAATTCTATGGCACACCTATCACGCTTTTAGAGCAAGATGTTGTCGTTGGTGCGTTAAATATTTTATATCCGCTCTATACTGGCGGTGCTAGATATTATGGCAATAAACTTGCTAAAGTCGCTCTAAAAGATTCCTATCAGGCTTTAAGACTGAAAGAGTTAGCTACTTTTGAAGAATTAGTAACAATCTATTATAGTGTTGTGCTTGCAAAAGAAACCCTTAATGCCTTACAATCCACAGAAGAAAGCACACTCAAACATTATGAAAATTCAAAAAAACTTCACAAACTAGGGCAAATCGCAGACATTGAGCTACTCGGCGCACAAGTAGCCTATGATAAGGCTAAAAATCAAAGAAGAAGCGCAGAAAATGCCCTTGATATAGCAAATTTTACACTTGATAGCATTTTACAAACAACAGATTCTAATCCAACTTCACTTCTAGCCATAAATCCAAATATGGAGTTAAAACCACTTGAATATTACAGAGAAATAACGCTTAAAACCTATCCCGCCTTACAAATCGCACATAATAAAATCACTATGGCGGATTACACAAAGCGATTAGAACTTGGTAGATTCACTCCAAAAATCGGTGCTTTTGCATCTTTTATGGTAACTGATAATAGGTCAAAAATGGAGCAAATGATGCCAAATTGGTATGCAGGGGTTGCAGCTAGATGGACGCTACTTAGCCCACAAGGCAGACTGCAAAAATATCAAGGTGCAAAGATTATGCAAATGCAAGCAAGCGCACTTGAGATAGAGGCTGTGCAGAAAATGGAGCTACTTGTAAAAACGACTTATAAGCAAATAAAGCTATATAAAGAGAGTTATGAAGCCCTTGATTCTAGCATTGCCCTTGCAAAAGAGAATCTGCGACTAAAAGAGAGGGCATTCTCTCAAGGGCTTGTTACAAATGATTCTGTAGTAGATGCAAGGAATGCACTAGATTCTGTCATAGTCGAGCAAAAAGGTGTAGCTTATAAAATGATTATCGCATTTGCAAAATTGCAAGCATTAAGTGGCGATCTTGACACATTTTTTGCAATACAAAAATAGGGAGAAAATATGCTACAAGAGATTCTAAAAGATAGGAAGAAGTTGGCTTCTATTGTGTTTATTGTCGTTGCATTTGCACTCATTATAATATGGCTTGTTGGCACATTTTATCGTGCCTATCTTCCTAAAAAGCAGATTTTTCAAGGGCAAATAAGCGCAAAAGAATATAGTGTCAGCTCAAAGCTTGCAGGAAGAATTGATGAAATTTTAGTGCATAAGGGCGATGTAGTAAAAAAAGGTGATGTAGTCTTTACGATTAAAAGCCCAGAATTAGAAGCAAAACTTACACAAGCCCAAGCAGGATATGAAGCAGCAAAAGCATTAAACGAAGAGGTGCATAGTGGCACGCGTAATGAAACTATAGAATCTGCAAAAGATGTATGGCAAGCCGCAAGCGCACAAGCAAAACTAGCAGAAAAAACCTATAAGAGAATCCAACAATTATACAATGAAGGCGTGATGAGTTTGCAAAGGCGAGATGAAGCATTTGCAGCCTATCAAAGTGCAAAATATAATGAAAGCACAACATATCAACAATATAAACTTGCCTTAAGTGGCACAAGAGATGAAGCAAAAAAGGCAGCCCTCGAGAAAGAAAAAGCAGCATTAGGGCAGGTCCAAGAGGTAGAAGCCTATGTAAAAGACATTGAGGCGTCTGCACCAGCAGATGGTGAAGTGAGTAATATTTTAGTGCATAGTGGAGAGTTAGCCCCAAGTGGTTTTCCTGTTGTTATGTTGCTTGATTTAAATGATTCTTGGTTGCGTTTAAGTGTCGATGAGAATCATTTGCAAAGATTCCAAAAAGGGAATACCTTTAAGGGTTTTATACCCGCATTAAATAAAGAAGTGGAATTTCGCGTTACCTATATCGCTGCAATGGGCGATTTTGCTACATGGAAAGCAACAGCTAGCACACAAAACTATGATATGAAAACTTTTGAGATAGAAGCCCGTCCAACACAAAAAGTAGATGGTTTACGCGTAGGCATGAGTGTGCTTGTGGATAGCGAATAGAGTCTAAGATGAGATTTATTGTGCTTTATCACCCCTAGAATTCTATATAATTTATAAAACAAGTTTCATCTAAGTCTTTATGAGTTGCTACATAGCATGTATTTGATGGTGAGATTTTATGAAAGAATTGTGTAAAGAATCATTGATATTTTCTCAACCTAACACTTCAATTACAATATTAGATTCCAATACAACAACATTGTGTTAGCGTAATAAAACATCTGGGATAACATCTATTAATCTAGCATGTCGTGATTAAAAGTCAATTCGTAGAAAACATAATAAACACATCTTTGAACGCTAATTTCGTATAGCTCAGGGAACACAACCTATAAAGGCCTTATTAATGGTTTTTAACAAATGATTTACATGTACTTATATGTTATAATTCTTCTTCTACTTCCACATATATTTTTTGTTTTAGGCCCCATGTGTATTCTAAGAAAGGATACACACAAATTTACTACACATGAAAGCATGTTTTGTGTGCTAACAAAGCATATCAACCACATTGTTTGAACCCATCAAATACAATTAAGCAAAGAATGCAAAAACTAAGGTGTTTTTTGCCCACATTGTTTTAATTTGTATCAAAGCTAACATTGATAGCTAGTGCTCAATACAATATCCTATATTTTATATCGTGTTATATTCTGTATACTTGCTTTGTGATATTAAAAAACAATTATTATGTATTTGGCTTTGAATTTGCTTTTGCTACGACCCAAATATTAAAAAAAGTTACTAGATGATAGGAATGTAAATAATGCAACATATGCAAGGATTGTGTGGTTTTATATGCTGACAAGCGTATAAAACATATTTTAATAACCAGTAATATTCCGCATATACGACTTTATATATCCTTTTTTAGAATACATTATGCAAATGCATGTGAAACATGAATAAAAAACAAGATTGGGAAATAAAGAAAAAGAGTTATAGTATATAAGTATTGTATGCAAGTGGCTTTGTTGGATTGGAATAAAATTTATGTAAAATTATAAAAAGTGTGGATTGTGTTATCTCGCGTTTTGTTGAGTAATGTGGGGGCATATACACATTACTCAAGCTACACAAAACTTTCAATGTAAGGCTTTGTGGATGTTGATAATTGTTTGGTTTTTTGTTAGCGTGTGAAGCAAAAAGCTATATAAACTCCTTTCAAGGAAGTTATACTACATACCAAGCATACTAATGACTTTATCTAAAAATCCATATTTTGCTGCGATGCTAAAGAGTGTGGCAAATAAATACACAAGAATAATGGTGATCTTTGCTCCCCAATTAGTCAGTATAGGCGGACATACCCATGTTGCTTCATGATCGCCATTTTTACGCGCATTTTGTAAAATAAGTATGGGGAAAAAGCTAAGGATTAAAGCACCCACAACACCGGGCCAATATAATGCTTGGTCTATAGAATCAATGAGTTGCAATAGCACGATGGCTAAAGGTGGAACGGCTACAAATAGTAATATAATAAAGCGTAAAGTGAGATTATTATCCGCATCTTTATTAATCTGGTCGGCAATGTTTGTAACAAACATACCGCCAAGCCCCCAATAAGAAGTAAGCACGGCAAATAAACCAAAGAGATTGGCAATCAAAAACGCCCAATCACCAATAGCCTTACCCCAAGAGATTGTAACAACATCTGAAATATTTTGTAATCCTTCTAATACAATAGCAGAAAGTGGCACAAGGGCAAGTAAGGCAAAAGTGATAAAGTTGCCAAGCACGATGGCTTTTGGTAGCATTTCTGGTTTATGTGAAAAGCCTCTTGCCATTTCTGGCACTATATATTGTGAAGAATATACAAATACCACCGTGTTAAAGATAGGTAAAATAGCAACTAAATCCCAGTGCATTTCAAGCGCATTACTAAAATTAAGTTCTGCTTTAAAAAAAGTCGCTATAACAAGTGCTACAAGGATACCAAACATTATGCCAATAATTTGCTTTTCCCCTCTACCTATTGCTTTTAATCCAAGCCACAATACACCTGAAGCTGGGATAAAAAATAAAATGCTACCCCATTTCTCCGGGATATCAAAGATTTCATTTATGATTCTACCTGCTGCGGCTTCATAGGCGATTAATGCTCCAATAGCAGTAACTGCTACAGAGATAAACATAAGATATTTTGCTACCGGTCCTATATAGCGGATAGAAAGTCCTGTAAGTTGTAAATGTGCTTTTGTCCGCAATGTTGCTTCAGCAATATAAAGCATAGTAATAGTTGAGAGAATGCCGCCAACAATAAGCCAAAATAAAAGTGGAAAAAATCCCGCACCCTTTGCAGTATTAGCTATACTCAAGATTCCAATACCTATATTTGTCCCAACAAGCATTGCTACACCTTCAAGGAAAGTGAGCTTTTTTGTCTTTGGGTGCCCCTTGAGTTCGGCGATAAATTCCTGTTTAGCGTCTTTTAATTTCAATATATGCTCCTCTAATTTTCTTAAATTTTGACTACAAACGAGCGTAGCGGTAAGTTTTTTGTTGCATTAAGTTCAATGCAGTAACAATAGCTGTCTATAAGCTATGCTAGGATATATCCAAATATTAATCCTAAACTGAATATAAGAATGCCGCCATATTCAGCTATTATAGACAGATACTTGCGACAAAATCTTGTGCCTATATTGCAAGTATATAAGGGGTAATATTTTCTAATTACCCAAATTTACACACATATATTTAATTTCAAGGTAATCGTCTATACCATATTTTGAGCCTTCTCTACCCAAACCGCTTTGTTTCACACCGCCAAATGGTGCTACTTCAGTTGAGATAATACCTGTGTTAATACCCACGATACCATATTCTAACGCTTCGCCGACACGCCATTGCCTTGCGGCATTATTTGTGTAAAGATATGCTGCTAAACCAAATTCAGTATTATTCGCCATAGATATGACTTCTTCTTCTGTGTCAAATTTAAAGAGTGGAGCTAATGGACCAAAAGTCTCTTCTCTTGCTACCGCCATTTCCTTTGTAACACCGGTTAGAATCGTAGGCTCAAAAAAGCTTAATCCTTTAGAATGCGGCTTACCACCACTTAGCACTTTCGCACCTTTGCTTGTCGCATCAGCAATATGTTCTTCTACTTTTGCAACAGCTTTTGTGTCAATAAGCGGACCTTGCGTTGTGCCAGATTCTAAACCATTGCCAACTTGTAGTTTTTCCACTTCTTGTTTTAGGGCTTGTGCCACCTTATCATAGATTCCACTTTGCACATAGATTCTATTCGCACAAACGCAAGTTTGTCCGCTATTGCGGAATTTTGATGCAAGCATACCTTTGACTGCTTCATCAACATTTGCATCATCAAATACTATAAATGGTGCATTGCCACCTAATTCTAATGATAGCTTTTTAATCGTATTTGCACTTTGAGCCATAAGTGTTCTGCCCACTTCTGTTGAACCTGTGAAAGTGATTTTTCTCACAATATCAGATTCACAAAGCACTTTGCTAATCATGCTTGCCTTACCTGTTACAACCTGCAATAAATCTTTTGGAATCCCAGCTTTATACGCAAGCACCAAAAGTGCATACGCACTCAAAGGCGTTTGTGTAGCAGGTTTTACAATCATGGAGCAGCCACTAGCTAAAGCTGGTGCTACCTTTCTTGTAATCATAGCGGAAGGGAAATTCCACGGAGTGATAGCCCCACAAACACCAATAGGTTGTTTTAATACAAGCAACTTTTGATTTTGTTGTGCAGACTGCAAAATATCGCCATCAATGCGTCTGCACTCTTCAGCAAACCAGCGGATAAAGTTAGCCGCATACACTATTTCACCACTTGCTTCAGCTAAAGGCTTACCCATCTCTTGTGTGAGAATCTCAGCTAATGCTTGTTTATGCTCTAGCATTAAGTCATACCATTTTAAAAGGATATTTGCTCTCTCCACTGCTAAAAGGGCTGCCCATTTTTTCTGTGCGACTTGAGATTTTGTGATAATATCTTGGAGTTCTTGCTCTTTTATGTCATACACAAACGCTAAGTCTTCACCTGTTGCGGGGTTATTAACCGCTATGAATCCATCTTTTTTACTTTGTGAAACAAACTCATGTCCCAAAAGTGCTAAATGCTGTGCGTTTAAGCTCATTTTACCGCCTCCGCAATAACTTCTTTAAGGATATTTAATGCCTTGTCAAACTGCTCTTGTGGAATAGTAAGCGGATAAAGGAAGCGAATAACATTTCCATAACTACCGCAAGTAAGCAATAATAAGCCCTTAGGCATAGCAAGTGTTTGCACTTTTTTAGCAATATCACTGCTTGGCTCATTATTTTTGAAAAATTCGACTGCTACCATAGAGCCTATTTGACGCACTTCAGCGATTTCTTTATGTCCTAAACCTTGCAAGAAAGTCTTTAGTTGCTCTCCAAGTTTATTTGACCTATCAAGAAGTTTTTCTTCTTTTATGATATTTAATACTTCAAGTCCAGCCTCAGTTGCAAGGGGGCTACCAGCATAAGTTCCGCCCATACCACCAGCACTTACAGAATCCATAACTTCAGCTTTACCTACGATACCAGAGATAGGGAATCCACCGCCAAGACTTTTTGCCATACAGATAATGTCAGGTGAAACACTATGATATTCCATCGCAAACATTTTACCTGTTCTACCAAAGCCTGTTTGCACCTCATCAGCGATTAATACAATGCCATATTTATCCGCAAACGCACGCAAACCTTCAACAAACTCTTTAGGTGCAGGATTAAACCCACCTTCACCTTGCACTGGCTCAAAAATGATAGCTGCAACATCATAAGGCGATATAGAGCTTTTGCAAATGTGATCAAGGCTTTTTAGCGCATCTTCTACACTGATATTATGGAGTTTGTTTGGATAGAGACCATGATAGATTCCAACCATACCGATACCAAGTTCTGCTTTATAAGGCACAACTTTACCTGTCATACCTACTGCTGCTGCAGTCCTACCATGAAAGCTACCGCCAAAAGCGATAATACCATATCGCTTTGTCTTTGCTTTTGCTACTTTAATGGCATTTTCAGTCGCCTCTCCACCTGTGGTAAAAAAGCAAGTTTTCTTCTTACCGCTAATTGGTGCCAACTCATTAATTTTTTCTGCTAACGCGATATAACTTTCATAAGGTGTTACCTGATATGCTGTATGTGTAAAACGATCGAGCTGTTTTTTTACAGCTTCAATTATTCGTGGATGTCGATGTCCAACATTAAGCACCGCGATACCAGCAGCAAAGTCGATATACTCTTTACCATTTGTATCCCAAAGTGTCGCATTTCCTGCTTTTTCTACAAACCAATCGCACAATACGCCAATGCCCTTTGGTGTTGCTTCCTCTCTGCGTTTCATTAAATCACTCATAGATCCATCCTTAATATCAAAATCATAAAATTCATCTTGACTTGCAAAATGTATGGCTAAAATGTAACACAACAAAAAGGAAAAAATATAAAAAACATATAATGTTTTGCGTTTTAATTGCCTTATGATTACTTTTTTACACATTTTGAGTTTCTTATAGAATATAGTTTTCCTAAATAAACTTTGAAAAATATAATGAATTTTTTAGAACACAGAAAATAAAAGGCTTATTTGTGATGATAGACATGCGATTGCATAAGTGTTTGATAAGCAGATTTTATAAAAATTATCTTGATTTTATAAAACTTGATGACAACAAATGATATGTTACTTAAATACATACAAATAAAATATTATTGTATATTTAAGTAACATGATTAAAAGTATTTTGAGAGATTATTATACACTAAAAGATGCAAAAATCTCTGAGTATTCAAATTATATTTACATGATTAAATGAAGTTTTAGGCTTCTAAAAATCCCAATCTAGCTCTTGTAAGTAATGTAGTATAGAGGCAATCAAGCGAAATTCATGTATAAATCTTAGCAGAAATGGTTGCATCAATTTGGATTTTATTCTAATGTAGATTCCAATGAAATCAGTATTGTATTTTGTCGTATTGTTTCGCTAACCAGCCTATTTTTCACACAAAAGACACACAAAGCTTTAGCTGCTTTGTCCTACGAAGCAAAGAAACTAAAGAAACTTTTGTTATAATTCCATTCCATAGGATTTTGCAAAAGATAATACATGGAATCTAAAAGGGAAAATATGCAAACACAAAATAATATAAAAACACTCGCTCAAACAAGAAGTAATAATAATACAAACAAGACCTTTATTCAGGCAATGCTTGACCCAAATGCAGAATATGGCGGACTTTATACCTTTTGCGATATAAAGCCTCTAGTAAATTTAGAGAATCTTTACGCTCTCTCATACAACAAAATGTGTGAAAAAATTTTCACGCATTTAGGTATTGACATTCCCTCTAATTTTTTAGAATCTGCGCTAAAAAGCTTTGAAACATTTCGTACAAAAGAGATCGCCCCACTTGTAGAAATAGAGAAAAACTTGTATTCATTAGAGCTTTATCACGGACCAACCTATGCGTTTAAAGACATGGCATTGCAGCCTTTTTCAGCCCTGCTATCAGCCATTGCTCTGCAAAGAAATGAGAGATATTTAATCCTTAGTGCCACAAGCGGCGATACAGGTCCTGCGACATTAAGCGGCTTTGCAAATAGAGAAAATATTAAAGCTATTTGCATTTATCCGCAAGGTGGCACAAGTGATGTGCAACGACTACAAATGACAACGCAAGATGCAAAGAACTTAAAAGTATATGGCATAAAAGGCGACTTTGATTTAGCCCAAAGCACATTAAAATCTTTGCTGAAAAGTGAATCTTTTAGGGATTTGGTAGCAAAAAAGGGTTATGCTTTAAGTGCGGCAAACTCCGTGAATATCGCACGAATCGCATTTCAAATAGTCTATTATTTCATCATTGGTAGAGAACTAGCAAAAAAGAATCTGCATGAATTTAGCGTAATTGTCCCAAGTGGTAATTTTGGCAATGCTTTAGGGGCATTTTTCGCTAAGAAAATGGGGTTACCTATCACAAAAATCTGTATCGCTTCAAACCCAAATGACATTTTGACGCAATTTTTCACAACAGGCGTTTATGACATACGCAACAAAGAGTTAAAACTCTCGTATTCTCCCGCTATGGATATTTTGAAAAGCTCAAATATCGAGCGACTTTTGTTTGCTTACTTTGGTGCAGAAAGGACAAAAGAGTGTATGCAATCACTCGATGAAACGCAGTATTTTAGACTAAACACAGATGAATTATCGCTTTTACAAGATATATTTGAAGCAAGAAGTTTTAGCGATGATGAGTGTTTGCAGGGCATTAAAATGGCATTTGAAAAAGGCTATGTGCTTGACCCACACACAAGCAATGCGTATCTATTCGCACAATATTGCAAGGAAAAATTAAGCATAGATACGCCACAAGTAATCATCTCAACAGCACATTTTGCAAAGTTTGCAAAAGTCGTATGCAAAGCGTTATGCGATCTAGATGAAAATGCACTAAAAGATTTAAGTGATAAAGAAGCCCTAGATAGAATCTTTATGCGTTTAAAAGAGTGCAATATAGCCCAAAATGGCTTACAAATAGATTCTAGTATTTTAGATCTTTTTAATAAAAAAGAGATTCACACTCAAACTTACAACGCGAAAGATCTAGAAGATTCTATTCTTTCGTGGTTGTAGATTATTTGTTGTTTTTTTTGTTGCAAACTAAACTTCTAGCCTTGTGAAAAAAGGTGAAATATTTTTTACTTGCAATTGTTTTGGGGTATCGACTCTCAATCTCAACCTTGATGAATGGCAACAGAATTCTGCGGAATCTTGCGGATTCTATGTGTATGGTGGTATTATCCCTGTGTTACAAAGCTTGGTTCTTGTGTTTGCATATTAAATGGATTGGCTTGTTGTGGCATAGGGGTGTTACCTATATTGCCTATGTTATCCATATTTGCACCCATGCTATTATTCATCATATTATTATTCATAGGGCTATTTCCCATTAAGTTTTCATTTTGAAAATTTGCATTTTGTTGTGGTATCGCGTTAAATGGATCATTCATATTTTCTGCTTGCATTTCGTTTGCCATGTTAAACGGGTTAGCTTGTTGTGGCATGTTTGGAATCTGCTCGTTTTGTGCTGTTTGCTGCAGCATTGATGCAAGCGGGTTATTCTCATTTATTGCGTTTGCGTTATTTGTATTTGTCGCATTCGTTGTTATTTCTTTCACTGCAGATTCTGTGTTTTTAGTTTCTGGCTTTACAGAGAGTTTATCTAGCTCTTCTTTATCAAGCTGCCTACCTTTATCTGCTGCATCAAGCATTTTTTCATATTTTTTCATCTCTTTTGCTTTTGCAATTCGTTTTGCTTCTTCTGCTTCAGCTTGCAAGGTCTCTTCATCTTTGTTTGCCTCTATTTCAGCGGCAAGTTTAGCTTCTCTGTCATTAATGATCTTTTCATATTTTTGACTTAGAGATTCTGTGCTTAGATCATCTTCATACGCCTTTCTTGCTTTATTTGCATCTGCTTTGATAGATTCTATTGTTTTATGTGTCGCACTATCGCCTTTTGGATAAAACTCTAGGGCATTTTGCACAGGCACAATATTATCACCTAATCGCATAAGTGGTGTGCCTTTATCATAAATAATACTTTGGACTTCGCCCCTGCCTATACGCGTCTCATCATACTGCTTTGTTTCTGGGTTTAGATTATAGTGGGCTTTGACTTGATAGCTTCCGGGTTCTACAAGATTCCCTTTAGAATCTTTTCCGTCCCAATTAAAGTCAATATAGCCCTGCTGTCCGTCTTTATTAGCTAAAGAAATCGTGCGGACAACCTCATTGTTTGGATTTAGAATCTCAATCACCGGACTACCTTGAGACGCATCAATCTTATTATCAAAATACAGACTAAAATGATTTTCACCACCGCCTAAAACATTTAAGCCCATAATGTCTGTTTCTGCGATTTTACCTATCATAGAAACTGCATTAAGCGTATTTGCCTTTGCACCTTGTGTTGTGGCATGAGTGTTTTCCTCCATACCCATATTAAGCATTTCAAGCGATTTTTTCATATCTTTTTGAAACTCTTGTAAAGCCTTATTCGTTTCTTGTGAAGCCTTCATGGCTTGAGCGACTTCTTTCATAGTCTTTTTATTTTCTTCTTGCATTTCCACTTGGGTTAATTGTGCGGTTTGCGTGATGATTTTATCAGTTTCCATAGGGGAAGTTGGGTCTTGATTCTTTAATTGCTCCAAAAAGAGTTTCATAAACGCATCTTTGTCTAGTCCATTTGCAATTTGTGCGCTTTCTTTTTTCTTTTCTCTTGCGGCTGTTGAGCCTGTTACTTCACCTAAATCGATTGCCATATTCTATCCTTTGGTATGCAATATCCTTAAATACGCAATGATTTAGCAATTTTTATTCCATTGTGACTATATGTGTTGTTATATAACAAGTTATTTGATTTATTTGCGATTAATCGTCTAATTTAGATTCTAAGTTTTAGATATTTGTCTGCACTAAACATGATAAGAATCTTAAATATAATAATATAATAAACCTCGCTTATAAATTACTTACAAGTAAAGTTTATTAAAGGGGTAAAAAATGAGACTATTAAGAATCTTTCTACTTAGCATTATGATATGCGGGGGCTTAAAGGCTGAAAACATATTTGCTGGATTTTTACATTTCACTGCAAATTGGCTACAAATAGCTTCCTTTCACTATGGCTTTAGCACAGATTTAAACAAGATAGATTCAAATAAAGTAGCAAAAGATAGATTTGGTGGAATCATTGGTGCAAGTGTAGGGTGGAATTTCTTTGTAAATGATGAATTTGGTTTAAAGCCTTCTGTATCCATTCCTTTTACTGATTATGAAATAGGATTTGGTGTAAGGCTTAAATATCTTTATATGGACACTTATGCTCCCACTCACTCTGTGGGCGGAGTGCTATATATCCACCCAGAAGGGCTTACAGGCATAGGCTCAATTATAATTGGTGCTGGAGCAAATTTTAGCCAGACGCATAATCTCAAAGCAAATGGAGCATATATTGAAGTAGGCTTAGGCTTATTAAAAATAAGTCCACTTTTAGTCAATACCGATATTACCTATCGTGCAAATATCTACAGCAAACATAATGACTTAGATTTAGGGACAATCCACAGCTTAAACTTTGTTTGGACTTTTCTCTAAGGTTTATTGGCTATGAAGTCTTAACATTTTAGCATTATAGAATCTTGTATTTTTTATGTTTAGCATAGCAAAATATTTTAAGCCTAGATTCTATAACTTAGATTCTAAAAAAGATATTTCGCACTAATGCTTAAAATGACAAGCTTTAGAATCTAAATTTAAGAGTTTGTCTTATCCCTTTTGTTTAATGCTTGTAAAAAGTCTTCATACGCTTTTCCTAGCTCTTTTTCCTTTGTGCTTAACTCTTCGCTTCTTTTGCGTAAAAAGTCCTTGCACTTTGTATTATCATCTGGCATAT
>NZ_JMKW01000047.1 GCF_000686565.1 Helicobacter bilis ATCC 51630
ATCATAAGCAAGAAATATTAGGTTTAAAAGATGTAAGAGTTGGAGGAGAATATCTTACTAATGTAGCACTAAGTAAAGATACCATAGTAGGATTATCTCATACTCTAAACATAGGAGCGAGTAATAAATTAAGAGTAGCACGAAATAGTAGTGAATATGTAGGGGGAGATAAAACAATAGAGATAAATAATAATTTTTCTAGTAGTGTTGGTAGGGATTTACATCAAATTGTGAAAGGAGAGAAGCAAGAGCATATTGAGGGAAGTTTGACACAGAATATTCAACGAGAAATGTTTCTTCATATTCAGCAAAACTTCTCTACCAATGTCAAAGAAAATCTTGCCACTAATGCCAAATCGATGCAACATAATATAGAAGAACAATATTCACTTCAAGCCGACAATACTACACTAGAATTACAAAGCGATTGCTCCATACAGGCAGGAAATGAAATTACATGCAAAGTAGGTGAAACCACTATAACGATTTCGGGTGATAAAATAATCTTAAAAGCAGGTGGAGTTGAAGTAGTTATAAATTCCAATGGTTTAGTAGTAAAAGGTGGAGAGGTTAAGGGTGAGTAGAGAATCCAACAACCAAGAAAATATAAATCCCACAATGTTAAAATATAACAATGAGGCAAAACCCACAGAATCTATAAAGCGAGATTCTATAAAACAAACTTCTATAAACATAGAATCTACAATGCTAGAATCTAGCACACTAAAATCTAATTATTTAGAATCTAAAAAACCCAACGACACTAAAAACAACGAAACCAAAAACAAAGATAACATAAAGCTAGATTCTAATGGTGATGAGATGATTTGGGAGTTGGAAAAAAAAATTAATATATTCAATGCTCTATGGAGTTGGGGAATCTTGATTATTGTTTTATTGGCAGTGCTTTTTGTTTTCACATTGCTTCCCTTAAAATATAGTTTGGGATTTGCAACTTTTCTGATATTTGTCATTGGTGTGTTAGCAATTATTGGGATATTTTGTGATTTTTTTTATAAAACACTTAATATTAAAAAAATATATGCTACCAAGGACTATCTTGTCATTGAAAGATTGTTCAACAAAAATATAATGATTCCACTTGGAAGTTTTTATATAAGATTGACAGGTGAACCATCTCCGATTATTTTGGACAGTGTTGGTTGTTTTAGCTTTGTTTCTATTATCAATTTTCAACAGCAAAAAGAATTGTATAATTTTATATTACCGAGCATAAATCCGCTAAAATCCACGAATTTTAATTTACTAGAACAAATAATGATTCCAAAAATTGAATTATATCTTGCCAATATAGGCCAAGATGACTATGAAAAAATATCAATACAAGAACACCCAGAGATTATAGGCTCAAAGATTGATTTTGATAGGATAGATAAGATGAGAAAGGAAAAAGGCAATGGAAAATAAAAATATCTATAAAGGCTTAGAATGTTATTGCAATGAGTTTGAAAAGATTCCAATTTATAGGAGAAAGTTAGGAATGGCTGGAGTTACAGCGACCTATGGAGTGGCAATAGGAGAAAGTTATACAAGTTATAAACTTGATAAATATTTAGAATAAAGTGAGTAAGGAAAAATAATATGGGTGAAATTCATAGCAATACACAATTTTATAACAATGCAGTAAGCAATAATACAGCAAACAACAATAACACAGAATCTAAGAAGTTAGATTCTAAAACTCAAGAAAATAGAAAACTAGATTCTAATGGGGAAGAAATTGTGTGGGAGATGAAGAGAAGTTTTCATATTGGGAATAAAATATATCGTATCTATTTCCTTATAATTAGCATTATAGTATGTTCTATTATCACCTATACAATATTTTGGACAGCATCTCCACTTAATGGATTTCGAGGACTATTTTTAATTTTATTCGTGCTGGCTGTATATTATGTTTTTTTATCAGAAATCTTAGGACTATTTAATTTTAAAAGACTATATATTACTAACAATTATCTTATTATTGAAAAATATATTGGCAAAAAAGCAATACTTCAACTAGGAAGTTTTTACGCTCATTCCTCGAGACTTCCCACTAATCCTTCAAACCCAAAATTAACAAAAGATTTATGTCTTACATTTTTTTTACAAAATAAAGAATTTCGAATCGATGAATCAAATTTATCCTATGATAATACTACAGATGAATTAGCTAATAAATTAAATGTAATCTTTGAGCCATACATAACACAATATCTACTAAACTTAGATGAAAAACAATATTCAAAGGTTAAAAATGATACCTTCATCAAAAATGAAATTTCATACTTCAAAGAGATAGACAAACTAAGAGAGGAACAAACAAACAATGATTGAAAATAAAAATATTTATAAAGGCTTAGAGTGTAGTTGTAGTGAGTTTGAAAAGATTCCTATTCATAGGAGAGATTTAGGAATAGCTGGAGATATAGCACCTTATGCTTTTGCAATAGGAGAGGGTTATACAATCTATAAATTTAATCAATATGCCAAACAAGAGAATATAGGACAATGGGGGCAAAAATCAGCAAGAATAAATATTAAAATGAATGGAGGATTATTAAGTTTTTTACAAGCAATAATAGAGGGGAAATCTGGTGAGAGAGGATTAAAAGAAGCAGGAATTAGTGTTGCAAGCGGAATCTTTGCAGACAAGATTATTGACAACAAACTAGGCAACAAAATAATTGAAAATGCTACAAAACACACCCTTAACCAAACTAGCAAACTCGCCTCAAGCAGTGCCACTAGACTTGCTACTTCAAGGGTAGCTTCAAATATTGCAGTCAAAACAGGCGTATCTCTCCTAACTCGCATTGCCACAGGAGCAGCCACAGGTGCAGCAGTTGGTTCTACTGCACCTATTGTAGGCACAATAATAGGTGCAGTAGCAGGAGCATTAATAGCTGGAATGGTTAATGATTATATGTTTGCAGACGAAGACAAACAACTAGAAAAGGATAAAGCCCATAATGCAGAGATAGAGAGATTAGAAAAAGAATACAAACTAAAGATTGATAGAATCAATGATTATCTTATACGCAATCACTATATAGAGCTAAGAGAACTTACAGAAGCAGAATCTGAAGAACTCTGTAAAGAAGCAAGTAATCTTAAGAGTAGTTATTTTAAAACTATTATGCTTATGCAAAGCTTTCCTAATTACTTGGATAGAGATAAAGAGTTCTATGACACATTGCAGGTTAAAGAGTTAGATTCCAAGCAAGATTTGAAAGATAAAGATTTTAAAGACAGATATTCTAAAGAAGCAGAATCTAAAGAAACAAATAAGATAGAATCTAAACAATTACACATAAAACCCATAGCAGATTCTATACCTCTTACTATAGAGATAGAGAAATGCCATAATGGTATAAGTGGGAATCTCCTAGGAAATACAACAATATATATTTATAATCATAGATTTAAAAGAGTGGTAGCTAAAGGCAAAAGTGATAATAACGGAAAGCTTATAGTGCATAATGTCTATGTAGGGAAAGAAGATATTGTAGATAAATTAAGCTTTATTACTGATAGAGATAACTTTGATGAGAGGGTGGCGTAAATGAGTGAGAAACAAGAAAAAAATGCAGAATCTAAAAAGCTAGATTCTAATGGTGATGAGATTGTGTGGGAGTTGAAACAAAATATAACTATCCTATTTCTCTTGGGTTATTTATTCTACTTATCTATGATATTTGGATTTATGTATATTCTTATTATCTACATGATTCCAAATATTATTCATGATTGGAAACCAATATTTATTTCCTTATTTTTAATTTATGGAATTATATGTTTAAGTCGAGAAATATATTATTCTTTAAATCTTAAAACAATGTATATCACAAAAGATAACCTATTTATCAAAAAATATTTAGGACAGGATTTAGAATTAGTATTAAAGGATTGCATAATATTTACACGAATGGTAACTGGTGCGGTAAATATTGCGGGAGTTTCTACTTGTGAAATTAATACCATAAACAATCACTCAACCTTATATATTTTTCTTGAATCAAGCAGCAATAATATTGAAGAGACTAACATTTTACTAAAACCTTTTATCATCAATCATCTGCTAAATTGCAATGAAAAATCATATAATCAATTTAAAATTTACTATAGCAGGGAAGACATTCGATATCAATACAACATTGATTATGATGCAATTGATATTCTACGCAAGGAAAAAGACAATGGAAAATAATACTAAACAATGTGATACCTCAATGTATAAAACTCTGTGTGTTTGCTCTACTGAATTTGAGAAAATTCCAATTCATAGGCAGGAATTGGGAATGGCTGGAAGTGTAGAGTTAATTATGAACTAGATAATAGATAAAAGGAAACTTAAATGGAAAATATAGGTAATGATAAAGAATTCCTAAAGCTCCAATCCAACAACCAAAAACATATAAATCCTACAATGTTAGAATCTAACAATGAGACAAAACCCACAGAATCTATAAAGCGAGATTCTATACAAGAAACTTCTATAAGCACAGAATCTAACAAACTAGAATCTAAAAAACCAACCGACACTAAAAACAAAGACAATATAAAGCTAGATTCTAATGGTGATGAGATTATTTGGCAAATACAATATGATATTCCAATTATCAACAGTATTATTTCTTGGGGACTTAGGATTAGCTGGGTTACATTGCTTTGTTATTTTTTCAGCTTGGGCTTAATGAAATACATGGAACAATATGAACAATATAGCAAAATGGAGTGGTATAAACAAGCTGTAATTATTGGGCTTGGAATCGTGTTTGCAATACTAATATGGAATCTCTTAATTGTTATTTTACAAACCTTAAATCTTAAAACTATTTATGCCACAAATGACAATTTGATTATCCAAAAGTATTTTGGTAAAAATATGGCATTGTCGCTTGGAAGCTTTTATGTCGTATTTAAAACACTTTATCGTGCTTTTGAAACAGAATATGCAATAATTCGGACTTTCGATGGTTCTACATCTTTTACCTTTGGAATAGCCAAAAATCACAAAAATTTTAGGGCACACGGCATAAAAAACATTGAAGAATTAGAAAAGATTCTAAAACCAAAAATTGAAAAATATCTTATAACTTTGGAGGAAAGATATTTTCAAGATTTCCTATCATTTGATTATCAGTATATTCACGGAGGTTTTGGGAACATCATGTTATTGGATATGGAAAATATCTTGCGATTAAGAAAGGAAACCGATTGTGGAAAATAGCGAACAATATAAAACAATTTTGGATATTTATACAGGATTACAGGTATGTACACCACCAAACTTTAAGGAATTGCCTACACCTTTAAATGATTTTGGATTAGGGGGAAAAACTACAACATATAGCATAACTGTGTTAGGAGCTTATTCTAGCGAAGTTTTAGGGCAATATATGCAAAAGCAAGGCGCTTTAGATGGCATAAAGACTTTTTATAAATATAAGCTAATGGGAAATTTTGGAATATTTTCCTATCTTTATAAGAAATCAGAGGGAAAATCTAATGAAAGGGCTGTTGGGGAAGTTATATTTGAAACAAGCGTTGGAATTGGTGTAGATTCTGTTATAAAGCATCGGCATATGATACAGCAAGGAGCTAGAAAGATTGTTGTAAAAACTGCCACAAAAGTTGGTATTAGTTTAGGTAGTCGAATTTTGGCTGGTGCTACTACTGGTGCAGTTGTTGGTTCGTCTGCCCCTATCATTGGGACTATAGTGGGTGCTGTTGCTGGAGCTTTTTTGGCAGGTGTTGCTGAAGATTTCTTTTTCAGTGAGGGTTGGTTTGAGGACAAAGAAAAGACAAAAGAAATGCAAAAACAAGAGATAGAAAATAGACTCTATAAAATCTATATAACCAAAATAAACCAGATAGGAGATTACCTTTTGAGACATAAATATGCAGAAAAAAGAATATTAAAAGGCTATGAATCCGAGGAAATTTGTCGCTCTATCAATAATCCTAACGAATCCTACTTCAAAACAATCCTCTTAATGCAAAGCTTTCCTAATTACTTGGATATAGATAAAGAGTTCTATGAAACATTGCAAGAAAAAGCGTTAGATTCTAAGAAAGAATCTAAAGAGACAAATAAGACAGAATCTAAACAATTACACATCAAACCCATAGCAGATTCTATACCTCTTACTATAGAGATAGAGAAATGCCATAATGGTATAAGTGGGAATCTCCTAAGAAATACAACAATATATATTTATAATCATAGATTTAAAAGAGTGGTAGCTAAAGGCAAAAGTGATAATAACGGAAAGCTTATAGTGCATAATGTCTATGTAGGGAAAGAAGATACTATAGATAAATTAAGCTTTATTCCTGATAGAAATAACTTTGATGAAAGTAACTTTGAATTAAGTCTTAATCAATATGAGAGCTTTACAAATATACAAAAGAAACATAAAAGCACAAAAGAATTAAAACTCTTACAAGCTTATTTTAGCTTTAATGGTTCAAAACTAAGCCTTGAATATGAATATGAGGTATCTAATCTCAAAGCAAATATCTACAAAGATACTATAGAACTAATCCCTACACATAATCTCAAGGATACAAGGTTTAGACAATATATCAAATATGCTTATATGGTATTTGATATAACTGATAGCAATATAGATGAGAAAACAAGCAATATCACTATTGCAAACAGAGCAATGCTAGGACTAAAGAATCTGGGGAATAGTGGGAATAATAAGTATGAGATAAGAGAGAGTTGGCGAGAGAAAATAGTTATATTCTTTGCTTACTTTGATAAACAAGAAAAAACACCTTTCTTTAAGGCATTATTTATTCATAAACCTATTGTGATTTTAGACTTAGGTAATAGTGGTGCAATACCATTAGAATACGAACAAAATAGTATGAAAAGGGTGGATATAGTTTATGATATTATCCAAATGATAGAGGCTAGACTAAAAAATATAGCAACTCTTATAAAATTACAAAAAAATAGTGATGAGATAATAGGTTTGGATGAGAGGGTAAGGAAAGTTAATGCCATAAAACAAAACACACAAAGTAAGAATTTACTCTTTCTATCACTTCATATTGATAGTGAAGCGACAAAGAGTGCTAGTGGAATGCGGTGTTTTTACAATGATAAAGCATATGCAGAACAAGAAAAAAGATTTATTAAGCACCTAAAAGAAATATATCCTGTAACAAATAATACTTACTTTGAAAACAAATCTAATCTCTATCTTACAAAATTTGTCAATGTGGCTTCAGTGCTTGTAACACTTGGCTTTATAAGCAATGATGACGACAAAGCGAGATTAAATAATAAAACTCAAAGAAAAGCAATAGCTAATAAATTATTCTTAGCTATTAGTAACTATCTCCGTAAAAACAATAAATAATATTCGCAAGTAATAGCAGTGGTTTTTTGCATTGCCTAGAATTGGAGATGAAGTCATAATCTCTTTCTTAGATAATGATATAGATAAGCCATTTATATCTGGAAGTTTATATAATACAACTAATCCTAGCCTAATACATAATCCCCTAGATTCCCATAAGACTTCCTTATCAAGTAGAACAATAAACTTAACAAATATAAGAAGCTTAATAAGCCAAACAAATTCATCAAAACCAACAAGCTTAACACAAACAACAGCTACAACAAATTCTTGAACATATCAGATTTATAAGCATTAACAAATTTATTAAGCATAACATAATTAATAAAATTGTACCAATAGATTCACTAAACCAAGCAGATTCATCACAAACAGAGCATTCAAACACAGCAAACATCATTGAACAAGGTTATAATGAACTTACCCTATCAAATATAAAAGATAATGAAGAAATCTATGTAAGAGCACAAAAAGACTATAATGAATATATAAAACATAATTTCTCTCAAACCATACAAAACAATAAAGATTCTAAAGTAAAAGGAAGTTACACAGAATCTATTACTAAATATCATAAGCAAGAAATATTAGGTTTAAAAGATGTAAGAGTTGGAGCAGAATATCTTACTAATGTAGCACTAAGTAAAGATACCATAGTAGGATTAAGTAATACTCTAAATGTAGGAGCTAGTAATAAACTAAGAGTGGCTAAGGATAGTAGTGAGTATGTTGGGGGAGATAAGGAAGTGGAGATAGATAATAATCTTTCTAGTAATATTGGTGGGGATTTACATCAAGTTGTGAAAGGAGAGAAGCAAGAACATATTGAGGGAAGTTTGACACAAAATGTGGCAAAGGATATAAGGGTTAGCACTGATGATGAGTTTGCTGTTAATTCTGCAAATAATTTAGTGTTGGACACTAAAGATTCTATGTCTCTTACTGCGACAAAACATTTAAGATTGGAAGCCGACTCATCTAATGTGGAAATAGCAACGGATTATAGTGTAGAATCTGGCAATCAAATAACTCATCAAGTGGGCGAGACTACCATAACAGCTACTTCAGATTCTGTAATAATAAAGGCAGGTGGAGTAGAAGTAATTATAGATTCTAATGGTTTAGTGGTAAAAGGCGGAGAGGTTAAGAGTGAGTGAGAGAAAATAAAAGGAGCAAAAATGAAAATAATACCATTACTATTATGTAGTCTTATAGGCTATGTTTGGAGTATATCGATACAAGATAATGCAAAATCTACAACGCAAAGCATTGTATCGCTAGATTCTGTATTGCAAAACCTTATCACTAAAGCCAAGTTAGATTCTCTAAATGACTTAACACAAGAGGAATGCAAAAACCTAAGTCACACCTACAATGTGCCACAAGATTCACAAAATGAGGAATCTTATAGTGAGGAGCAGAGCTGCTACTATGCGGCAATACAAAATCTCAAAGCCGCTACTGCAGAACTTATGGCTAAAAAACGCATAGCCACTGATATGCATTCACTAGATTCTATCTTGCAGTATAAAATCATGGCTTTTTTAAGCACCACAAATTTGCAATCTTTACCACGCAGTGTGCTCGGCTTTGAAGTGTCTTATCCCTTGCAAGATGTAGAAAATGTATGCCATCGCCTTGATGGTTTGGAGTTCGAGGCAAGTTGTAATCTGTATATGCAGATTTTTGATGAGCTGGCACACTATGTCGCACAAGAGCAGAATCTCCCACAAAAAGCGATACAAGATTATCGCAAAGCCTTTGAGACACGCACGCAAAATGCCCTTGAGATTCTGGCACAAGAATCGCCCGATATGCCTTAAGGAATGCAATGTTACTAGCAGATGATTTTAAAAATGTGATTACAATGATGCTATTCGGAAATAAAGACAAAAATCAAGCAATACCAATACCTAAAGATGCACAAGGTAGGGTATTGGGGAATGGCTATCTCTACACTGATGTATTGGAATCTAATAAAGAAAACCCAACAATCAAACCATTTCAAAAGGACAGCAAATATAGAATAACAAGCACCTTTGGCAGGAGGTCGGATTTAAAAAACAGAGAACCACACTCTGGCATAGATATATGCTTTTCACAAAGCTTTTCAATGGGGGAATTTACCTATAAAAAGCCACCATTATTTTCACCAATAGATGGGCAAATTATTTTTAATGAAAAGTCTTCTTTAAACTCTGTGTATATCATTGATAAAGATAAAAATAAACACGGATTGCTTCATATGGATGTCGTATTTGTCCAAAATGGGCAAAAAATCAAACAAGGGGATTTGGTAGGAATTATCGGTGGTATCGGTAAGTCTTTATCTAATATAGATAATCAGCAAGTTAATATCATTTATGATAATGTGCTGAAACTTCAAGAAGTGGATTATTTTCAAGCATTCATTGATTTTTTAAAAAATGATTTTGCTTTTTTGGAAAAAATAACAGATGATATACAAATGCAAAAAGCTCAAGAGCTCATTAATAAAAAGTGGCAAGAAAGCATTACAAAACAACACAAGCCATATATAGACACATTGCATAAAAATGGTATCCAAGCTATACATCTTAATACACTTTTAAAACTTATGGAACGCAAGGATTTAGGAGATAAAAAAGAGCAAATAATAAAAAATGAAATTATTAGACATCTAAGAAATAAATTTGCTATCCATTTGCATTATCAAATACAAGATTCTAAAGATAGACTACTTAATCCAGCAGTATTTTGGAATACAGCTTATAAGATAAAAGAAACACATTGTGATGAGCAAGAAGCAATCATTCAAACAGATGGTTTGAATAAAATTTATGAATATAGTTATGATAAAAATTCTAATTTATTAGAGATAAAAACACCAAAGGGCAGACGCTTTTTCCCTTACTTTACTTCTGAAAAATATTATACGCTCCACAATCCAAACACAATAAAAGAAAACTTAGGATTATATTATACCGCTAAAGATGTTGATTCTAGGGAGTTTAGAATCTGTGAATATTTCTTACAAGAAAAAGAAAAACTCAAACAACAAATTTTGCTATATAGGAGATATAAAAATGGGAAAATAGATTCTAAAAATAAAGACCAACAAGATTCGTATAATAATTGGTTTCAAGTGATTTCAGGAACTGCTAATTTTAAAAAGGTAGATGTAGAGCTAGAGCTAATGTATTATCAATGGTATAAAAGAAATGGTATATTAGGACAAGCACCAGAGCAAAAAACAGAGAATCCAAATGGCACAGTAACAATTAGCCTTACTCTTAGCAATCAGCAGGGTTTGTTGCAAAATACCCCCATTTATATTTATTCGTATTTTCACCATAAGATTTATGAGAGCAAAACTGATGAATATGGATTGTTGTGTTTTTGCCTATCATTTGAAGAAAGCAATAAAAGTTTTACCCTTGCCTTACACTGCCACAAAGAATTTTTCAATATGGATACTTCTAGTATGGTAGGTAATATAACTAAGATAACCCTTGCTCCTAGCCATATACAAGGTAAAGAATATATTGGGCATAAAACAATACAAGACTTCCCCAAACAAGAATCTAAATCAAACACCAAAGCTGAAGTAATACAAAATATGCCTTATGAATATTATTTTGATAGGAGGAAGCAATGAGAGGCAACTTTTCTACCAAACAGATAAGCAGCTCACAGAGAGTGTGGATTCTAAATATAGTGAAATAACAACAGACTATGAAGTGAATGCAGGCAACCAAATCCTCCACCAAGTAGGCGATACCCAAATCATTGCTAAGGGAGACTCTGTTATAATAAAAGCAGGTGGAGTTGAAGTAGTTATAGATTCTAATGGACTTGTAGTTAAAGGTGGGGAGATTAAGAGTGAATGAAAAATAAAGATAACAAAAGCAATACAATCTTTGGATAATTTCATATAAATTTCATATAATATAAAGAACAACTAATGAAGTGAGACAATAGATGGTAAAAACACAGCAATTAAAAGTCAAAGTGTATCTTGAGGATGCTTTCACTCCTGTAAATGGCGTAAAAATAACACTTATTCCGCTGCATGTTAAAGACTCCACAACACCCGAGAATGAACAGCAAGAACAAATTTCTAAAAATGGAGAAGTAATCTTTACTCTTCCTATTAATGCTAACCAATTTAGATTTGAAGTTTTTGATGAAAGATTTTATAGAAAAGCGAAAAATGATGTAGCGAGAATTACAAATAGCTACAATAATACAAATAATACAATTTCTCTTAATCTCTTATCTAAGCCTAGCCTATATTTCAATGGGAAAGAACTCTATATAAATAATGGCAATCAAGTGATAGATTATTTTAGGGCTTATAGTGGAAATGCTTTAAGCATAAAAGAAAAAGAAAGCTTAAAAGAGCAATATGGATATGAAAACTTTGTAAGTTATAAAGAAAAAGAGAATGCTATTTCTTATTTTTGTTTGGATAAAGGATGGCAAAAAGAGAAAGATAAAGGAGCAATACCAGAAGGAATCTACTACATAGATATAAACAAAAGCACAGACAATAAACAAAGCGGCATAAGAACATACAATAATGCTTGGTATTCTCTCTCAAGAACTAAAGAAGGTGAAAAGCAATGGGGTAAATATAATATCCCTATCTATACAGATAAAGACTGCACTAACACTACAGAATCTAGCACAAAAAGACAAGGTTTCTATATTCATGGAGGAGAAAGCTATGGAGATAATGGAGGGATAGACTTAGCTAAAGAAATAAATGGCTTTATAGCTTCCATACAGAGATTTGCAATCAAGCCTTAATGAGTAATACTAAGAATCTAATAATACAATTCCAATAACACTTCTAGTAGAATATACTCATATTCTCTCTAACACAGATTTGCAATCTATCGATTTACACAGGGAGATTCAAAGAGCAGATGATATAAAAAAACACAGAGTAGCACTCACTGCTAATTATACTAAGCCAGATTCTATGAGTGAAGAAAGCTTTAATGCACAAAAGCAACAAACCTATTGGGTATATAAAGAACTCTCACAAACAGAGGAGTATAATACCGATACTATCTTACTAAGTGAACTACAATTCTTTAAAAGAAACAATCAAAAACACAGAGGTGAACAAATAGAAATTAATCTCATAGAACACCAATGGCATAGCTATAATAAACAAATCATAGTCTTTGCTTTTAGCCCTAAGGATATACTACAAAATGAGAATGGGGAAGAAGTGTTAAAGAAGCCTAAATATAAAATCATTACAAGAGGTTTTCGATACGATATGCTAAAAAGAGTGTTTAATGGGATTAATTATGCGATATTAGAAACCACGCCCACCACACAAGCACAAAGAAATCAACACAATGAAGTAAATGCTAAAGTGCAAAAACTAAAAGATATGGTAAATGAGCTTAATAGACTCCATGCTGATAATGAACCTATGTTTGTGCATTATAAGCTTGATACTAGGGCAAGAATAGAGCATTTCTTTGCACAAGCTAGAGCAGAATGTGGAAATACATTGGCTTTAGAAGAAAATATTACTAGAGAGCGTACAAATCTAAAGTATAATAGTAATCGCTGGTTAAGCAATAGACCCAACACAGATGATGGCTATAACTTTAGAGGTAGAGGATTGTTACATATCACAGGTAGAGGCTCAATAGAGCAGGGACGCAATGAGGGCTATACAGGGTTTAATCAAAGGGTTACTAATCCATTGTATGGTGGCTTACAAAATAGGGACTTTGTTAATAATGCTAATAATAGAGACTCTTTGGCTAATAATGGCTTAGAGGCTTTACTTGCTGGTATATATGTATGGAAAACTCTCATTTCAAGAGAAACACGAACACATCTATACGATATAGCTAATGCACAGGATAGCATTAGCCCCACTCCCACAGGAGTAGCTAATATACCCAATCTTAGCAATAACTTACGCCTTATCTCCCAAAGGATAAATGGTGGAAATAATGGTTTATCTAACAGACAAGATTCTCTCAATCACATTAGAACCCAAAGGATATTTGATGACTTTGAATAAAAGCTTATATATTTTTGTTGTATCATCGATACTTAATTTGTTCTTAAATCTCTCTCATGCTTTAAGCATAGATGATTTGAGATACCAGGTGTGAAGCCTAGCTTTGATTGCATGAAAGCTAAGAGCGGTGATGAAAAAGCTATTTGTAGCGATGGTATCGGTATGGCTTTTAATGGAATACCTCTAATCGATAATTTTTATGCAAGTTATTATAAGATTATCATTAAAGAAATTAACTATAGCGACAAACAAAGAATCAAAAATATCTCATTACAAATGCTAAAGCAACGCAGACAATGCCCATCAAAACTGCATTTTCACGATAACTTCAGCAAAGAGGCGTTTGATAGAGAAAATGAGAAACTAATCAAAGAGGGTTACGATCCTATTGATTTAAGGAATCTTAGCAGCGGATATGCAAGTGTTTTGATGATGAATTGTTATGAATCTGTGTATCTCAAAGCCTTACGAGAAATTACAGAATTTATTTATACTCACCCGCAATATAAGTATATTTTTGAGCAAATCTTTTATCCCAATCCTAACAAATATTATCACCTCATAATGACAAAAAATACAATATCCCCTATGAACTAAGAGATTTTGATGCAGAGATGATAGGAGAGATTATCGATGAAGCCATAAAAGATGGATTGATAGAATCTAATGGAGCGTTAAAAGTGCGAATATAATGTATTTTGTATCTATAATACTTGAAAGAGAAAGAATATTGATAGGGTATTTAGTAAAAATTCTTAAGCCTTTTATTGTCTCTATAGAGCGTACGATTTTATTTGATTAATGGTGGATACAATAATTTACCAGAAAGACAACAAACATACACAAGGATAAAAAATGCTGAAATATTTAAAGATTTTGAATAAATTTTATATTGTATTTATTTTGGTCTCAAGCCTCAATGCCTTAAGCCTTGAAGAAATGTTGCAACAAGATAACATTAAGCCTAGCTTTGATTGTGATTTGCCAAAACTTTCAGAATCTGAAATGGATATATGTGGTGGTGTGGGCATGATACCTGCTTCTTATTTTGCCATTATTGATAATTTCTATTCAAGTTATTATAAAGCAGTAATCAAACATATAGATTTAAAAGATAAAACAATCATTAAAAATATTTCTTTAACAATGCTTAAAGAGCGAGGTAAGGTATGCCCAAATACAAAGTTTGACGATAATGTAAGCTCTGGATTAAATTCTGCATTAGCCGCACAATGTTATTACTATCCATACAACAAAGCCCTGCGAGAAATCACAGAGTTTATTTATAATAATCCTAAATATAAAAATATTTTTGAACAAATCTTTTATCCGAATCCAAAAGGTTATTACCAACTCATAATGAATAAGAAACCACTAAATCCAGACTCTCCATTTGATGATGATGCCGAAGTGATATTTGATGTAATTGACAAAGCCGCTAAGGATAATCTCTTAGAATCTAATGGGGCGTTAAAAAAGCATGAGTGAAACCTATTTTTTGTTAAGACTAATACTGATACTAGGGCTAGTGTAGATTCTGTAACAAGAATCATCAATCGATATACCGATAGCTATCAAGCAAGAAAATACATTATGAAAGGCTTTAGAAGCAAATCACAAAAGATTGCAACAAAACCAAGCAAATTTTACAAAAAGACAATGCCAATATTACAAAGCGATATTTATAGTATAAGATTAACTAGGAATTAATGGGAAAGAACAAATGTCAAATAAAGAAAACACCCGAGAGTATAGTAAAGATACATTAAGAATACAGATTGTAGATTTTAAAGACAATCCTATTGAGGATGCGGAAGTTATTTTATTGGCTATGGGGCAAAGAGAAGGACAAAAGATTGCTTTACCAGATAAAACAAATTCTCAAGGAGAAACTCTTTTTAATATCCAAGAACACATTAAAAATATCAATAGATTTGAAATTACAATCAATCGCCCAGATTATTATTCATACCCTATAAACCGCAATAGGAAAATATGTAGAAGTTATGAGTATGGACATTTATGTGTAGAAAGTTTTGCTAAGATACCTACATTTTATTTTAATGGTAAAATGCTCAATATATCTCAATGTCCAAATCCTACTAAGAAATATGCTTTGAAAAATCTACTAAATCAAGATTCTAATAATCAAACACAAAAAGAATACTATATACAATTACAAGAAAATTCAATACATTTTAAAATTTATAAAGATGAGAATCTCACACAAGAAAGTGAGTATGTTTTATATTTAGATTCCAATCAAACAACAACGCAATCTAAAGAGAACAAGAATCTACACTTTGATAATGATGATACTTTAAAGAAATTTCAAAAAGAGATAGAGTCTATTACAAAAATGAATGAGAAAAAGGGTAATATACAATCTATACATAAGTTTATTATTGATTATGATGTGCCATTCGCATTTTTAAATAAAGATGCAGGCAGGGTTAATATTACTGATTTACCTTATTCTAGCATTAGTCAAGAAGTTCTAGCAAACAAACTAGAATCCAATAAACTTTATATTGTAAAATCTTGGTTTAATGGACAAGTAGTAGAAATAGATGATGTTCGTCCAATATCATTACAAACTATGGATATAATTAACCGCAAGGATATGAGTAGAAATCCCTTAATATATAAAGCATTAGATAAACTCATTGAGGATTATAAAGTTTATAAAGATAATTTTCCACAAGATTATTATGTGGAGTTTGGGAGGTATATAACTGAAGAAAGCATTAAATTTCATTCATCTTTATATGAAAATCATTATACACAACAATCCAATATTGTTAATATCGTTAATTACTCCATTGGTTTTTGGCGTAGGTATTTAGACAATAATTACAAAAAGGAGTGGGCAGAAGGAGGTGCGGCTATCTTCCATCTTTATGAAAACTATGTGCCTAAATATAATGGTGATGAGAATGGATTGGATAAGGTGTTGCATTTTTTAGAAAGTGCTAGATTGTGTTTTATGAAAAGTGCCCCTCAATCTCTTATCGGTGGATATATAGTAGAAGTTGGAGATTGGTTAAAGCAAAAAGGTGGTGGGAAAGGAACAGGGTTTGACAAAGGCGATATAGCAGCCAATAAAAAAGGCATAAAGTATGGGAACGAACTTAGAATAAGATATGGGAAAATCATATAATGAAAAGGAAACTTAAGATATTTGGGATTATTTTTATAACACTACTTATGCCTTTTGCTATGGAGTTTGCAAATTTCATTATTATTTTTTCATTGCGATATAGATTTGAGATTACAAATGATTCAATGCCTTTTGTAATACATTTAATCGGGCTTATTTTATTATTTGTTTTTTTGTGGATTATTTTTATAAAAACAAAAGAGAAATATTTAGTAGATGCTTATATAGCTGGTATATGTTTCATTTCTATATTTATAGGAATGTCTTTTTTTGCTATTGGCACACAAGTTTATCCTCATCTTTCATCTTATTGATAAAATGATAAATTCTCCTGATTGCTGTCCTTGATATATAGAAATAGATATGAAAATTGCAAGTAACTTTTCTGGCTTTTATCATACACCAAGAATTGGAGATGAAGTTATAATCTCTTTCTTAGATAATGATATAGATAAGCCATTTATATCTGGAAGTTTATA
>NZ_JMKW01000048.1 GCF_000686565.1 Helicobacter bilis ATCC 51630
GCTTCTTTAGCAAATACTAATGGTGGTAAGCCTGATAGCTCTTTCTCTACAGATTCTATAGCACTCTTATCTGTGTAGATTGGGTGCTGCTTGATTGGGAAATCTCTCCAACTGCTTTTATTCCATGTAGTTGTTGTTATAGACATTGTATTCCTTTCTTCATAAAACACATAATCGCTCTTGTATCTATTTATTCTCAAGCAAAACCATAACTTCGTTTTTGCGTTGTTGTATCATGTTATTGCTCATTGTTTTTTCCTTTATTCTTTCTCAAGTCAAAACCCAATTTCACTAACATACAAACAGCAATTACACATGATATAATTGCTACTACTTCTTGCCCATTCAAACTCATACTATCTCCTTTGAAAATAGATTGAAACTGACATAATAACAACACTTGCTGACATTGTTACTATTACCGCTATATTTATATTTGAAGTGAATACAGAATACAAGGCATTCACAAACAAACCTAAGCCTATATTCTCAAGTAGCTTCCACATTGTTAGCTCCTTTTTCTAGCTTGTCTTTGAGTTCTTTAATCTCACATTGTAAGATTTTGGACTGATTTTTGTGATACCAATGACTAGTTACAATCATGGTAAATAATGAAAAAAATAAAATTATATCTACCATATTAAGCCCTTTATGATAAAACATATCACCCCCTTTCTTTTGGGGATTTGGTTAAAACCAAATTTTAAATAAACTAGCTAAGATAAAAACTATCTTAGCAAACTTAAAGCCCACATCAAGCCAGAAGTTTAAGCTGCGTTTAAACTTCTTTGTGCTTCGTTTTTTCCGCTTCACTTTACAAAGCAAGATTCTATAATATTTTTATTTGCATATTCTTTAAAAAGTAATATTTTTTAGTAAAAATACACAATATTTTAATATTGTAAATCATATAGTTTCATTATATTTTGCTTAATTGCCTTTTAGAATCTTAGCTGCTTCTTTTGCGTGATAAGTAATGATAATATCAGCCCCTGCTCTTTTAAAGCTAAGTAAGGTTTCAAGCATAACTTTTTCATAATCGATAATGCCAAGCTTTTCTCCAGCTTTAAGCAGAGCGTATTCACCACTCACATTATATACAGCAAGTGGCAGTAGGCTTTTTTCTCGTATTGATTTTACTATATCAAGGTAGGCTAAGGCAGGTTTTACCATGAGTATATCAGCCCCCTCACTCTCATCATTTAGACTTTCAAGGATAGCTTCTCTAGCATTTGCACTATCTTCTTGATAGCTCTTTCTATCGCCAAAGCTAGGGCTACTTTGTGCGACTTCTCTAAAAGGACCATAATATGCACTGGCAAATTTTGTAGAGTAACTCATAATGGGGAGATTCACAAAATCATTAGAATCTAGGGCATTACGCATGGTTAGAATCTGCCCATCCATCATAGCACTTGGGGCAAGCATATCTACTCCACCTTGTGCTAATACCACGCTTTGCTTAGCAAGATTCAAAAGAGTAGCATCATTATCAACAGATTGTATTTTAGAATCTAAGATGCCACAATGCCCATGATCTGTATATTCACAAAAGCACACATCAGCTATAACATACATTTGTGGAAAATGCTTTTTTATCTCTTGGACGCTTTGCGGGATAATGCCATGCTTATCCCATGTGTAAGAGCCGCTAGAATCTTTTTTATGTTGCGGTGGCACACCAAATAATAAGATAGCATAAATGCCTAGATTCTGTAATAGCTCACATTCTTTTAGGATATTATCTAAACTCATTTGAAACACACCGGGCATAGAATCTATCTCATTTTTAATACCTTTGCCTTCTACTATAAATAGGGGATAGATAAAATCATTGACACTCAAGGCATTTTCACGCACAAGATTTCGCATAACATTATTTAAACGCAATCGCCTTTTTCTTTGAAACACTTTTTATCCTTTTGTTTCTTGTATTTTCACTAAATCTTTGCATTATACATAATAATTTTATGTTTTTAATAAAGGGGGGGGGGGGGGATTGTGTTTTGGAATTTGTTTTAATTTATGTTTATGTGAGATTTAGATTTTATTTTTTTAGCGCAGTTTTGCTACATTATTATTGTTTCCGCAATATTACGAGAGAAATTGACTTTATTATCCAAGATAATCCTAGATAACATTAAGATTAAAGCCGATGACTTTAGATTAATTATTTTATGTTTAAAGCATTTTTGTGTTAATCGGTTGTAAATTTCAGCTATTCTACATATTTTTTATAGCTTTTACTTGATTTTTTTTATTTTTTTTGATAGCATAACGGGATAAAAAACATTGTGCTGTGTGCTAGTCATGCTTATCATGTTTTTAATTTTACTAAAAAGGTGTAAAAATGTTGAATTACAAACAAGTCTTGAACCATTCTGTAAAAGTTGGTTTAGTGGCAGGTTCTGTTTTAATGTTGGCGGCTTGCTCTGGAGAGCCAAAGAAAAGCAAAAATGCTAAGTATGCTTCTCAAGAACTTGAGCCTAATGCTCGTCAGTTTGCTGTTTATAAGGCAGTAGGTTATGCTATTGATCCTCAGCATCCTCCATACGAGCCAAAAACTCTTAATGAGAATGCAAGAGGTATAGCTGTTGCGTATAGTGTTCCTTACAATTGTAAGGTATTGGGTGAGGTTGAAGGTAAAGATGAAGCAAGCGGTAAAGCTGGACCAACTTTTGAGCAAATCAGAGAGGGTGCAACTAATGATTTGAGAAATCAGGCTGCTGATCTTGTAAGAGGTGGTCAAAGATTAATGCTTTCTGTTACTAAAGAAGCTATGATTTGCCAGATGAGAACAAAGAAAGATAAGTATCAAGAAGAAGATTGCACTCTTTGGAATAAACTACCGGACAATGGGCAGATTCTATCTTACAGAATCCATGCTAATGTATTTGAGTGTGGCGAGAAGTAAGTATTGCTTGTGTTTGGTTGCGTAGATTCCCAGTGAATGTGGGAGTCTATGCTCGGTAGAGTAGTTGAAAATTTAAATATAAAGGGTTAATATGTTGGTTAAAGATTTGCTAAAAGCTGGTTTGATTGCTACAAGTGTTGTTTCTTGTGTTGCTCTGGCAGATGAAGTTGTTAGTGTCGAGGCAGATAGTGATGCACAGTCTTATTCTACTCAAACAACAGATTCAAAGTCGTTGAAAGAAAGAAACGAAAATATCGATGTTGCTAGAGAGCTTACGATTACAAAAAGTTCAAGTGATGCATACTATAAGTTACCTAGATTGCCACAATATACGCCAAAACCACTTATTGATGATGCAAAAGGTATAGCTGTTGTAAATGGCGTTCCTTTGAATTGTAAGTTGTTGGGTGAGGCTGAAGGCATTGATAGCTCTGATGGTAAAGCTGCTCCCTCTTTCGAGCAAATCAGGGAAGGTGCTTTGAATGACTTGAGAAACGGCACTATGGATCTTGTAGATTCAAGAGATAGAATAGTGCTTACCCCAGTTAAAGAGGCTATGACTTGCGAACTTCGCAATGAGGGCGATCAATTTGATGAAAAAGACTGCACAACATGGACACAGATACCAAGTAATGGTAAGATTCTATACTACAGAATCCATGCTAATGTTTTTGATTGCGGTGCAAGATAATCTTTGATTTTATTTTTATAAGGTGGAAAAATGTTAAAATTAGTTAATAGTTTTGCTAAAGTAGGTTTGGCAGTAGGTGCTGTTTCTCTTTTGGTTGCTTGTTCTTCTCAACCAAAGCAGAAAGGCGGAAATTACAGCGGTTCAAAAGGTAAGGTGAATTATAGTAAAGAAGTTGAAGTTACAGTGAATGCTGCAAGAGAGATTACTGTAACAAAAGTTGCACCTTATGTTAAGGTTCCTCAACTTCCAGCGTATGAACCTAAGAGATTAAATGAGGAAGCAAGAGGGATTGCTGTAGCGTATAGCATTCCTTATACTTGTAAGTTACTTGGTGAGGTTGAAGGTAAAGATAGCTCTGATGGTAAAGTTCCACCTTCTTTCGAAGATATTAGGGAAGGTGCAACAAATGATTTAAGAAATCACGCTTCTGAATTGGTAAATGAAGACAGCAGAATTTTACTTAAATTGACAAAAGAAGCTATGACTTGTGAAATGAGAGTAAGTGATGGTAAATACGAAGAGAAAGATTGTACAGCTTGGGAAAAAATTCCTCAAAATGGCAAAATTCTCACTTACAGAATCCATGCTAATGTATTTGAGTGTGGCACAAGATAATCCCCATACTATTGTCTCTTTAACGACTTGTTGATTCGCATTGCCATTCTAGATTTTCTCGAAAATCTAGAGCTTTGATTTGTAACATGTTGTTTTGAGATGTTTTATTTCACTTAAAATCTTTCATATACTACTTTTTTATTTTAGTTTTTTTGTATTTTATTTGTTTTGTTTTGATAAACAGCAGTCTGCTTTCTATATGTTGTTATGTGTAGATTCACAGATGATTAAAAATTGTTGTGTCGTAGTAATGTTTAGAGCATTTGTAATATATAATCGAGAAAAAAGTAAAAATGACATGCAATGCTAAGAAACTTTCATAAGAGAGTGTGCAAACAAGCCCTATAGTTTTCATGATAAATGGACAAATTCTCGATAACCAAAAGCACCCAATTTCAATTAAGGTAACAATAGATCCTGCTTTTCAGCCTCATTCCAAAATGGATCGCTCTTATATCCACAAGCATGCAAGAAAAACACTGCACTACAAAGTAAAAATACAGAAAAAAAATGTGTTATAATACGCATTATGAAAACCTTTAAAGATATATTGCTGACACAAAATGCAAATAAAGTTAAAGAAAAGTGTATCGCCCCAAACGCGCTACTATTTTTGCAAAACTCATATAATTTGCATTTGTTGAAAAATCTCATTATACCACAAATGCGTCAGTATATTATTGCTATCATGCCCTCAGGACGAGACAAAGAAGAGCTGCTTTTCGCTTTTAATAATTATCCTGCATGCATGGAATTTAATAAATTTCATGCAAAAACGCTATTAAAAACTATCCAAAACAATACAATTTTAAAACAAACTTTGTCTTTAGAATCTTACACAAAAGTTAAAGCTTATGTTCCAAAAAATCTGCTTGATGCATATCAAATTCACTATATAGATTCCACAGATTTGTGCGAATATGCAGAGGGAAATTTCATTAATCACGCAACAGATCCAGTGCTACATGCTATTTTTGAAGATATTCGCGACATAATAAAACTTAAACACAAACACATAAAAAGCTTACAAACACAGAATCTACAAAGCACCCCAACAACTTATAATATCGCCGATAAACCATACAGCAATCAACAATAACACAACAGATCTCAAACCTACAAAAAGCCTTCTCTGCCTTTGCAAAATCTCTCAGTTTAGAATCTATACAAGATATTTTAGTTACAAAAGACTTTACTTTGCAACGTGTGATACCTTTTATTAGCTTTTTACACAATAATTATAATCCTGCTACCAATAAAACATAATTAACACAACTCAAAAAAGTTTGTTAGTAGCTTCTTACCTTGGTCTTGCAAAATAGATTCTGGGTGGAATTGTATCCCATAAGTTTGATAGCCTTCTGCTTGTAATGCCATGACTACATTATCTTCACTCCATGCTAATGCCCTGCATTTGCCGAGTTTGCTGACATGCAATGAATGATAACGACCGACTTTTAGCGGTGTTTTTATACCATGAAAAAGCGGGTGATTGCTAAAAGTTACATGCGAGATTTTACCATGTTGTGGTGTTTGCATAGAGACCACTTCGCCACCAAAAACATGTGCGATACACTGATGTCCCAGGCAAATGCCTAGAATCTTTTTAAATGGAGCAAAATATTTAATCGCTTCTAAGCAGATTCCAGATTGCAAAGGGTGGCTAGGACCGGGTGCGATAACTAAAGCATCAAAATTAGAATCTTTTAGAGTTTGCAAGGAAGAATCATTGCGTAAAATGCTAACTTCTACTCCAATCTCACGCAATAAATACACAACATTATGCGTAAAAGAGTCGTAATTATCAATCAAAATCACTCGCATTCTATTCACTCACAGGAATGAAAAGTTGCGGATTTGTATTATCCATACATGCGATAGATTCAAACTGCGTTCGTATATATGCTGCAAATCTTGATCTAGTTATAGACATGCGAAATGGAATGAAATGTAAAATCGGCTTATTTAAACCTTGTATATGAAAGATAGGATTATCTATGTTATTATGCTGTATAGTGTATTTTCTCTCAAAGATTCTGGAAAGATTCTCAAACTCTTCATCAATCTTATTGTTAAAATGTCCATCTGGCTCAAAATCATACACCGCTACATCAAGGCAAAGTTGTTTGCTAATATCAAATATAAGCGTTGCGATATTAGAATCTCTATATCCATCACCCGAACTCACAAGCAAACTTGCTGTAACATTTGGTGGATATAGCATTTTCTTTTGTGTATAAAGTTGCTGTTTTGATAGTGTGTGATCATAGTTATCTGGTCGCAAGGAATACATACCTATCTTTAAAACAGGCAATCTACTCTCCCATAAAGCCCTGCGATACGCCCTTTTTGCAAAGATTTCTTGACTTACGATGATAAAGCCTACTTTCTCACTTATCTTATTTTCTAAAGTTTGTATAAAGTCTAAGTTCTCATAATCAATAACTACGGCGATATCTTCACTCTTTAATTCTTCAAGTGCTTTTATAGTTTCAAAATCTGTTGCGTGTAAAACCTTAATAGTAAGTTTTGCGCTCTTTAGGTGTCTGTGTAGATAAATCGCTTCTTTGCAGTCATGCAGCATTGTCTCTTTTGGCTGCAAACGCATATCAAGTATAAGACATATATCGCGTCCAAATGGTGCTGGAAACTGCCCTATATCCGCTTTGATTTGGTTATATATCATGCGTGTTTTTTGTGGCTCACCTGCTACAAGTAAAATATCTCCGGGAAAAATCACTACATCATGTGTGGCAAGAATAAATCTATTTTGACGATAGATACCAACAATGCACCAACCAGATTGCTCTATCGTATTAATTTGCCTATGTGCATAAATGCTTCCACTTGGCACGCCAATCTCCATAATCTCACCTTGCTCTAACCCAAAACCACGCGGGATAACAGGCACATTTGGCATACGAAGCAGTAGCCTTGAAGCCACTGCATTTGTCTCTGCTACAATCACTAGATTCCCATCACTTTTTTTTGTAGTTTCATAAGAGATTTCAGGGGCATGTATGCTACGCACAATGCGGCTTTTTTTGTAGTTTTTGCGTAAATATTCATATACGACATCACCCTCTTTTTCATCTTGCAGGACAATGAAAATATCGCCAATGTCATTATTTTCTAGGCAAGATTCAAGGCGAAAAGTGGAAGTATAATCGCATTCATGGAATCTAAAAGTATTTGGATATTTCTTTGGCAAAAAGCGAGAATCTCTATACAAAACAATATAGAAGTTATTGCTTGAGTAATCATCTAGCACTTTATGCACGAAATTTAATGCAATATCTCCATCAGCTACAATAAGCACATATCTCATCATTCTGCCTTTTCTTAAAATCTCAATCTTAGCATAAATAAAAATCGCTAAAACAAAGCATATATACAAAACCCATAGAATACGGATTCTAAGCCATAAAGATTAGCAATTATAACATAAAACAAACTAAAACAAGTTTGAGAGTGTTTGCTGTGTGATATAAACAATCATCAAAAAACTTTATCATTTGCATATAAAACAAATAAATAAGTAAAAAATACTTGACAACCTTAGCAAAAAGTTGTATATAATATAGCTTTTTGTTTAGGCAGTATTATGTGGTATTACTTAAAGGAATGATATGGCAAAGCAGCAAATGAATGGCTCAAGAATGCTTATTGAAGCACTACATTTAGAGGGTGTGTCTGTGATTTTTGGCTATCCGGGCGGGGCTGTCCTTAATGTCTATGATGAGATTTATAAGCAAGATTATTTTCGACATATTTTAACAAGGCACGAGCAAGCAGCAGTCCATGCAGCCGATGGATATGCTAGGGCTTCTGGTAAAGTCGGTGTGGCAATCATTACTTCTGGACCGGGCTTTACAAATGCGGTTACAGGCATTGCTACTGCCTTTACAGATTCTATCCCGCTAGTTGTTATTAGCGGTCAAGTCCCTCTCACTCAAATTGGCACAGATGCGTTTCAAGAGATTGATGCAGTAGGGATCTCTCGCCCATGCACGAAGCATAACTATCTTGTAAAAAGCATTGAAGAGTTACCAAGAATCTTAAAAGAAGCCTTTTATATCGCAAGAAGTGGCAGACCCGGACCCGTTCTCATTGACCTACCAAAGGATATTAGCGCACAAATAGGGGAGTTTCACTATCCAAATAGCATTTCTCTAGCAAGCTATAAACCAACAACAAAGGGCAATGCAAAGCAGATAAAAAAACTTGCAAATGCTATTCTAGAATCTCATAATCCACTCTTTTACATCGGCGGTGGTGCAGTTATTGCAAATAGCCATGATTTAGTAAAAAAGCTACTTGAAATAACACAGATTCCAAGTGTGGAAACGCTTATGGCAAGGGGCGTAGCACAGGGAGATTCTAACTTCTTGGGTATGCTTGGCATGCATGGTACTTATGCGGCGAATATGGCTACAAGTGAATGCGATTTGCTCATTAGCTTAGGTGCAAGGTTTGATGATAGAGTAACGGGAAAAGTGAGTGAATTTGCAAAGTTTGCAAAGATAGCACATATTGATATTGACCCCAGCTCAATAGGAAAAATCATTAATGTAAATTATCCTATTGTAGGTGATTTAAATCTAGTTTTGCAAGAACTCATTAAAGAACTACAAGATAAAACACCGACAAAAGAAGTGCTTGAAGCAAGAAGCACATGGCTTACAAAGCTTAAAAAATGGAGTAACTCTCACCCGCTATCTTATAAAGATACTGATACAGAGTTATTAAAACCGCAATGGGTTATAGAAGAGACTGGAAAGATTCTAGGCGAAAATGCGGTTATTATCACTGATGTTGGACAGCATCAAATGTGGGCAGCACAATTTTATCCATTTAGCACAAAGCGACAATTTATCACAAGTGGTGGGCTAGGGACTATGGGCTTTGGTATGCCAGCTACTATGGGTGTCTCAATCGCCTTGCAAGAAATGCAAAAAGAGAATAAAGAAAGTGAGAGTAAGCAAAAATATGCGATAAACTTTAGCGGCGATGGCGGGATATTAATGAATATACAAGAGCTTATGACTTGTATAGAATCTAATATTAAAACCATAAATATCATACTCAATAATGGCTATCTAGGTATGGTAAAGCAATGGCAGGAATTTTTCTATGAAAAGAGATTATCACATGTTAAACTCACGCAGCCAAACTTTAAGTTACTAGCCGAGAGTTTTGGAGCATTGGGCTTAGAAGCACATGATAAAGAATCTTTTAGGAAAGCTTTAAAAGAAGCGATTGATAGCCCAAAAGTTAGTCTCATTAATGTATGCGTTGATAAAGATGAGATTGTATTGCCAATGGTCCCGGGTGGAAATCCACTCTATAAAATGATATTAGAATAATAAGGAAAACTATGCAAAAGCGAATTATCTGTATCACCGTTGTGAATGAACATAGTGTTTTAGCGCGTATTTCAGGATTATTTGCAGGTAGGGGTTATAATATTGATAGCTTAACCGTTGCCCCTTTAACAGATAATAATCTCTCAAGGATAACCATCACAACGCGTGGCGATGAAAAAGTGTTAGAACAAATCATAAAGCAACTACACAAGCTTATCCCCGTGCTAAATGTCGTAGAGCATAGCGATATTGTTACACAAGAAATTGCCTTGATTAAATTTGAAAATAATGAAAAAATCGGTGCAATCAGTGCCTTAATCAATGCTTCTGGTGGCAAGATTGTAAGCTGGAATGAAAAAAATATTGTCTTTAGCGTAAGTGGTGAAACGCAAATGATTAAAGACATTATTACTTCATTACATAACTTCATGCCAAAAGAAATCGTGCGTAGCGGCGTGCTTGCGATTGAGAGATAGATTCTGTTCGTTGTGTTTTTGACATGTAATGCTATAAAAAGGTTTCAGTTTTGAAGTGATGTTGATTTTTAAGAAAAATATGACATTTGCAGTTGCTAAAAACATTAAACAATATGTTATAATTTGTAGTTTTCCCTTGATTTGTTTTTTTTTTTTGATACAATGCCGACGGCGAGGTTTCGAGCTTAAATTTAGTATTATATAGCGTGATACAAATTTATTCATCATAAAAGATTCTAAAAGTAATGTAGTGAGGCAACCTATATTACACCTTTTACAAGAACCTTTGGCTTTTAGTATGTAAGTTCTAACCTTTAGCAGTTTTCAACTCCTTTACTTTGGATAGGTTGTCTCACCACATTGCTTATGAGTTGCTTTACATACATTTTATATACAGAACACAAATAACGGCAATCAATTAATACTGAATCCATGATAGAAACGGCGTAAATGCGTAAAATTATGCTACAATTGCTGCTTATTTTTTTGCTAAAGGTGATAATATGAAAAAATGGTATCTTGCAGTGTTTTGTGTATTGTTTAGCGGGTTGCTGTTTGCAGCGGATTCTAAAAGGGCGAATGTTGGCTATGATACAAGCAATATTTTTGCTGGAGCAGAACTAGGCTTTGGCGGATATGGCTCTTTTAATCTCGGTGCAGTCGGTGGGTATCAATACTATTTTAAACCGGAATGGCAGTTCGCAGGTTTTAGACATGGCGTAAGAGGTATTGGCTCGATAAATTGGCTGCAATATAGTAGCGGTGCTGGTTTATTTATGCGTTTTGGTGCTGATTGGACTTTAGAGTTTAATCCACAAGATAGATTTGTCGGGGGCATTTTTCTTGGTCCATCTCTTGGCTTTATCGCCCCATTTAATGGCTTTAGCACAAATTTTGTAGTGTCTGGTAATATTGGCGGTTCGCTAAATATTGATAATACACATAGAATTGAATTGTCTCTTGGTGGAATCTTTTATGTAGCTTCATTCCGTTATATGTATATGTTTTAGCGTGTAGTTTTCTTACAAACTAAAATTAATCTTTTTTGCAAACTACAATCAAGCTTTCTTGTATTTATGGAATCAAACTTAGATTCTATAATATTCTACACTTTGTGTTTTATACTCATTTTAAAGCTTTTAACTCAAATCAAAATCATTGCGTTCAAAACGCCATTATCTCGTGTTAGAATTGAATTTTGCTATAATGTCAAGTAATTTTTAGAATCTAACTTTTAAATCTAGCTTTAGAATCCATTTTTGCAAAAGGAAATAAATGAATTTTCATGATTATCTTTTATTGCTTAGTGCGGCTTTTTTTGCCTCTCTTTCTCATTGTGTCGGCATGTGTGGTGGGATTGTCGTGGGGCTAAATATGCGGCAGTTTGATAGCTCAAAGATACTACAAGCCCTCGCAAATATTCTCTATTTCTTTGGGCGAATGTGTAGTTATATGTTTATTGGCTTGTGTTTTGTGTTTATTGGAAAAAGCTTTGGATTCAGTCAAACTGCAAAGGCGATTATTTTTATTGTGCTTGGGATTTTGCTATTTATCACCGCCCTTATTATTACTTTCTATCCCAAAATGCTTGGGAATGTAACACCTAGTGGCAATTACGCATGGTATAAAAAGGCTTTTCACAATGCCCTGCATTCAAAAAGTATCGTGGGCTTCTTTATCATTGGAATCTTAAATGGCTTACTACCTTGCCATCTTGTGTATATGTTTGCTATTAAAGCCGCAGATTCTCTAAGTGTATGGCACGCTATGCTTAGTATGTTTATCTTTTCTCTTGGGACTTTTTTGCCCTTATTTCTCGTTGGATTTTTTAGTCAGCATTTCCTTAACTCTGATATGCGGCGTGTGCTTTTGTATATTGCATTTGTGATTATGAGTTATTTTGCATTTAGTAATGTCTATAAAGGCGTGCAACTACTGCAAGGGCATAATCCTATGCACCATGAAAGCCACGACAGCATGTCGCATGAAAAGCATAATGACACACAAATGCCAGATATAGATTCCAATAGCCATTCACATCACCATGAAAATCACAATGATGAAACTAAAAATTATGAAAATCAATACATGCACCACAATATGAGCGAAATAACCAAGCATGAAATCCATACTATGAAGCACGAGAATTGATATAAACTACAAACAACTAATAATAAATGGTATTTTAGCAATTTCTGCTTCCACAAAGAAACAAACGATTATAGACATTATATTATTCATTTTAATCAAAGATAGGTTGATGAAAGGCAAGTTTTTGCGCTAGAGATAAAAATGCCAAAACTAACCTTAAATATTTTTCACTAAAGATTGTAAAATTTGGATTCCATAGGTTTCATATACGCTCAAACAAGTAAAGATTTGCCACTCTGTTCTGCAATGTTTATTTTTCTGCATTTTTCACAATCTTTTTCCGCACATTTACCAAATGATAATTATAATTCATCTTTAATGATAGTAACTAAAAATGACTATACTTAAAAATTATATTGAAAGGAGCAATAATGCCACAATATGATATTTACAACTGCATTGGTTTCCTTGCCACAGGACTTAGAGACTATCTCTCTAGGGAGTTTGACAGGCGAATTTTACCGCTTGGGCTAAGCCACAAAAAGGCTGGGATTCTATGGGTGTGCTATGATGAGCCACACACGCAAGTAAGCCTATGTAGCTTTATCCAAAGCGATAAAAACTATGTGTGTTTGCATATTGACGAGCTAGAATCTGCCAAGCTTGTAAAACGCAAACAAAACCCAAACAATCGCCGTGAGAATCTCATCATACTTACACAAAAGGGCAGGGAGTGTGCCAAGCAAACCTACCAAATGATGCTAGATGTGCATACAGATTTGCTATCCCCCTGCCTTAGCACAGATGAGATAAGTACGCTTCAAGCCCTACTACGCAAGGCTTTCACAGGATTAGAATCACAAATACAAAAGGAGCAAAAATAATGAAAAAGTTCGTTTTAATGGCATTAAGCCTTAGTTTTTTAAGTCTATGTTTTGGCAAGGATTTTAGCGGCAAACTCACGCTTACAGACAAAGCTATCACCGCACTTAGCGGAGAAGTGAGAATAGAATCTATCTTTACAGATAGCACTAAACGCGATAAGCATTGCAAGAAGATGACTTCCCAGATTCTGCGAAGTTCCCGGAAAGTAAGTTTATCCTGCAATCCTATGAGCCTTTAAGCCATAGTGGCGATACAATCAAAGGCAAAGTCAAAGGCACACTCACGCTGCATAATGTAAGCTTACCGCTTGTGCTAGAATCTAGCCTTGAAAGCCCTTCAAGCCAAAGCCCACGCTTGACACTCACAGGCAAAATCAATATTAAGGATTATGGGATAAAAGGCTCATTTCTTAATAGCGATGAAGTAAAGATTATTTTACAAACGCAGTGGCAGTAATAGCCAAACGCCCTTTGCTAAAAAATGCTAGAATCTACCTAGCAAAATTAAGGGGCAAATATGGCGACTTCAAAAGAGTATAAAGACTATGTGCTGGAGCGTTTATGCGAGTATATGGCTAGTTTAAGCGAAGATTCTAAGGGCGGAGTAGAATCTTACACTTTTAGTGCAAGAAAAATGTTTGGGGAATACTGCGTGTATATACAAGATTCTAAATCTATGCAAAAGCCCAAAGCACTTTTCCTGCTTTGCGATGAATGCGTATTTGTAAAACAATATAAGCTTTTAGAATCTCTTTTAGCTCACTCTCAAAAAGCAAAGCCATATCCGGGTGCAAAGGAATGGTATATGATTGATATTGATTCTAAGGAATTATTGCAAGAGATTATCACAACTCTTGCCCCGATTTTATGCGATAAAGATTCTAAAGCATAGAAATATTAGCGATTTTATCTTATAGTTTTGTTTGTATTGCTAAAGGTTTATTATGGATTATCCAAGAATATTCGCTATTTTGGGGGCTACTTGCAGTGGTAAGAGTGCCTTGTCTTTAAAGCTTGCCCCACTACTTAATGCCTATATCTTTTCACTTGATTCACTCTGTATTTATAAAGAGATTGACATCGCATCAGCCAAGCCTACAAGTGATGAACTCTCACTAGTCAAGCATTTTGCCATCAATGTCCTATCCCCCAGAGAGCATGTATCAGCAAGTTTGTTTCAATCGCTTTTATGCGATAGCATAGAGCAATGCAAAAAAGAGAGAAAAAATCTCTTAATAGTCGGTGGTAGTAGCTTTTATCTCAAGGCAATCATGCAAGGCTTAAGCCCGCTTGATACATTTAAAAGCAATATGAAAAAGGCAGAGTTTCTAGCCCTAACAAATCAGCCCCTAAGCACACAATATAGCTTCCTAAAAAGCATTGATTCTACCTATGCTGCAAAGATTAACAGCAATGATACTTACAGAATCACAAAGGCATTAGAGATTTTTTTTCAAACAAATATGCCGCCAACTCAATTTTTCATACAAAATCCACCAGTGCCATTTCCTCTGCCAATAGACATTTATAGCCTTATCGTGCCAAAAGATATATTGCATAAAAACATAGAGATACGAACGCAAAACATGATTGAAAGTGGCATTCTAAACGAAGCAAAAAGTCTCTTAGAATCTTATGGCAAGACAATCCAGCCCTTTAAATCCATAGGTTTGAGAGAATGCCTTATGCTATTACGAAATGAGATGAAAGAATGCGAGTTAAAAAGTCTAATCACCCTGCATACAAGGCAACTTGCAAAAAGGCAAACTACTTTTAATCGCACTCAATTTAGCAATATAACACAGATTCACTATCCCTTTAATATCCAAGCAATAGCAGATACTATGTTAGAAAAGATAAAGCCTATTGATTGATTTTTGTATGAAAACTTAATTGTTTTATAAGGACTTAAATTTATATATCAAGTCTTAGAATCTATATTAAGCCATTGAAAAGATAAAATGTCTTTATCGTAATTTATAGCGATTTCAACAAGGCTAGATTCTCATCTTAGAATCTTTATAGCCTTAATCTAAAAGAGTTTTTGTAAAATACAGAATCTTTATCTTAAGTTAAAAGGACAAATATGTTACTAAAAAGTGTGTTTATAGCTTTTCTCTCATTTTCTATTTTACATGCAGAGACATTAAAAGAATGCAAAAATGAAACAGACAAAATAAGCGGTTGTGTAAAGAGAGACTATCATTCAAATGGGAATCTTTGGAGAGAAAGACCATTTAAAAATGGTGATAAAGAAGGTATAGAAAAGTGGTATTATGAGAATGGGAATCTAGAAAAAGAAATGCCATTTAAAAATGATAAGGTAGAAAGTATAGCAAAAAGGTATGATAAAATGGGGAATTTACAAATAGAGGCATCATTTTTAAACGATAGGCGTCAAGGGGACATAAGATTCTATATAACAGATAAAAAACTACTAGCTTTGCTTAAAGTTGAGAATGATAAGATTATAAGCGGAAAATGCTTTAATGATAAAGCCCTGACAAATAAAGATTTAGCAGAGATTAGCAATACTAGAGATGGAGAAGCATATAAATATCTACAAGAAATATGCCTTAAAAGTGATTCTAATTCTACTTTAGCAGAGACACTAAAAGAATGTAAAAATGAAACAGACAAAATGAGTGGCTGTATAAAAAAAGAATATGATTCAAATGGGAATCTTATGAGTGAAATACCATATAAAAATGGTAAATTCGATGGTGTAGCAAAAGAATATTATGAGAATGGCAGCTTACAAGCAGAAATACCATTTAAAAACCATAACATAGATGGGGATATGAAACTCTACACAGAAGATAAAAAGCTACTAGCCTTAATTAAAGCCGAGAATCATAAATTTATAAGCGGCAAATGCCTTAGTAATAAGGTCTTAACAGACAAAGAATTAAAAGAAATGCCTAGAGACGACAACCGCTACAGAAGCAATTAACTATCTAAAAGAAATATGCCTTAAAAGTGATTCTAAATAATTTATGATTTAAAGCTCTTAATACTTGTTAGATTCTAATCTTAGAATCTTTATGGCTTTAATCTAAAAGAGTTTTTTGTAAAATACAGAATCTTTATCTTAATTTTAAAGGACAAATATGTTACTAAAAAGTGTGTTAATGGGTTTTCTTTCACTTCATAGTGTAGATACAACCATGTTAAAAGAATGCGAAAATCACGCAGACAAAATAAGCGGTTGTGTAGAAAGAGAATATTATTCAAATGGGAAAATTTATTGGGAAACACCATTTAAAAATGGTGGAAGAGAAGGCATAGAAAAATGGTATTATGAGAATGGGAATCTAAACACCCAAGCAAACAAACGAAGCAAAAAGCATTATAGTGGCCTATTTAATGCCAAGCACTCAAACCCTAG
>NZ_JMKW01000049.1 GCF_000686565.1 Helicobacter bilis ATCC 51630
CAAAACAAAACTTTAGAATCTCTAGCCCTTACCCTTTTTCGCCATTACTTTATAGACAATCCAAAGCGCAATGAATGGGAAGAAAAACCTTTAAGTGAAGTGTGTCAAATAAAAAATGGATTTGCTTTTAAGAGTGAAGAGTATAAAAAGATTGGGATACCAGTTGTTAGAACAACAAATTTTAAAAATGGTTTTGTAGAAAATCACAATTTAGTTTATCTCGATGAGAATGACAAAAACAAATATTCAAAATACTTATTGCAAGTAAATGATTTTTTGCTTGTAATGGTTGGAGCAAGTTTGGGAAAGTATGCTATTGTAACCAGCGAAATTTTGCCCGCCCTTCAAAATCAAAATATGTGGAATTTTAGAGTATTAGGAAGTGTTTCCCAGTATTATTTAAACTATGCAATGCAAGAAATTATTGCTAACAATATAAATACTGCTTCTGGGAGTGCGAGAGAATTTTTTCAAAAGTCTTATTTTTATAAAATCCCAATTTTAATACCACCAAAAAATATTATGATGAAATTTCATACGCAAATGGATAATTTTTACCATAAAACAACAAACAATCGTAAGCAGATTCAGAATCTCCAAGCAATGCGGGATATGTTATTAAAAGCAATATTTGCTTAGAGAGAAATAAATCTCTCATAATAAGCCACAAGTCTTTATCTTAGTTATTCTAATACAAATTTTGCTTGTTCTTGTCTTAGAAATTCTGCTACATCACTGCAACAAATACCAAGCTTTTCGCAAACATTGGGGATTTTTATCTTATTTTTAGCATTGCTGCCACCTTTAGCTTCGTGAGTTACAATAGTGTAGGAATCCTGATAGGCAAGTGCTATGAGAAAATAATCCGCTCCATTAGAAAAATCTTGTATAGCTTTTTGCGTATATTGCATTGTGAGTAATGTCTGAGAAATCTCTGCATAAGATTTAGAAGTAATGTTTTCTATTGGTAGGAAAAATCCCCTGCTTTTTAATCGCTCTTTAAAATTTTGTAAATCATTGTTGGCAGAAGTGATTTCATCATACACCTTATTAATAGATTTCACAGAATCTAGCCGAGAGCATTTATCCAAAAAATCCCAAAATCCAGGACAAATATCAAAGGCGTAAAACCTATAAGCAGATTCTATAAAAATATTTGTATCAATCAAATATCGCTTCATTCGATTACCTTTACTTTTTTGGCAAGTTTATCAAATTTATCAAGCTTGATATTGAGTAAATTAAGTGCTTCTTTATAAGTTTCATAGCCATTAAGCGTGTCAATAATAACGCTTTTGGTGAAATTTTCACTATTGGAGACGATGATGTTGGTATAATAATTACCCCACCTTTTTGAAGATTTTGTGTTTGCAAGGCGTTCTAGCTCTGTATTTTTAAAGCCCTGATATGTTTCACCATTTATTAGTTTAAGCAAAAGTGCTTTTGTGGCAAGTGCCAAAGGGCTTGCTAACTTAAAACTACTTTGCAAATTTTGGATATTTGCTTGAATGGAATTTTGCCGATTCCACATTGATTGAAAAATTTTACTTGGCATTAGAATTTCCCCTGCAATATTGTTGCAACGATATTCTTCTTGTGAATCAAAATCATAGGAGCTAACACCGCTGTGTTTAAGCACAATATGTGCTAATTCGTGCAAAAGGGTAAAGATTTTACCGTTTTCACTCGTATCTTTGGAGTTTATGAATACAAGAGGTGCATACTCATCGTAAATAGCATAACCTCTACATTCGTTAAAGCTGATGGCTTTTCTTGTATTATTCTGAGATATTCCACTTTGTTGCACAATAATATTATATTGCTCAACATTATCCCTAAGGAAATTAAATCTCTGTCCTTTTGGTCGGTGCTTTGCACTATCAAATTGTGTAATTTCTTTAATTGTTTGGATAATTTCCCCATCTAAAGTAGGATTTTGATTTACTAAAAATTTGTTGTGTCCATTTCTTATGAGATAATTTCTAAACCATTCTTGCTTTTTTTTGCTTGAAGCAATGCAAGATTCAAGATTTTGACTAAACTCAGTAGCGTTTCTTCTAAAATCTGGTAGTATTTCTTCTGTTCTTGGAAGTTCATTTAAAAAAAGATAGGCAAATGGGATATTGAAATGATTCGCAAATTTTATGAGTTTTTCTGTTTTGATTTCAAAAGTTGTTGAAATATGATTGATAAATTTTTGAAATTCTTGAGCCTTTCTTTTGCCAAAGAATTTGATAATATCATTTTCTTGGTATGGAATGTTTCTCATCATTTCGCTATTCCCACTATGCAAAATCACAACTTTCCTTTTTTCTTTCAAACTTTTAAACAACTTAAACAATCGGTTGGCTATTATACTTAATTTCACATTATTTTTGATTAATGTGAAGAATGCCTATTCTGAATAATGTTTGTTATAATATTTCATACAAATGGATTTTTATACATAAAAAAGGACTAAACAATGTCAAAATTTAACGAAGAGAGCATAGAAGAGCTAATGTTGGAGACTTTGGGGAGTTTTGGCTATGAATGCAAAAATGCAAAAGAAGTTGCAAGGAAAAAAGATGAATGGATTATAAAAGAGATATTTTTAGATTCTATTATGCGTATAAACTTTGAATCTAAAAGCAATTATGACTTTCTAAGCTTGGAGCAAAAAGAGCATTTAGCCCTTGAAGCGTATAAAAAGATTCTAGCTTTAAGCGATGAAGAAGACTTAATGAATGCTAATGCGAAAATGCACGCATACTTGACTTATGGCATTACACTAGAAGCGATGGTAAATAGTGAGCAAAGGGGGATTAACCTAGAGTTACTAGACTTTGAGAATGTAGAAAATAACGCCTTTTTAGCACTCAATCAGTTTGTATTTAGCACAAAAGATTCTGTGCGATGTGATGTTGTTGTATTTGTCAATGGAGTGCCTTTGGTGCTATGTGAGCTGAAAAATCCCCTTGATAGAAACGCAGATTTACACAAAGCATATTTACAGATAGAAACCTATAAAGAAAAGGCAAAAGAGCTGTTTATCCCAAATGCGTTGTGTATCATAAGCGATGGGGTAGATTCTAAACTTGGCAGTTTGAATGCGGACTTTACACGCTTTCTAAAATGGCAGGGGCAAGGGGATATGCTAAGTGAAAATACGCGTGTTGTGGATATTTGCGAAGTATTAAAGCCCTGCGTTTTGCTTGATTTCTTACGCTATTTTATCACTTATGAGCAAAGCTACATACAAGATACACAAGGCTATAAAGAATCTAAACTCAATAAAAAGATCGCCGCATATCATCAATACTACGCTGTAAATAAGGCAATAGAGAGTGCCAGAAAGGCTATGCAAAGCAGTGAAACAAACAAAAAGGGTGGTGTAGTATGGCACACTCAAGGCAGTGGCAAAAGTCTATCAATGGTGTTTTTCTGTGCTAAAGCCCTAAAAGAGCTAAATAACCCTACGCTTTTACTACTCACAGATAGGACGGATTTAGATAATCAGCTATTTAATACCTTTATAAAGTCAAGCACACTTTTACAAACAACGCCTTTGCGATGTGAAAGCACAAAGGATTTAAAAGAGAAATTCACGCAAAGAAAAGGCGGGATAATCTTTAGCACAATGCAAAAGTTTAGAGATGAAAACGAACGCTTTGAGCTTTTAAGCCAAAGGGGAGATATTATCGTCATTGCCGATGAAGCCCACCGCACACAATATGGCTTTAGTGCAAGACTGCGTAGTGAATCCCTTGCCTATGGTTACGCACAAAATGTCCGCGATGCCCTGCCAAATGCTACTTATATAGGCTTTAGTGGCACACCCATAGAAAAAGATAATGCAAATACGCGAAATGTGTTTGGAGACTATATAGACATTTATGATTTTCAAAAAGCCGTAGATGATGGTGCGACCCTGCCTTTATATTATGAAAGTCGTTTAGCAAAGCTTCATCTAAGCGAAGAGGGCAAAAAGCTTATAGAATCTTTTGATACAGATAACACGCAAGGTAGTCTCTTAAAACTACAAGATATTATCGGGGCAAAAGAGCGACTAAAAAACATTGCCAAAGACATTTTAGAGCATTTTAACGCGAGAAAAGAAAAGCTTAAAGGCAAGGCAATGATAGCGTGTTCTAGCAGAGAAATTGCCGTGGATTTGTATAATGAGCTAGTAGAGCTTGAGCCAAGTTTGCATAGTGATGATTATACAACAGGCAGGGCAAAGGTCATCATCACTTCAAGTGCAAGTGATGGTGCAAAGCTATCAAAGTTTCACACAAGCAAAGAAGAGCAAAGACATATCGCAAATAGGGCAAATGATATAAATGACTGCCTAGAGTTTATCATCGTTTGTGATATGTGGCTAACAGGCTTTGATGCACCACCCTTGCATACACTCTATATTGACAAACCGATGAAGGGACACACCCTTATGCAAGCAATCGCAAGGGTAAATCGCGTATATAAAGATAAGCCTTCCGGGCTAATTGTAGATTATATAGGCATTATGGCAGAGCTTCAAAAAGCCTTGCAGTTTTACACACAGGGTAAATCGCAAAACTTCCTTGTAGATAAGCAAAAGCTAGTAGAAGTCGTCTATGAAAAGCACGAAGTATTAAAGCAAATGTTGCACGGCTTTGAGTATATGGGGTATTTTCAAGCAGACACAAGGGGTAAGATTGACTTACTCTCACAAATCACAGATAAGATTCTAAGTGATGAAGAGTTAAAAAAGCGATTTTTAGATGAAGTGGTAAAGCTTGTGAAAGCTTACATTATGGTGCTACCAAATGATGAGATACAAAAGCTTTCAAAAGAAATTGCCTTTTTTGAGTTGCTGAAAAATCGCATTAAAAAGAGTGAATACTCTAAAGCCCAAGCTGACAATGCACTCAAACAAAGCCTTATTAAGCAAGTCATTGACAAAGAGCTGGTAAGTGAGGGTATGATAGATATTTTAGATAAAAGTCAAATCAAAACAGAAAATATCTCTATCCTTTCAAATGAGTTTTTAGAGGGTATGAGACATTATAAATATCCACACATCGCACTAGAGACTTTACGCAAACTCTTAAATGATGAGTTACAAGCACGACTCCCAAAAGAGCTAAAAAGCAAAGGTTTGTATGAAAAACTTCATCAGATTCTAATGCAATATCAAAATAAACTCATAGACGCCGCAAAAGTCATTGAAGAGCTAATAGAGCTAAGCCAAGAACTCATCGCAAGTGATGAGAAAAAGCAGGATTCAGGCTTAAGCGATTATGAATACGCCTTTTATGAAGCATTGAGCGAGTTTAAAGAAGTAGAAGAGATTATGGGCGTAGAAAAACTGCGTGAGCTAAGCAAAGCGGTATTTTTTACGATTAAAGAGAATGCTACGCTTGATTGGACTTTGCGTGAGAGTGTGAGAGCAGAGCTTAGACTTGCGGTAAAAAAGGTGCTAAAGAAATACGGCTATCCGCCAAATAGCATACAGCTAGGCGTAGATAATGCCATCAAACAAGCCGAGCTTATCGCACAAGAGCTTGTTGGGGAGAAATAATCACATATAAGCAAAGGTTAGCTAACGAATATAGAGCAAGTAGAGCTAAGGGGCAGATTCTATTGCTTGATTTAGATTGTATTCCAAAGCTTTGCATTTAGAATCTTTGCCATCAAATAAGCTAAATTTTTGCACCCTACAACCACTTCGCATTCCCTGTAAAGCTTACAGATAGCCAAATCTTATAGCTTGGAATATCAAGGGATTTTTCAATCCTATCTCGCACGCAATCAAACTCCGCTACTGAACTAATCTTGCAATTTTTATCTATTAAGATATTGACCTCCACCATATAGAATCGCCCCGATTTCGCCACGTGCGTATCATAATCGCTAAAGCCAAAATCTTTACTCAAAGATTCCATAATTTGCGTGATTTTAGTATCAATCTCACTTGGGGCAACCATAATCAAATCTTTAAAATTCGCAATGGCTATGCGGATAGGCGAGACACACAGCATTAACGATAGCACTGCTAAAAGCAAGGGATCAACATACATCGCCAAAGCACTCTTAGGACTAAGCACAAAATAAATCACACCAAAAGCCCCCAACGCCCCCAAATACAGCACGCAGTCAATCTTCCACTCCGTATTATCCACTTTAATCAAATCAGATTCTAAAAGTCGCGTATAAAACAGCGTATAAATAAACAAAATCGCACAAAACACAAACGCACACAGACTATACGCCACCGCCCCGCCAAGCTCCACTGCATAGCCGCCGTGAATGATACTTTGCAGGGCATTGATAAAAGCATACACGCACACAAAGACTAGCACAAGGGATTTAAAGAGATTTACCATCGGCTCAAAGCGGACATAGCCGTATTGAAAAATGTCATCATCTTCCTTGTAAATGTAGCGAGAAGTAATCACGCTTAAAGCCCCAAGCCCCACGCTAATTAACGCTACAAAACCATCAAAAATCACCGCCATAGATTTTACAAAGATTCCAAAGCTAATGCCAAAAATCGCTAGGATTAATGCACTATACATTGAGACTTTAAGGACAAACTGCTCTTTTTGTGCCGCTTTTTTAGAATCTGTCTTAAGGGCGTGTTTTAAGGCTAGAATCTGTGCTTTATGCTTGTCTTGATTCTGTGTTGCGGGGTGATTAGATTCTGTGTGGTTAGAATCCATAAGGGTAGAATCTACGCTAGATTCTATGGGGTTTGTGGGGTTAGGTTGTGCTGTGTTAGATTCTAAAGGTTGCTTTTCTAAAGGTTGTTTAGATTCTAAATCTCGCTTAGAATCTTGTTTGCTTTTCCGCACACTTGTGCCATAAGAGCGGCGGTTGTATGTCGTATCTTGCTGTGTAGTCATTTGTAGCCTTTTAGATTCTGTATTTATGTAGTTTTAGCTAACTTGAGATTATAGCTAAATATGAGATTTAATATTTTATAATTTTTGTAACCCATTAGATTTTATGCTATATCACGTAATGTAAAGTAAAACACAAACGCTTAAACCAGCTTATATTACCCACTCTACCCAAACACCTTTTCTATCAGCATGTTAAAGCTATCACCCCTTTCCTTATATGATGAATACTGATCCAAACTAGCACATGCAGGGGATAGCATAACAATGGGCTTATTTGTATCATTACAGCATGTTTCTATATCTTTTATAGAATCTAGCAAGTAGTCTTCACGCAACTTAGAATAGATAGATTCCATAGCTTTATCTAGACTTACGCACTCTTTTACCCATATATTTTTTGCCTTGCATTCACTTGCGATTTTCCCCCCATCTTTTCCTATGCTAAAGACTTTTACCCCATTTTCTTGCAAAAATGGATATAGCATACCCATCTCTGCCCCTTTAGAATCTCCCCCTAAAATAAGATAGATTCTATACTGCTTATAAGTATGCAATGCAGAAAGGGCTGCATGTGGATTTGTCGCTTTAGAATCATTTATAAAAAGTAAGCCTTGTCTTTTGTGTTCCTCCATACGATATGCACCGATTTTATACTCTAAAATATTATTTATTTTAAAGTCAATATTGCCAAAACGCATACCACTAGCAGCCACGAGAAAATCTAGCCTAAAAGGCTCTTTAAAGCATTCAGCATACTTCTTTTCACATTGCAAATAAGAGTAAAGCATATTAGAATCTGTATAAAGCATAACATTTGCTTTTGTGTTGTTTATAATATCTTTTGCTACTTCATATTGCATGAGTTCTTGCGGGATAAGGGCGTAATGCTTGCTTGGGTCTTTTGCGTCATTGATGTATTTAAGCGGTTTTAATTTATCGGCAATATAGGATTCAAATCCGCCATGCCAACTTATATGATCTTGACTTAAAGGTAATAAAATATAGATATTAGGCAAGGCGTAATGTGTGTAATGCAGAGTAAATGAGCTTGTCTCAAGCACCCATATAGCGTTAGAATCTTGCCTTGATACCACATCATAGACTTGATTTTGCACTCTATTGCATTGTGCTACATCAATCTGTGTGTCGTTAAAGTCCTGCATAAAAAGTGTCGCAAGGGGTGTGCCGATATTGCCACCACTCTTTGCATGTAACATACATGATAGCATTTCTGTTGTCGTTGTCTTGCCATTTGTCCCGCTTATCCAAATGCTATATATCCCCTTTTTTATATGAAAAATAAAGTCATATTCACTCATAATATTCTTAAAATAGCTAAGAAAAGTAGAATCGGGGGCTATCCCCGGACTAATAATTGCTAAATTTGTATCACCATTTGGATTTTTTGTGCGAAGTGTCGCTACTTTTTTAAATGACTGGCAACTATTCCCCATAGAATCTATCTCATCATTTTCATACCTATCATCATAGATATGACAGATTATATTGTGCTTATTTAAAAGTGTAACTAATGCTTTATTAGTGATACCATAACCTAGAATGTTAATATACATACCCTACCCTTAATGCGTTAAGTTTTTGCAATTATAGCAAATCTAAGCGTTGCCTAATACATAAAATACTCTTGCAATTTTCACAAAAGCATTATAGAATCTAACTTTAAAAAAGGGATATAATGCAAGAGATTTTAAAAGCTTATTTACTAGCAATAAAAGATATAAAGGAAAGTGATAAAGAACACACTTATCGCCCACATTTATACAATTTTCTAACTGCAATTAATGGGGGGGGGGGGGTAAATCTAGCTCCCTAGAATCTAAAAACAATATTTATATAACCCACGAGCCAAATAATGATAAAGAAGGCAGGGGCGCGCCAGATTTTTTAATCACAAAAGATTCTCTTACACTTGGCTATATTGAAAACAAACGCATAAATGCCCCTTTAGATGAAATCGCACAAAGTGATCAGATCAAAAAATACTTCCGCCTAAGCTCAAATATTATTCTCACAGATTATCTTAGATTCTGCTTTTTATGCCATAGCACATTTAAGATTTCTCAAACCTTTAAAGAAGAGTTTGGAGCCGATCTAAATGATAACGAAAGCCTAAATATTCGATTTGCAAATACGCTTTATATTGATAGTATCGCAAATAAAATCAATCAACAAGGCGTGATTTATGCTAAAGATGGACAGAGTATCCAATCTTCTAGCACGGATAAAAGGATTTGTTTTGCAGATAGAATCCTAAATGGTGGAATCTTGCAAAAAGATGGGAGCTATATGAGTGATGATAAGCAGTTTATATATAGCCTTGATACGAGTGGGGCGGGGCTTTTGTGTATCACTTCTGTGTGTAAAAAGACAAGCTTTATCCTAGTAAATTTCTCGCAAAAAAATGCTGATTTTGGAATCTATTTGCGTGAAAAGCCTTATAAGGAAATGGGCTTTGTGTATTGCAACACTTTTAGTTTGCACCCCTATATTAAGGCTTTCAAGGAAATCGCCCCCTATATTGCAAAGCGAATTTATAAGCCTGATTTCTTCACAAAGGCAGTGGTGAATGACTATAAAAGCGAAAAAATCAATATTTTAGGTCCTTTTTATGATGATAAGATATTTACCAAAAGTGTCCAAAATATCCCTATGAATTTAGAAAATCTCTATTTGCTAAATGACGCAATGATTGAGAGTATGAAGTATTTTACTAAGGATAATGGGTTAGCAAAAGAGCTTTGCATTTTTGGAGGCAATCCTACGCCATTAGATAAATTTCGCGCGGATTTGCTAATAAAAACAATGAAAAATCTAAACCACAATATAACAAAAGGAAAGCCAGAACTTGTTATCAATCAAGTGGTGTTTCATAGCTTTGCTTTGGGCGAAGAAGTGGAGTTTTTGCAGGAATTAAGCAGGGATAGTGGCGGAAAATACTATAAAGTGGATTCTACTTTAGCGTTTAAAAAGGCATTACTTAGCCACCTTGATAATGGCAGAATGCCAGAGCCAAAAGAGCTAGGCGATGATGCGAGCATAGTGCCTAGCAAGCCAGAAAAAATCCACGATGATAATCCACCAAAAGATAAGTAAAAAGCATTAGAATCTAGCTAGATTCTAAGTCAAGTTACTTTGTAAAATTGTGTTTAAGAGCTTTAAATCGTTGAGTTTAGATTCCAATTCTTTAAATTTAGAATCTAACTCCCCCTTGCGTTTTATACTTAAATTTATAAAGCTAGATTCTCTCTCAATACCTACAAACTGCCTACCCAAAAGATTTGCTGCAATCCCTGTGGTGCTAGAGCCTGAAAATGGATCACAGATTATAGAATCTTTATTGCTCGCCATTAAAAGCAGTCGCACCAAAAGGGCTAAGGGCTTTTGTGTGGGGTGTTTGCCAAAGGTCTTTTCCCAAGGAGCAATCGCTGGGAAGCTCCACACATCACGCATTTGCTTATCATTGTTTAGCTTTTTTAGAATCTAAGCTCAAAAACGATGGTTGTCTTCAAAACAAAGAAGCTTTATTGCGATTTTGTGAAATTTGCAACTTAAATTCATTTTTGATTTTTCCTTGATTTGCTAGTCTATCAAGGATCATTTCATAATATGGCTTATGCAGCTCACAACTTAGCCATTGTCGCTTTAGCTTCTCACATAGCACAAGCTCTCCACCGCTTCCACCAAAAAGGATAAATACAGAATCCCCCTCATTCGTGCAAGATTTTATCAGCATTTCAACCAAGCCTAAAGGGATTTGACAGGAATGAAAAGTCTTATCCTTACTCACATTTTTAACCAAATCAAAATAAAACCAAGAATAAGGCATTCTGCCCTTATGTCCGTCTTTTAATCTTTGTAAGATTCTCTTATCGGTAGGATTTTGATAAGGCAAGGCAATATTGTCTTTATAAAAATGATTATCCTTTGTTTTTGTAGCGTGAAGTATGCTTCTGTGAGCGGTAGTAAAACGCCTTTTGCTATGTCCAACATTTGTATTATACACCCATACATATTCTTGCACATCATAAGCAATAGAATCTAAGCATTTTACACGCAAATACGCATTTTGCTTAGGATAATTCATCATAAATAAATTTCCACTAGGCTTTAATACACGCATAGATTCTATTGCCAATTCACAATACCATTCTATATAATCCTCCCATTTTTGCGTATATTTTGAGCCATTATAATTAATGCCTACATTATAATCTGGGTCCCCATACACCATATCTAAACTAGAATCTGGCAGGGTTCTTAGCACTTTTAGCACATCATCATTATAAAGTCTATTGAGTTTCATTTATTACCTTACCAAAACATATTCACACGATTTTAAAAATTTAATAGAATCTAAACGCAAAGGCTCACTAAAAGTATAAGCCCAAAGTTTTAAACTAGAATCTTTTCGCACTAAATACACACAAATAATTCTCTTAAAATTAAGCCCAGAGTTATAGTAATACAAAAATGGATGATAAATTTGATAAATATTAAAATCTTTAGGTTCTCCATTTTTTGCCTCAAAGATTCCAATCACGCCGTTAAACTCTAAGGTTAAATCAATCTCTATTTGCTGATTTTTTGCCTCTATCTCTTGTGTATCAAAGAAATAATTTAAAGTCGTTTTTGTGCGGTGAGGGAAGTAAGTTTTGGGGCGATTTTCTATACTTAAATTTTCAAATTCTAAATCCTCTCCAAACAAAAAATGATGTAATATCCTTTGATTATTTGCCACACTTAAGATATTACTTTCACTATCATTGTATTCATTTAAAAGACTTTTCTTGTATTGCCAACTTATGCTTTTTTGTAAAGCTTCAAAAGGGTGATAAAGCTTATCAATACCCTTTATAAACTGATGATAGCCGCCACCTAAATGCAAAATACAAATATTTTCATCAATAAAACTTTGTGGTAGTTTTTCGCTAGAATCTAATTTTGTAGCATCAAATGGATTACCAAAACTAGATTGTTGAGATACTTCTTTAACTAAATCATTATGGAATCTCAAATCATCTTGCTCCTTACAATGCTGATACAAAGCCTCCAAAACCAAGTGCTTTTTACTTTTACTATTTTTATTCATTTTCATACTCCGTTTTTAAATATTTTTCAATCCACAAAAAAAGCCCATATCTCTATTTGTAGCCATAAGTGTGCTTAGAAAAGACTCAAATGACAATGTATTTTTCACAATTATTCCTTATGTGTTGTGCGTTTAGATTCACTTTCCCAAATATTTTTAAAATATTATTATACAGCCTTCAATCACTTATTTTAGTTTCTCATTTACTTCTTGCTTTAAATGCCTCTAAAAACTCATCAGCACTCTTTTGACCAACACCTTCTTCTCGTAAAACACTTGATAGCTGACTTAACATCTCTTCTACCCTTTCTTTCTTTTTGTCAATGCGTGCTATTCTATCAGCCTGTGTTTCTTCATCAAGGTTATTTTTATCTAAAATTGTTTCTTTACGGGTTGTTTCCTTAATGGTTGTCTTACTTGACATACCGCTTAAAATATTGCTTGATTGACTTAGTGTTTTGGGTGTGCCAATGGATATATACTCATCATCTATATCATTTATCTTACTTCGCATTTGCTCTTTAAAATTATCTTCTTCTGTTAAATCTCTAAGTTCTATATGCAATTTTTCATTTTTTAGCTCAAGCTCACTAATCTTATCTTTTAAGCGAAATAATCGCTTAGCAGCTTTAAGATATACATCATGCAATTCTTGTGGATAGATTATCTGTGCTGCCCTTGCCATAGCGGTCGCTCCATTTTTTACATGCACGCTTACCACATTTAGCGGTTGAAATTCAGCGATTATGCCACTAAAATCAAGTGGATTAGAATCATCATCTTTAGTTAAAGCAAAACTTGCTTGTGTATCAAAAGATTCCATACTTTCTGCTTGTTTGTTTTGCATGATCTTATTTTTATAGAGTTGAGCTTTGTTTTGCATTTCTTCAATTTCAGTTTTTATATTTGCTAACTCTATGTTTGCATCTTTTAATAGATTGTTTGCTTCGGTAATCTCTGCGTTTAGATTCTTTAATTGCTTTTCTTTTGCTTTAATGAGAATCTCATATTCCTGCATACTCTCTATAAATTCTTTTTTCTTACTCTCAAAGATTTTAGCAATCTGCCATGCTTCCTTGATCGTTTCAGCCTTAGCAACAAACTCAAGGAAAATCTCTTGCTCATCGATATTCTGCACGATATGTGCTAATACTTCTTTTTCATCTTCTTGCAAACTCAAGTGTTACTCCTTATGTAGTTAATTTCAATCTGCTTCAAGGCTTAGGCTCTCAAGCCTTATATCTCGCCCTTGCGTGATATGTGTATTTTTGCTGTTACATTTTGGACAGGCTGGATTATCTAGGCTATGAAAAGTGCTTTTACAATCCTTGCATTCTAGCAAAATCTTTTCTGTTGTAAGCGTTAATGTTGCATCTTTTATAGAATCATATTCTGTCTGCAAGACTTCAAAAGCACTTTGTAATAAGCTTTTATCAATGTTTGAACGCTCACCCACACTTACAACGATATTTTGCACCTTTGCTGCATTATGCTCTTGTAAATGTGTCAAGCAAAGATCAAGAAGTGAAGCTACAATGGAATATTCATGCATATTTTTCCTTATTATTTTATCTTTGGTTTTAATAATGCTACATGAAAATTATTTTTAAAAAGCGGCATACTTTGCATAAGCCAACCAAATAATGCTACATTGCTATCAAATACTGCATTATATAAATCTAGCGTATTTGCAAATGGTAACCACAAGCTAAAAGCCATAAGCATAAAGACCGCACAAATTCTATCAATGCAATAGCAAATTGCAATCACACAAGAAATAAGCAGGATTTTATATCCTAAGGGTCCATACGCCCAATCAAAGATCCCAAAAGCATTACCTGCGAATAATAACCACAAAATAGCTAAAAACAAGAAACCGCGATAACTTATTGTAAAACCTATTTGATTAACAAATGTCCTAACAATAGAAAAAAGGCAAATAAAAAACAATAAAAAGCTAGGTGTATCAAATATGCTACAAAGAAGCATGGAAAAGCTTATATGGTGTATGGGAATCATGCTTAGTATAAACGCAAATAGGCTAATTACTCCACGCGTAAATGGCTGTAAAAATGTGCCAAAAAAAAGCCGCACAAAAGAGAGTATGCCAAGGGCTATTGCTGCACACATAAGAGAATATGTAAAAAGTGAATAATAAATCATTGTCTGCCTTTACATGCTTAATGCTTTTAATTTAAGATAAGATTCTAAACTATATGATATAGATTATATAACTATGGAATCTAGCCTTTCTGCCACTCGCTTTGGCGTTTAGCTTTCATATGTATCCTTGATAGAATTTAGATTTTTTATTTTTTGAATGGCCTGCAGGGTTTAAGATGCACTTACTAATTTCTAAACTGCTCTAAAATTTTAACCGACATTTTTTTCATTGTCAAGTCGTTTTATATACTCTAAGCTGAAATAAAAGATGGGCTTGGCAAAATACCCACTCATTTTAATTGTAATTTATCAGCTTCTAAATCCTCAAAAACCGATATTTTCTCTTGTTATGTAGGTTAGTGAGAATTAGCTGGAAAAAATTAAAATTATATGCTTGCGTACAATATTATAATTTGTATGAAGTAAATTAAAATAATTAGTGATTAAATGGGTAAGTGCATTTTATTGTGAGTGTAAAATTTCTTCTCGGCGCCTTATGGTCTTAGTGATAGAGCGTATAAAAAGCCTTTAAAATCTAGTCTAACCCCATAGACTATTTTATGTATATATTGCAATAAATAATGCTAGAAATGTAGGAATAGATTCTGTGTGAATTGTGTATTGTGGGAGAATTTTAAGAGCATTTTACCGGTGAATTATAAGACATAATTCCAAGTGAGAATCTATGCAGAAAGAATTTGTAAGCATGATTACATTTACTCTAATTTTTTACTAATATGTGCGGTATTTTCTGCATTTTGTAGCCATATAAACACATCTACAACGGCTTGATACAATGCTTCAGGCACATTACTATTCACTTCCATTTTTATAAGAGAATCAACAAGTTCGGCATTGCAAAAAAGTGGCACTTGATATTCCTGCGCTTTGGCAATAATCGCCTCTGCGATTTTCCCCTGCCCACTTGCAACAATGCGTGGAGCATGATCTTTATATTCCTCATAGGCAAGAGCCGCAGCCTTTTTTTTCATGCATAATCCTTTCTAAAATGATACATTAAATCGACGAATTTACTGCTTTTATAGATACTTGTGGTTTATTTTTTACTTAAACATAATGCCTAAGCCCTAAAAAACTTTTCAAAGGCATTGAGTGATAAGACAAGAATACAAAAACAAACATTAAAGGCATGTAATGAATATTTAGAGTTAGAAAAACAAGGCTTAATCACTAGAAATACAAAATCAAGGTTAGCTAAAAAGCATAAAATATTCTATGCACATATTAACACCTTTATATATGCTTACAAAAAAGACAACGATATAAAAGATAAATATAAAAAGTCGGTAGATAATGCACTTAACAACACGCTTTTATATCGCACTTGTAAAGAGTATCTAAACATACACAAACTAAACACACCACATAGAATCCGCTCTACATTCTCAACAATATTATATGATTTAACACCTAAGCATAAGCTAGATTTCACAATTATTGAAATGTGCTTAGCCCATAGCGTCGGCAATATGGTAATACAAAGTTATAACCATAGCGAAAGAATGCAAGAAAGACTAGAATTAATGCAATTTTGGGCTGATTATATAGACAAATTAGCACATGAGAACACCTTGCAACAAGTAGTAAATAATAGTGATTTGTATTTGTTTAATCCTACTGATGACAGCGATACATTAAGGTTTTAAATATGTATGTGTTATGTGTATGCAAAGGCTTACATATGCTTTTATGTTTGGCTCTTAGTATGCAAACAA
>NZ_JMKW01000050.1 GCF_000686565.1 Helicobacter bilis ATCC 51630
TAGATAGCCTTGTGTGCTTCGTGTAAGGCGATTTTTCTTTAACTCTGCTATGTCGATTGGACCAAAGATTTCTTCTGGTGTGCTGAAGCGATTCATTAAATAAGCAAAGAAAGTGTTAGAATCTGCTTTTTTAGAATCTAAATTTTTAAAATTATTCGTGCTTATATAGCCTTCATCATTACTTGGGCTTTTGTTTTGATTTTTAGTTTCCATATCAAAGGCTAATGCCACTCGCCTTGCAATAAGACTCTTTGCTGTGCCGGGCGGTCCATACAAAAAGGCTGATTTACCACTTAGAAATGAAAGCAATACAAGCTTTATAGCTTGGTCTTTTTCATACACACCTTGATTTAACTCTTTTATAATGGATTCTATACGATTTTTGTAGCTCGTTTTTGTTCCTTTAAGTTTATAAAATGAAATTTTAGCAAAGCTTTATTTGTCTTTCTAAATAATGAAAGCTAAATTTAATTCATATAAATAAACATATTTCATAAAAATATAAGGCTTAACCGTACTTAAAAGCTTGTGATTTTTACAACTTGTGATTATAAAAAAACTAACTATACACAAAGACTTGCAATATAAATGCTTACGAGATGGGCGGTAAGAATAAATGGTGCTTTTAGCGGATATATCCTTTGCGTTGTGTGTAAAAACTTGCGTTCATTATGACTAAAGCCACCTTCACAACCAATAATAATCCCATTTTTAGCGATATTTTGTCGCTCTTGTTGCGTGAGATCTTCAAAAGTTTGTTGTGCGTGGTTTTGGTTGTATTTATTAGAATCTAGATCCTTGTCATTTTGAGCCATAGGCGAAAAATCTCTTTTAGATTCTATATTGAAATTAGATGTTTTGTTGTTGTGTTTAAGATCAAAATGATAGTTGCTAGAATTTAGACTTCGTGTAGATTCTATATTAGATTTTTCGCTACGCTCAACATGACAATTTTCTACATTTTGCACCCTAAACCCCGCAGTCCGCCCAGATTCAAGGTTAGAATCAAAAGTTTCTACAGATTCTAAAAAATCAATCGCGATAGCATTTGGAAAAGCTTTGCAAACAGATTCTAAGTTGTTATGTATAGCAACCTCTAGTGGCTTCATGCGTCCGCATTGCATACATGAGTATTGCAGTATCCTTTGTGCCTTTTGCATATCAATTTTGCGATTTTTCTGTGAAAAGTCTGCGTAAAAAAGTTGAAGAGAAGCGACATTTAACGCATTTAAAGTAGGTAATATATCATAAATATCTTTTAAGTCAATCATTGCAAGCAAAATATGCGTATAGGCTTTTGGTTGCGTTACTTTAGAATGCAAGCCTATGAGTTTAAAAGCATTTTTCTTTTCATGCTTATAGCTATAAAGCTGCATATCATTAAGATTTGTGATAGGTAAGGTCTCACCCTGCTTAAAGCGGCGGACATGAAATAGATAATGAGAGTCTTTAGAATCTAGAGTAATAGATTCCAATCCAGAATCTTTATGATAAAAAAACTGCATACTACCCCTTATATGCTTTAATAAAACCTACAACACACACAAAAACAACAACAAAGATAAGATACATTATCTTACATGTTTGCCTGTATCTTTGCATACCTTCTTTGCTTGTCCTTGCTTTTTTCAAGGTTTTCATACGATAGATTTCACCGATGAGAAAAAGAAGTAGGGCAAAAATCATTACAATAATGCGTATATCAAGGATAAATCCCCGCATAGCAAGTAAAAAGCCACCTGTAATAATACCTACGCCAAGCAAGAAAATCGTAATAGGCATGACAAAATAAATCTTTCTATTCATATCTAAAAATGTCTTTGCTCGATATAAAATGAAGAGATACCACAAATAAGGGATAAAAAACAAACACGCAAAAATCTCGTGTAGGAATATCCCCTGCATATAGGCATCGCTTTCCATAAATGTATGGAGTGAATCTTGCATAATATCGCCTTTTTGTTAAAGAATCTAAACTCTTTCATCAAAGATATTGCCGACCATATCACGCATTTTCATCATAAGCTCAATGGCTTCTGGCGATGGAATCTCTCGTATAACTCGCCGTCCTGTCGCTTCACGCACGGTTACTACAAGTGCTTTAATCTCATCGTTGTAAGAAAAGTCAATATTTGTATTTGCTTTACTCATTTCTTCTTGCAGTTTACGCGATAACTCCGTCATTTGCTCTCGCAATTGGGAATCATCATAGGTGTTAGCCGCCTGTTTTTCTTCATACGCTTTTGCTGGAGTATTTGATCTTCCTTGCTCGAATCCTCCACTGCTTATAAAAGCCATAATTTGGTGTTGCAATGATGATAATGAACTTCCTTGTGTCTCCATCATAGCCTCCTTGAAACAAAATACTTACCTCTATTTCTATAGAAAATAGCGGTAATTATAGCAAACTATCGACAAACTACAACATTTTCTAAATAAAGATTCTAAAGATTTTCTACTGATTTTATAACATTATTTCCACAAAAACATTATTTTTGCATCGCATTATCGCATATTGCCATAACTTTGCTATAATCTATGATTTGTTAAAAACACAATGACACTAGACTTGTAAGATTCTATAAGGGTTAAAGATGACAAACTTTTCTAAAATTGGCTTTATCATGGCAACACTTGGAAGCTCCATAGGCTTGGGGCATATTTGGCGTTTTCCTACTATGGCTGGGCAAAATGGCGGTGCTGCTTTTATCCTCTTATTTCTCATTATCTCTGTGGCGGTTGGTGTGTCTATGCTGATTGCTGAAATGCTTGTTGGGAATCGCACACAGAAAAACGCACAAGATGCCTTTTATGAGCTTGATGAAAGCGATCATAAAAAGTGGCATTGGGTTGGATTTACTATTATTGGCGGTCCTATTATTCTTACCTTTTATTGCATTGTGCTTGGCTGGGTGGTGTATTATTTTGGTATGGTAAGCTTTCATTTACCTACAAATATAGATGATTCTAAAACATTATTTGGGAATCTTACTCAAAACTTTGAAGCACAAATTATGAGTTTTGCAATCGTTATGATTCTTACCGCATATTTTGTCGCAAAGGGTGTAAAAAGCGGGATTGAAAAGCTGAATTTCACGCTTATGCCTTTATTATTTGTGATTTTCTTTGGATTGCTTATCTATGCTATGACACTAGATTCATTTGGTGAGAGTGTAGCCTTTATGTTTGCCCCTGATTTTAGCAAAATCACGCCAAAGGTCTTAATAGAAGCTATGGGGCAGGTCTTTTTCTCACTCTCTCTAGGTATTGGTATTATCGTTACTTACGCAGCTTTCACAGAGAAAAAGCAGAATCTTTTTAGTGCGGCTATGTGGGTGCTTATCCCCGGGATTATTATCTCCATTGTTGCAGGGCTTATGATATTTACTTTTGTGTTTGAGTATGGGACCAAAGATGATGTTGGTGCGGGGGCTGGACTCGTGTTTATCACACTGCCTGTTTTATTTGGGAAGATGGGATCAGTAGGTAGCGTGATTTGTGTGTTATTTATGATTGGATTAGGCTTTGCGGGGCTTTCAAGCACGATTTCATTGCTTGAACCAGCAGTAAAATGGCTAGAGGATAAAACGGGGAAAAATAGAGTTGTGCTATCGTGGGTTGTTAGCCTTGTAGTGTTTTTAATAGGCTCTGTGCTTATTCTCTCGCTTAATGAAGGGCATAAGGAATTGACTATTGCTGGAAAAAGCTTATTTGATTGGATGGATTGGCTTAGTGCTAATATTATCATGACACTTGGTGGGCTTTTAGCGACAATCTTTGTGGGCTATGCGATTAAAACAGAGCATTTAAGAGAATGGACAAGCCATTACTTTACACCTTTTATGTTTTACTTTTGGCTTTTTGCGATTAGAGTTTTAGCACCACTCATGGTAAGTGCTATTTTTATTTATAATATTTATCATTTACTGAATCCAAAATCAGCTGAACCTATGCCAGAACAACAGCAAATAGAACAAAGCATAGATTCTGAAGCTAAAGAGTAGCTAGATTCTATAATTTAGAATCTTTAATGCTTTAGAGTTAGCTACTTGGTTTTAGGGTGCAATTTTAGAATCTATACTTTTATAGGTGGTGCAGGGTTTAGGGTGCAAGTGAATGGAAATTAGATTCTTTTTGATTCTATATTGTCATGTTGAGCGGAGCGAAACATTTAGTATGGAAAATGCAAAGAAGATTCAAGCAAAGATATTTCGCCTTTTTCGTCATGTTCGCACGAGCGAAACTCTTGCCTACACTTGCAAATATGACAAGAATCTAGATTCGTAAGGAAAATACAATTTATACGACACACTATATCATGGGGATAAAATGGCGTGGTTAAAAGAATGGCTTTTTACAATTATTTTGTGTATCTGGGCGTTATGCGTTAGTATCACTAGTTATATTCTTATAAAAGAGAATACAACTTCAATTGATTTTAACACACTAGTTAAGACATTACAACAAGAAGAAGTCGAGCAAATACTAGTCAGTGAGAAACACACATATTTCTATATGGCAGATGAAAAGATTTATAAGATTCTAACAACAAAGTTATATGGCTGCTTAAATGCAAAAATTGTTTTTAAAACAGATAAAGACAAGATGACAAATATTAAAAAAACTTGCGGTCTTTATCTCTCTTTTATCGATAATGGACTACCTGTGATTGCCCCCAAAACTTCGCTTATAATGAAGATATGTTATGCAATAGTTGTATTTTTAATAGGCTGGGCTATACTCTATATACTCTATGAAGAGATTGAGCCAAAAATATGGCGTAAAGATTCTACAAATACAGATACAAACTCATATAGCAATGATGATGTAACTGAAATGTCGCTAACACTAGAGCCTATGAAAAGCTCGGTAAGATTCCGCGATGTCGCTGGGATTAAAGAAGCAAAAGATGATTTATTAGAAATCATTGATTATTTAAAGAATCCAAAAAAATATCAAGATTTAGGGATATATTTGCCAAAAGGGGTATTACTTGTAGGACCGCCCGGTGTGGGTAAAACTATGATCGCAAAGGCTATTGCAGGGGAGAGTGGTGTGCCTTTTTTCTATCATAGCGGCTCATCTTTTGTGCAAGTGTATGTAGGAGTTGGCGCACAGAGAGTAAGAGAGCTATTTGCTAGGGCTAGGGCTTGTGCGCCTGCCATAATTTTTATTGATGAGATAGATGCCATCGGTAAAGCAAGGGGTGTGGATAATCATCAAGAATGGGAAAGCACACTAAATGAGCTATTAATCGAGCTTGATGGCTTTAGCGATCAAAGCGGTGTTATTGTCATCGGTGCGACTAATCAAGTTGATGTTATGGATCGCGCGCTTTTGCGTAGTGGGCGATTTGATAGACGCATTTATGTTGATTTGCCAGATTTAGATGAACGCACAGAGATTCTAAAAGTGCATTTACGCAATCGTGCTTATACGCTTGATTTGCATGAAGTAGCAAAACTTTGCGTGGGCTTTAGCGGGGCAAATATTGCATCACTTGTAAATGAAGCTGCTATTAATGCCCTGCGTCATAATCGCAATGCAATCACCATGCAAGACATAACAGACACAAGTCATAAAGTCCTATTTGGGAAAAGGCGGCAAAACGCCCTAAGCAAACAAGAAAAGCAAATGCTTGCTATCTATAATGCCGCAAAAGGTTTATCGCAATATTGGCTTTTACCAGATTTTCAAAAAATCATGCTGATTGATACCGCAATAGAATCTCAACCGCAAAACAATAACTATGATTACTATACAAGGGATAATCTCATCGCAGAAATTAAAATCGCTTTGAGTGGTAATCTAGCCCTTGAAGTCCATAATATAGGCATTGCCACAATCGCACAACATGATATTGAGAGGGCAAAACTCATTGCAAAAAAAATGTGTGGAGATTATGGCATGGGTGAAAGATTGCTTACTGACTATGAAGATATTTTAGAGATTCTAGAATCTACAAAGCAAGAACATAAAGAATTTATCATTGCAAATAAACATTATATCGAACGCATTGCTACCACACTCATAGAACACGAAAAAATCACAAAAGAAGATATACAGAAGATTCTAGATTCTTAGATATTTTTAGCCTTTCGCTTATCTCACACTCATCCGAGTTGCTGCTAGAAAGTAGTATCCATCACACATATTAAGATTTAGAAACATGCCTAGCAAAATAGAATCTAAAAAAGATTTACAAGCTAAATATTTGCATATTGAATCAAATAAGAATGCGAAAGAAATACATTCCATTCATAATATTGCATATATAATTCAAATCATAATTTTATAAATCTTGCAAATATAGTGTGCTTTGTAAGATTGAATGCAAAATAAGGGGATATATGCCGCTAAAATTTCACATTTTTTCACTACAAGGCAAAGAATATAGTGGAGCAGAACTCATGCAATATAAAGGTAAAACAATCTTTTGCAATGAGAACAAAGAAGCAAAAATCCCACCAAAGATTCCATTAAAAGAGGTTATAAAATACTATTATCGCTATCCAAAGAATGCAAAACCAAAGCATAAGATTCCCTTCATAGATTCTAATTTCAAGATAAGAAAAGAAACACCACATATCGCATGGCTTGGACACTCTTCGCTATTTTTTACACATAATAATATAGCGATTTTAGTCGATCCGCTCTTTAGCATGTATGCCTCACCATTTGCATGTATCAATCGTGCGTTTTCACAGACTAAATGCTACAAAAATGATGACTTTCCACATGCACTGCTTGTCATCATCACGCATTCACATTTTGATCATTTGGATAAATCAAGCATTCTCTCGCTTGACACACAAACAATGTATTTTATTTGCCCCTTAAAGGTCGGCATATATTTGCGTAAATGGGGCATTAAAGAAAATAAAATCATTGAGCTTGATTGGTGGCAGGGCGTAAGCTTTGAGAATGTTTTAGATTCTAGTCCTAATGGGTGGGTGCAGGGCGTAGGGGTGCGAAATTTATGGATTTTACAATCTAAAAATTTTAAAAATGTGAAAAATGATGCAATAACTACAGAATCTAGCAGCAAGGATTCTAAAAATAAACATGCCCCTACGCAGAAAAAGTGTGAGATTTTAAAAATCACTGCCACACCCGCACAGCATAATTCAGCACGGCTTGGCGATTTCAACAAAACCTTATGGGCTAGTTTTGTATTAGAGTTTTCACCAAACACGCCGCAGTATAAAAAGGTGTTTTTAAGTGGCGATGGTGGCTACTACACACATTTTAAACGCATTGGAGATATGTTTCAGGGTTTTGATTTGGCATGTTTGGAGAGTGGGCAGTTTAATCATGCGTGGCGATATTCACACTCTTTTCCATTTGAGATTCTGCAAGAGGCAAAGGACTTGCAAGCAAGCATGGTTTTGCCGATACATTGGGCTAGATTTGTTGCTGGTAGTCATGAATGGAACGAAGTAATAAGATTTCTTTATGAGAATCTACATACACTAAATATCCCTTGTGTTGCACCAAAGATAGGGGAACTCTATGCTATTGGCACGACTTATGATAACCAAATGTGGTGGGAGTGATAAGGATTTATTGTGTTTGCTAATAGCTTGATACCTAGCCTTGATTACTCCATGAGAGAAGCTGTTAGTGCTTATAAAAATGAAGTCAAATTTTATGCTATAATCTCACTCTTATTTTATTCTTTGGAGTTTATTTATGTTTAATTTGGCATCACTTAGTCGCATATTCTTTAACAGAATCTTTTTATATCTTGTGCTAACCAATACAGCTATATTTATGATAACCAACACTATAACTATGGGGGGGGGGGGGTAAAAAACCCAATTTTAAAAAACTCATTCTTCTAACTCTTCAGTGTCTTGTTATTAACTTTAGCATTTTCTACATTCCTTTTTATATTTGTAGCCTTATATATAAGAAATGCCTATCAGGCATTTCTATAATCTTTTTTGTGCTTACTTTCATTATAGGCATTGTTGATGTATTTCTTTTAGGGAATTTTCAAACCCCGCTAAATAAGATTATGTTTCAAGTATTTTTAAGCACAAATCCAAATGAAGCAAGTGAGTTTTTACAATCATATTTGAGTAAAAATATCATTATATCCCTTGTGATTTTTACTCTATGGAGTATGTTATTTATCGTTAAGATTCCAAAAAGTTTTCTCATTAAACTTGGTTTTAAATCCGCACAATCTCACAACGACACAGAATCTATCAAAGACGATAGGGTAGAAAAAATATCTTGCTACTTATTTATTATTTCTCTCACTCTGTTTGCATTTTTGTATGGTAGATATTGGTATGGTGAGAAATATCCACAAAAGCAGTTTTTTACTGATAGGAATTCACTTTTTAGGCTAGAGCAAGTGTTTTACTATGGCATAAAAGAGCAAAATGCATTTTTAAAACAATACAAAGAATTAAGTCATGAGTTAAATGAGTTTAAAACAGAAAAGCCAAACTATATGATAAGAAATGAAAGCAGTGTGCCAAAAGTGGTTTTAATCATTGGCGAATCTACACAGAGAAACTACATGGGAATCTATGGTTATCCCCTGCAAACTACACCGCTTTTGCAAGAGTTACAAAAAAGCGGGAATCTCGTAGTATTTAGCGATGTGATAGCCCCACACGCACACACAAATGAAGCTTTACAAAAAGTTCTCACTTTCAGTAATTATGAAAATGGGCAAACCCCATGGTTTAAGCAGCAAAATCTCATCAATATTATGCGATTTGCTGGATATAAAAGCATTTGGCTAAGTAATCAAGAGGCATTTTCTGTGTGGGGCAATGCGCCGGAGGCAATATCTAGACATGCCGACATTACAAGATTCTCGCGTATTGTAGAAAGCTTTGATTCTGGAGCAGATTATGATAGCGTATTGTTGCCTATGCTTGATAAAGCCTTAAGTGAGTATAATAATGCTGATAAAAGCTTTTATATCTTGCATCTTATGGGGACTCATGGCGGATATGCCCAAAGATTCCCTAAAAACTTTGCTAAATTTAGTGAAAAAGATTTGATTGATAAGAATCTTAATACTTTTTCATTTGCAGATTCAGCTATACCTTTAAATTCAGGGCAGATGAATACAAAGATCGCATACATTAATGCTATTTATTACAACGATTATGTGGTAAGCAATATTATGCAAAGATTTAGTGATGAAGATTGTATTGTAATCTATCTAAGCGATCATGGTGATGAGATGTATGACTTTAGGGATCTTGCTGGACATGCAGAGACCATAGGTTCTCGCTTTATGATAGAAGTCCCTTTTATGATTTATATGAGTGATACTTTTAAACAAAAGCATAAAGACATAGCACAAAAGATACAAAACGCACAGAATCTGCCCTTTATGACTGATGATTTTATCCATGCCTTTCTTGATCTCTTAGATATTGAAACCAAAGATAGCATAACACAAAGAAGCCTTTTTCATAAGGACTATAATGCCAAAAGACAAAGAATGTTTTCTGGTAAAGATTATGACAGAGAGCTAAAAACACAAAAACTTAGTGCTAAGGTGCCAGAAAAGCTATGGCTACATAGAGTTGATGAGATAGCAAAACTAAAAGATTTCTGGGGAAAATATGCTGGCTATGAAATTGATGTGCATTTTTTAACAAACAATCCTAAAAAACCAACACCATATTTTGATGTAGGGCATGATGGGTTAGAACATAGCATAGGGCTTGATTTAGCAGAGATGTTTTCAGCTGCAAAGACATTATGGATAGATAGTCTTAAAAACCCCAATGATACCGACCAAGTTTTTACGACAAAGTTTTGGATTGACTTTAAGAATCTAGATGATTCTAATAAATTATTATCTTTAAGGGAATTAGAGAGACTATGTGAAACATATAAGATTCCAAAGGAAAATTTAGTGATTGAAAGCCCTAATTATGAAGCCTTGAAGGTTTTTAAAGATGAGGGATTTTTCACAAGTTATTATTTTCCATATTATGATATGAAAAAATTAGAGAAAGATAGAGAAAAACTACATAATGAATTAAAAGAAATTATTGCAACAAATAATATTAATGCGGTGAGTTTTGCCTATGAATACTATGACTTTATAAAATCACTCAATTTAAAATATGATATTAACGGGGGGGGGGGTAGATATGCCCTTACTCACTTGGAATATAGGCGGGAGCGACAAAAATTGGGTTAATAACATAGCAGTGGAGGCTTTCGGTGATACCCAAACAAAGATTATTCTTGTAAGCGAACAAGGCGATTATCGCTAATTTTGCGTATTTCGCATGGCTTATAGTAGCACCATAATATGTATTTTTCTGATTAAAAACTTACAGAATTCTAATATTGTCTTTATTTTACATAAAGCTAGAACAAGCAAATATTAGATGTCAGCTTGCGACCGAAGCCCATACAAATTGCAAAATTTTTCTCAAGTTTAATTGGCACCCTCCATTACACACTGGGCTTGCAAAATTATAGAAAGCTAAAATCTGCATTAATTTGAACTCATATAAGACTCTAGGATACAAACCTATAGAATCTAAGCAAGATTCTATAAACAATATAAAAGGCAGAATATAGCCATAGATAAGGGCAGATGAAGCATTCTAACAGACTAGCATTTTCGCCGCTAAATATGTAAAATAAGATGAATGAAAAAAGGGCTAAGATTCCAATCTCTTTATTGCTTATGTAAAGTAGCACAAGTAGCACAAAGCTAATTAGGGCTTGATTAAGCAGTGTTGCGTGATATATGTCAAATGCTTGTGTGCTGAATATGTTTGTATTAAGTGGATTAAATGCGTGTGTGTCAAAGTCTTGCAAATGAGATGATTGAATAGCCAATTCTTGCAAGTAAAAATCTATCATGCCAAGAGAGCCACCATATAAGATAGCACCATATATAAAAAGTATAAGGGCAGTGTAGATATTAAATCTTATATTAGAAGATTCTATGCAATGCTTGTTTTGATGTGGTGTAGAATCTTGCTTGCTATCGTTGTAAGTGCGGGGCGTTAATTGAGTGCTATTGTTGGAATCTTTAGTCGTTTTGTTTTGAATGTTTAAGGCTGGATTATTATTTTTATCAACTAAAGTTTTAGATGTTTCGCTTCGCTCAACATGACAAATATTAGATTCTAAATTCTTTCTATTTTGAGTGATAAACTCCGCATTTCGCTCATAATGATTAGATTCTAGATTCTCCACCAAATTTGGGTGGGCTACGGGGTTTAGGGCGTAATTTACAGAATCTAGACTTTTATCCAAATGGGCGGGTGTAGGGTGTAAGGGTGCAAAATTTATAGAATCTAGATTCTGTTTATTATCATTTTTGCAAGTGTGGGCAAGAGCTTCGCTCGTGCGAGCCTTTGAAAAAGGTGAAAAATCTTTTTTAGATTCCGTGTTTTTGGATTTTTCGCTTTTCCTTAAAATGACAGGTTTAGATTCTATGTTTCTAGATACTTCGGCTAACGCTTCAGTATGACAATTTATAGAATCTATATTCTCAACCACTTGGGTGGGTGCAGGGCGTCTTGTGCAATTTTGACTAGATTCTAGATTCTCCCCCAAATGGGCGGGGGCAGGGTTTAGGGTGCAATTCTTGGAATCTAGAATCTGGTTTTTATTATTTCGCACCCTAAAATCTACAAGTCTCAAACACGCCGCACAAATGAGTATCATAGCAAAAAAGCTTGGTGAATCAAAATATGAATATATATGCTTTACAATGCTAACATTCTCTATTATAGGTAAAAAGCATATAAGGCTTAAAAAGCTAAATACAATAAGGACTTTACGACTAAAAAAAGTCTTAGAATCTTTTAGACTCAATCTACACGCACCATTTGAGAGTAGCAATAAGACCCCAAGCACACAAATACTTGTAACGATCATTTGCCACCCCCTTGCATACTCTGTTGTATAGAATCTTTTTTAATAGATTCTATCTTTTCTAGTATTGCGTTAATATTTAGTGCGGTATGCTTGATTGTCTTTCGATTATAAGTATAGGTAATATGCAAGAGATTATTATCGAGTATTGCCGCAGGATAGCTTACCTCGCCGCCCTTTTTAGCTGTGTCAATGGTATCGATATAGGCAAATTGCCCCTTTATTTTATCTGCTAAATAATAAAGGCTAAGGCTTTGTCTATCACCCTTTTTTGTATCGTTCTGCCATATAGGATTATGTTTGCCATCATTTGTTATCAGCACGACTTCATCGCCAAGCTTTACAAGCAGTATCGAGCTATCATAGTTTTTCATATTGCTTGTTTCTATGTTATGCCAAGTTTTAGCGTAATTCTCACAAGTTTGATAGTAAGTGTTTGTATTGTAGCGGTTATTTGTGCGATAAAATGCGGCACACTCTTTCTCATTTAGGGCTATAATGCTAGGTTGTAGCTGTGCTTTTAGATGATTGATAGCCTTTGTGGTTAGCATATTGCCATTTTCATCAAAGAATGCAATAAGCGGGAATTTATGCCACATTTCATGCGAGAAAGCAAGGATAAAGCCACCATTTTCAAGCGGCAAGGCCGGTGTGCGGACAAGATGAGAGTAGTTACCAAAAGGGTTTAGGTGAAGTTCTCGCACATAATGGATTGTAGCTAAATCATCGCTAAAATAAAACTGATAGATTCTAGAAGTAGCCCATCCGCCAAGACTAACCCCAACAACAAACAAATGCACCCTATCTTTAGAATCTTTAAATACGATAGGATTGCCTAGCTTTTTTACATATCTCCCACTAAGGCTTGTAAGCCTCTCTGGTGTAAGTAGCACTAAAGGCTCACTCCATTTAGAATCTAATGTCTTTGTGTCTAAAAAGCTTTGATAGATTTTCACATCAAATGCCCCCTCTCTAGTCCCCGCATAAAAAAGCGTCATAAGCTTAGAATCTTTTGCTACTATCGCACTTGCATGTGCGCTTAACTCTTTGTTTGGCAATAGCGATTGTGTAGCAATAAAGGATAGATTCTTATCAGGTGTATTATGTGTAGCTTGTGTAATAAAGAAAGGGGAATATATATCATGCTTGATATTATTATGCTTTATAAAAGAGCATAGCATAATAATAGCAGCACAACAAAAAGCATAAAAATTTAGAATCTTTAGCACTTAAATCCTTTTATTTATTTCGTTTGGTATTTTAGCATTTTTGGGTGTTTATTTAACTATTTCATAAGTAATAAAGTATGGGGCTACTTGTTTTGATTTTTGCTAGATTCTGCTTAGATTCTATTTGCGGCTTGGCTTTGGGCTATATTAGAATCTAGGCTTTAGCATATTTAGTGTGGGATTATGGAGTTTTTGCGTGCGGTTTTTATAAGAGAGAAAAACATAATCGCAAACAATAACGTGTATATTCCACCGATTATTGACAATGGGTCAAGGAGCGGTCTTTTATCGGTAAAAATACTGATTGTTGGGATAATGTATTGAGGCAATGATATAAGCAAAAGCAAGACTAAAAAATAACTTAAAGAAATAATAATTTTCCTTATTTTACTACACAATGAAAAACAAAATAGGAGTATAAAAACTACTGCTAAGGCAAAATTTATGCCTAGCAACGATATGTAATTGCAATTTAGCAAATGTTTAATAATGGCATTATGGTGTGCTATCAGTGTGTAAGGAGATAATGATATATTTTGTAAGCATTTGTAAGCAATAGCAATTAAATCCAATGATAGTGGCTATATTTAAAAATGCAAAAATGCCAATTACGACAAGGAGAGAATGAAATGACTTTAATAAGTCTGTATGATGATTTGAAGTAATGCGATAAAAAAACAACTGCCATTTATCAATAAAATCTTTTGAAAATATTTTAGGATTTTTAGAATCTAGCTCTATTTCTTTGCAATAGAGTTCGTATTTGTGAAAGTTTGAAGCGTCTAGGAGATTATTATCTTTTATCAAAGCATTTTTAATAAGCCTAAAAGAATCTCTAAAGTCGTTAGCAAATTTATCTAAAGTTTTCTTGCTGTCCTGCTCTTTTTCTTGTTTGATTCTCTCTTTTAGATTCTCAAACTCAAAATCACATTTCACATTCACAAAGTTTAGATTCTCTTTGAAAATAGCTTGTGAAAAATTTGGGGGGTTATCAAAAGTTGCCCCATAGAAACAAGCAGTTTTTTCAAATTCACACTCGTGAAAATCAGCAAAATCATAAAAATGGGAATTGTTAAAATAGACATTATCTTTAAATATGGAATTTTTAAAAAATAATTGTTTAAATTCATTATTTTTAAAATAAACACTATCAAAGAAATTACAATTTTCAAAAAAGGCAGTCTCAAAACTACAACTTCCAAACATATTTGATTTTTCTGTGTTTCTGTCATCAATTTCTTTGCCAAAATGGACTTCTTTTTCAAAGGTAGAGTTTTCAAAAATTGCTCCTTTTAAAAACTTAACTCCAAATGCTTTAAATATTCCTTTAAATTCACATTGTCGGCAATCAATGCTTTCTTCCAATGTAGCATTGAAAAAATTTATTTCATTGCTAAATATACTAAATGCAAGATTCAAAATCTTTTTAAAAGTTACATTTGTGAAAATAAGTTTGTGTTTAAATTGTTTTTCATAACCATCTACACTTTCTAAAAACTTACATTTATGAAATTTCAAAGGATAATTTAATAAATTATCAAATTTTATATCTTTATCAAATTTGATAACTTCAAAGTTATTTTTGCTTACGCAATTTTCTATAACATAAACTTTCTCTCTATCATCATAACGAACATATTTCTTACTTATTTCTAAAATTTGAGCTATATTTTTGGCGGCTTGTTTTGTGTCATCGCTCATTATTTTCCCTTTATTATTTCTATCTCATCTTTTGTGAGATTGTAGAGTGTATAGACTAAAGAGTCAAGTTTAGATTCTAACTTGCTTGTGTCAAGGGCAGAATCTGCTTTGTCATTTTGAGCCTTTGAAAAAGGCGAAAAATCTTTTTTAGATTCTGTATTTTTAGATACTTCGGCTAACGCCTCAGTATGACAAGCTTTAATTTCTAGGATTTTATCTACACATTTTATAATCTCATCACACAAGGGGTTTATTGCTAGATTCTAGCCTTTCATAACTTACTATTTTTTAAACAATTTGCTATGACTCCCCACACGCAAGGCATTAAGCTGCAAAATATCATCGCATAGCTCATAAATGAGTAATAAGTCTGGTTTAATGTGGCATTCTCTAAAGCCCTGCAAGTTT
>NZ_JMKW01000051.1 GCF_000686565.1 Helicobacter bilis ATCC 51630
TAAAAACACCTGTGTGTGCTAGTTGTTTTACATAATTCATAAACAATTCATACTCATCATCGCTAAGTATCTTTTTCAAGCTAGAGAAATTGATACCATTTGCTCTCTTAATCTCTTTATCGCAAGTTTGAATAATGTCTGCAACAAATTTCTGTGGTATCACAAAGGATTTAAGGCTATTATTTTTCTCTCCCTCCCCCCTAAGAAAACAAATCAAATCAAAAATATTTTTAATTTTTGATTTTGCATTTGTTTTTATATCTACTCTAGCATTTAATATGCTAGAGTTTTGTGTATTTGTATCTTTATATAGTATAGAAACTGACTCATTTGGATACACTTTTGATTCATTTAAATACATTTCTGTATCTGTGAAATTTGCAATATTTTTTTGCTTTGTTTTGCTATATTCATTAACATAATTTGGTATAATATCACTTGAAGTTTGAGAGTTGCTATGTGCTTCTTTAAAACTTTTTCTTCTTACACTTATATAGTTTTGGGTTACTATATACTCTCTGCAAGACTTAACAATTAATTCTCTTTTTACTAACTTCCCTAAGATTTTGTAGAGATGTCCCCGAGCTATGTTTAAGTGTTCTGCTATCCTTGTAATATTTATTTGATAACTTTTACAATTACGATTATTGTAGTAGTAGAAAAAATCTAAAACTATTGCCTCTTTTATACCTATGCTTAATGATTTTAATAAACTTGTGTCTATAAAGTAGTTAGACTTCATATTTTAAACTCCTAAAATTAGCAGTTTATGTGTCAATGTGTCGCACAAGTGTGTCAATTTTCACTTTTTTACGATACTATAAACACCTAAATTGCTATGTTTTAAGAGAGCTAATAGATTATAGAATCAAGCATTATATTTGCAACTTTAAATGCTATAATTACAAAGTTTTTCTGGCATACATCTTGCTTTTAACATATCTAAAATTTTAAGGTATTCATAATATGCAAAACAATATTTCTATTTGCTCTAGTCATACAAATAAAAACTCACAACACAATCTAAATGCAGAAGCTACAAATACTATGCGGATAAATAATAAACGGGGGGGGGGGGGTGAATCTAGTGAGATCTATAATCAGCAAACAGGTTTTGTCCTTAAGTGCGATAATTTTGTAGAATCTGGCACTATTCGCACAAACACACAGCTTAAACTTCAAGGTATGGAATCTGATACCACACTATCTTTACAACCACCTAAAAAAATCGCTGTAATTATCCCCTGCTACAATGAGGAAAAGACTATCGCTCAAGTCATTGATGAGGTCTTTGCTGTCCTGCCAAACGCACATATTTATGTGTTTGATAATAATTCAAGTGATAATTCAAGAAATATTGTTAAAGCAAAAATTGATGAGATAAAATCTTTAGATTGTCATATTGAGCGTAGCGAAATATCCAATATGGAATCTAAAAAAGATTTTTCGTGCTTACACACTCGCACGAGCGGAGCTCTTGCCCACACTTGCAAAAATGACAAGACTGCAGAATCTTACAATTTTGCACCCTTACGCCCTGCACCCACCCATTGGGATAAGAATCTAGATCCTAAAAATTACGCCCTAAACCCCGCAGTCCACCCCGAATTGGTAGAGAATCTAGACTCTAAAATCCCCACAAAATCCCTCACACTCTACAATGTTAGCACACAGGGCAAGGGGGCGGTTATGCGAGAGGCATTTGCCTTGATTGAGGCAGATTTCTACATAATGATTGATGCAGATACTGAACACGATGCTTCTATCTTACCACAAGCACTAGCGTATTTTAGCACTCACAAACTTGATATGCTAAATATCGCAAGAGAGGCAGACTCTAGCACATATCGCAAGGGGCATAGCTTTGGCAATAAGCTGTTTTCAAAAAGCACACAAATGCTTTTTGGCACAAAAATTAACGATATGTTAAGTGGTTATAGAATTTTTTCTCGCCCTTTTGTGAAGAGCTTCCCAGCCCATAGCAATGGCTTTGAGATAGAGACTGAACTCACCATTTATGCCCTAGAGCAAAGGCTTCGCACCGATGAGATAAAAGCCCCTTATAAATCCCGCCCAGAAGGCAGCTTCTCTAAACTTTCAACTTTTAAAGATGGCTTTAAAATATCGCTTATGATTCTAAATCTCTTGTTTAGTGAGCGTCCTTTGCTTGTTTTTGGTGTGCTAAGCGCTATATGCTTTTTGCTGTCTCTATTCTTTGGTGTGCCTGTCTTTGTGGAGTTTTTGGAGACTTCTAAAGTGGCGAGATTTCCTACACTTTTTGTGTGTGTTGGGCTTATGGTGATTGCTGTGGTGCTTTTTATCGCAGGGCTTTTAGCCCATCTTGTTACAAAAAGCATTAAAGAATCTCGCTATTTAGCTTATTTGCAAAGCAAAAAGGGAAAGCTATAAGGGCATATATGGTGAGTGATACTTTATCTTGTGAAAGAGATTCTAATGATATGGAATCTAGTGTGGATTCTAAGAAGGCTTGTTGTGCTGAGAGAAGTGAAATATCTAAGGACTTAGAAAGTGAAAGGGATATTTCGTGCTTACACACTCGCACGAGCGGAGCTCTTGCCCACACTTGCAAAAATGACAAGATTAGAGAGTCTAGCAATTCCACACAAAAAGCCCTGAATCTGCATACAAAGGTAGAAAACCTAGAATCTAATCCTTGTCATACTGAAGCCTTTGAGGGCGAAGTATCTAATGTAGAATCTAAACAAGATTTTTCGCCTATGGCTCAAAATGACAAGATTCTAGAAACTATAAAAGAAACCCATAAAAACCCTGCGGAAGTGTCTTTGAGTGATGTTAGCGGTTTTACTAAAGAAAGCAAAGCTTTTGGAGCGAAAGGCGAAGGGAGTTGCCTAGAAGGTAATGACCAAGCCTTGAGCGAACAATCCGCTAAAAGCTCCAAAAAGACAACGCAGAATCTAGATTCTAAAACACACAAAAGCTTAAAACAACTCGTGTTGTTTTTCTGTATCGGTGGGGGTATTACTCTTTTAGAGCTTTTGGGATTCTATATCCTATATAAAATTTTTGGGGTGCATTATATTCTTGCTTCGCTTATTATGTTTGTGCTAGCTAGTGGGATTGGTGTGTGGCTGTATCGGCGGTTTGTATTTGGCGGGACGCATTTGCATAGAGGCTTAGAAGTTGGGCTAACCTATCTTATCAACACCATAGGCATAGGACTAAATACGCTTATTTTGTGGCTATGTGTGGAGTTTTTGGGATTTGAAGCGATTGTGGCAAAGATTCTAGCATCTTTGCTTGTGGCGTTTTATGGCTTTTATGCGAGAAAGCTTGTCATTTATAGAAAAGAACCTAAATTCTATTTTTACACAAAAAGCCCTGCACCCACCCATAAAGGTGTAGATTCTAAATTTATCAAAAAGGAGTGTCAATGATTGAAATTCTAAAATCTGTGCGATTAAGCAAGGGGAGTAAAATTGCTCTTAGCGTGTGGTTTATTCTGCTTATGCTTGTGGTGATTATCTTTTTTGCTTTGCGTTTTATGAGTAAGGATAGGATAGATTATGCGGATATGATTGTGGAGAGTGAGATTACTCGCACGATCGAGAAATGTAAGGCTGTATGTAGCGAAATGGCATTTATAAATGTTAAAAACGCAGAATTTGTGAATACATGTCAAAAGCAATGTGAAGAAAATCGTAACGAAACCCATACTTATGAAATCAAGCTAGATTTTAAAAGTAAGATTTTTAGAGCACATCTTACATATGGGGCAATAATTTTAAACGAGGTAGAATGGAGTAAAGATATAGAGCGGTTGGGTGGTGTGGTTTCAATCTATCAGTTATCAAAAGATAATGGCAATCTTGAGATAGTAGCCCCCTATCAATTACAAGTTGGGCAAAATATAGGTATCGCGAGTTATAGCACAGAATTTTCAACATTGCTTTTGCAAGATTATGCGGGTAGGCTTATTTTCTTGTTTGGGCTTTGTGTGATGATATGGTTTTTATATGTGCCTCTTAGACTATATTTAGCTAGATTTAATACAACATATCCAAAACAGCATATAGAACAATATGCCTTAAATTCTGCGCTATCTTTGAGGGATAAACTCTTTTTAGCATTAAGTGCGTGTATTATCATTGCCTTGTTTATATTTCAGTTTTGGCTTGGATTTCCGGGTTATCATGTCATAGGCGATATATATAGAAATATTCAGCTCAATACGACAAATTTTGCCCCAGTGTTACCCTCTTATGTATTGGGAATCTTATATTTTCTTTTTGGAAAACATTTATATTATATGTTTTTACTTAATCTCGCACCATTTTACACTGGACTTTTGTTTTTAGTGTGGGGCTTTTATATTCGCTTTAGAAGTATTTTTGCGATTTTGTTGCTATTTCCTGTGTTTATAGGCAATATCTATTTTCAAAACTTTATTCAGCTAACTAGCTTTTCTTTGCCTATGCTTTTATTTTGTGGTTATGCTATGGTGCTTTTTATGCTACTTGTGCCTTTGTCTCCAAGAAAAGCTAAGATAATGTGGTGGCTTATTGGCATAGTATTCTTCTTCGCGATTTTATGGCGGCATAATGCGATTTTTAGCGTGTTTCCTGTGAGTTTTGTACTTGTGTATATGTGGCTTTGCAATCGTGGTATAAATACGAAAGAATTTGTAAAAAAATATATAAATGGTGTCATAGCCTGTGCGATACTCTGTCTTTGCGTGGTCATCATTGTGCCGCGAAATCTTATCTTTCCTCGCCCTGCATTACCTGCCAATCATGTGTTTTTACATCAAATTGCAGGGGCTTGTGTGCCTGCCGATGATAGCAGCTGTTTTAAAGATGAGTGGTATTATCCAGAAAAAACTTGGAATAATGTAAAGGAGTTATATGCAAAATATCCACGATTTGCAGATCCATTTAATGTTGCTCACGGAACAGAACGCACATTTGCTGTGGGACAGCTTGATGGGCTTCATAGTCAGTGGATTAAGGCAATTTTTAAGTATCCTGCGAATTTTGCACAACATGAGTGGAGATTTTTACAAGCTATGTGGATTCAGAATCCGGGTTGGATATTTAACAGCAGAGAATTGCAAGAAAAACCTACGCACCCATCACATGTAGCAGCAGTAAGTAAATTTAGAGAATCTGAACGAAGCATTGTATTCACACCTATGCAAGAAAAGATTTATGACTTTTTATATGAACATCGTTTGCTTTTAAATCACTTTTGGAGTGTGGCTTTAAGCTTTGGGGTGATGATGCTCTCTCTTATTTTATGGCTAGTTAAGAGAGATTTACGCAATAGTTTGCTTATGTTTAGCTTTGGTGTGGGCTTTGCAGGATTTTTTAGTGCATTATTTATCGTGCTTTTTACCCCTCTTGATGATTCTCGATATATGTCACCGGTATTGCCTTTAGGACTTTTAGCAATCATTGGTTTTATAGCATTTATGCTTGATTGTTATAAAAGGGTTAAGGTGTGATTCTTTAGATTTTTTGGTTTGTATGTAATCTTTGCCATGCAACAATAGAATCATATATCACAATGACTTCAAAGTTTTGCTAATAGATTTCTAACAATCTCTCTAGCAGATTCTTGGAAGTATCTCACCTTGTGGATATTCTAAAAATCTTTTGCTGCCATATTTTGTATGTAACACAACTTTTTGGTAATAGGTAATTTTGCTTATTTGTGCTTTATTATCTTTAGAATCTTGCAAGTTAAATATCGGGTTAAATACCTTGCTTACTTCGCCAATGATTGTGGCATTCACGCCTAGTGTATGCCCTCTTAATAGAGATAACACTTCTTCTGCATATTGCTTAGGCATGGCGATCACACATACACCTTCATTTGCTAGATCATAAGGCTCTAGCCCTAGCATTTCACATACACCATGCACTTCAGAATCTATCTGTATTTTCTCTTCATAAATATCAATACAAGCATGTGAGCTTATAGCCCATTCATTCAAAACGCTTGATAGCCCACCACGCGTAGCATCACGCATAGCATGTATAGGGATATTGCTTTGCAAGAGTGATTCTAACATGGGATAAAGACTAGCACAATCGCTTTGTATATTGCTTGTAATTGCGATATTGTTCTGCTCTAAAAAGATTCTTGCACCATGACTTCCTATCTTACCGCTTAGGATAATTGAGTCGTTCTCGCTTAGATTCTTAGCACTTATGCAATCTTTTTCAACACCGCCAATGCAAGTTGTATTAATAAATATGAGTTTATCTTTTACTTCTGTGCTATCTGTAACCTTTGGCAATACTTTAGTATCTGCGGATAGAATCTTTATGTTAAGACTCTTGCATTCAAGGGCAATAGATTCTGCAATTTGTTTTAATAAATCTATGCAAAAACCTTCTTCAATAATAAAGCCTATGTTTAAATATAATGGTTTTCCACCCATCATAGCCACATCATTACTGCTACCACATACACAAAGCTTACCGATATTTCCACCTGCAAAAAATATGGGATTTATAGTATAGGAATCTGTGCTTGTTACATATTTCATATCTTTTATACTAGAAAAGATTCCACAATCTTCATTTGCATAGGGCATAAGGTCTTTGAAATAGGGCATAAAAACCTTTTGCACAAACTCGGCTGCATTTATGCCGCCGCTACCATGTGCTAATGTTACAATATCCATAATTTTCCTTTTTAGTGGTTATTCGTTTTCCATTGCCGATGGGGCTTTATTCATACTTTTCCCAGACAACACATTATTGATTTTATTAGCAATGAAGTGATTACGCGTTGTAAAATGGCTAATGATTTCACCTATAATATCATCAGGTAAGCTATCTTGCATATCTTTACAATGCCCCTTAAACTCATCTTCAGTAATACCTGCTGAATCTTCAAATAGCTCAATGTATCTTCGCATGAGTTTTTGCTCTCTTTCTTTCTGTAAGACTTGCTGCATAATCTCATCATAAGTGGCTTGTAAATCTGCGATTTTCATATCAAATAATTCATTTTTTGTGTAAATACCACTAATTTCTAGAATCTTAGCAATAAGAGTGCGTTTCTCTTTGCTATTGTCATAGAAAGGTTTATATTCAGATTCTAAATCTCTGCTTAGAAAAGTTTGCATGATATTAAGCTTTGTTTCAGCTGTTGAGCGTAAATACTCTAGCGTCCCAGAGCTTTTATAGCGATTGTGCAGTTTCTCTAACCATAGCACATCATTACGCATACCCTCATAATGTGCTATGAGTGTTTCTCTCTCTTGTAGTGGCAAGGATTCTAAATCACTTTTAATCTTATCTAGCACTTCATCTTGCACTCTTGCATGCACGATTGCTATAATCTTTTGCAAACGAGTATAAGGCACAGGCATTTTAATCTCCGCCATAAAAGCGATTAAATCAGTTGGCATATAGGTATGCAAAAATTCATATAAAATATCATATATATCATCTATTGTTTAAGCTTGTTTTAAGACATCGATAACATCTCTTTTCTTCGCCTCTAAAAATTCTATTTCAGAGTTTTCTTCCTGCAAAAGATTATGATAATATGAGATGCCCTCACGCACAATGCGTTCATATTCTGTTTGTAACTCTTCAAGCCCTAAATCCACCACATTATCAACACCATGTGTCCGCAAGTATTCCTTTAATGCAATGCTATCGTGCATATTTTTCCTTTTATTTGCCTTGTAATCTCTGCGTAAAAGTATAGCATATTAAGAATATTTTATTATGTGAGTTTCTAGACTAGATTCTATGTGGATATAGAAAAATTTGCTAAAAAAAATGTAGAATCATCTTTTCATACATTACTACTTAGGAAATATGCTATGCAAGACCAAGCAATGCTTACCATCATTCTGCCAACTTTTAATAAGAAAGATTATATCGCCCAAACCCTAGATTCTATATTCATGCAAAAGACTACATATAGCTATAAGATTATTGTTGCTGATGATGCCTCGAGCGATGGCACACTTGATATTGTGAGAGAATATAGTCTTAAATATCCAAATGCAATACAGATTTTAGAATCTAGTCAAAATCAAAAGCTTTTTAAAAATATAGTGAGGGCTTATGAAATAACAAAGACTGAGTATTTTTGCGTGCTTGACCCAGATGACTACTGGATAGATGAAGAAAAGATACAAAAAGCACTTGATTTTTTAGAAAAGAATAAGGACTTCACAGCGTATTCTCAAAATACACGCATGTTATATAGTGATGGCACGACAAAAGAATATATCGGGGCGAAAGAAGACAAAGTCTCAACCTTTGATGATTATTTAAATGATAGGGCGATTTTTGGACATACTTCAAGCTGTATTTTTAGAAATGTGATCTTTAAAGACGGACTTCCAAAGCAACTGCAACATTTGCAATATGCAAGTAATGAAGTGTCATTTCGAGGCGATTCATTTCGCAATCTCATTCACATGTATAAAGGCAAAGCTATGTATAAACCCGGAATAGATAGTGTATATAGAATCCATAGTGATGGCATTTGGCAGTCTCTAGATACAAATAAGCAAATGATTATAGGCTGCATGTTTCATAAAGATATGTATTTTTATTTTGATAAAAAGTATATAGAGTTATTGTTTTTCTCATATAGGCTTTATGAGCGACTTTTGCAAAAAGAAAATTTGATTACTACTTTTACAATGGAGCATAAAAACTTTATGTCCTTAATGAATGAACTCTATGAATTACATGGAATCTATAAGCCATTATTAGCCCAGCTAAAAGAGACTAAAAAGCCAAAAAGTTTAAAATATAAATTCTTTTTATCATGCTATAAATTCTTACATAAAAAGCTTACTAAGAAAGGGTATTTGTAATTGTGTGGTAAGCAAAAAATTGTTATTGTATTGTTTAACTTGTTTTTAGACACTAGATTCAAATAATCCTTGCAATATGCAGTAAAAATCATAGACAAATACGCTTATATATTAAGTCTTTAGAATCTAATTGCTACAATGCACACTCAATCCAGCACTTGCCTGTGTTGTAGGCATAATCTCAATAGAGTTAATATTTACATGTGGTGGTTGAGTGCTTACCCAAAAGATTATTTCTGCGATGTCTTTTGCGTGAAGTGGCTTTGTGCGTTTATATACATTATCCGCCCTCTCTGTATCGCCATGAAATCGCACAATGGAAAAATCGCTTCCTTCACATAATCCGGGTTCAATATTACTTACGCGGATATTTTTATCATACAAATCAGCGCGTAAATTGCGACTAAATTGCTTTACAAATGCCTTTGTAGCCCCATATACATTCCCACCACGATAGGCATAACTACCAGCAATAGACCCCACATTAATAATATGCCCACTTCCCTTTGCTACCATGTTGGGCAAAATGCAATGCGTGATATGGCTTAGAGCTGTTATATTAGTGGCAATCATTTCTTCCCAATCGCTATAACTCGTATTTTCCGCACTTTCAATGCCCCTTGCAAGACCAGCATTATTGACTAAGATATCAATATCTAAATCTTTTGTGCTTTTTGTGATAAATTCTTTATCACAAATATTTCCAGCAAGGATTTCAACACAAATATTTTTTTGCATTGAGAGTATTTCTTGTCTTAGTTTTTCTAGCTTTTCTTTTCTTCTTGCGATAAGATAGAGTGTGATATTATTCCATTCTTTTGCATAAGTTAGGGCTAGATGGTAGCCAAAGCCAGAGCTTGCCCCTGTGATTAAGATATGCTTTTTATCTTGTGTATTTTCGTTTATCATTTTTCTCCCTTTGTATTTATACTAGATTTCAAATTCCTGTCATATTGAGTGCATAAGCATGAAATATCTTGTTGAGATTCTATGCTAGATATTTCACCGAAAGGTTTAGCATGGCAAACGGAAGTAGATTCTATACGCCACACTTAAACACAATATTTGGGACATGGTATTAAACCCAAACGCAATAGATATATGTTTTCAAAACTTTATTTAAGCCCTTTCCCAAACGAAACAAAAAAATTAAGTGAAATCACATACTTAAATCTCACCCCGTGTTTCTAATACCTTGTGCGATACCAATGATTGTGCCATGGATTTGTTCCATAAGGCGATGACGCAGGTCTTCATATTGAGCTTGCTTATATTTTCTTACAAGCTCGATTTGCAAAAGGCTTAAAGCCTTAATATTTGGCATACGCGTAAGGATAGTCTCTCTTACTTCCTTATTGCTATCTAAAAGCTCGTTTTCATTACGCGTGATGAGTAGCCACTCAAGCGTTTCATTATATTCATTATGGATTTTACTCCAAATGCTTTGCTTCAATCCAAAATCTTGCACAAAGTCATTATACATTTCTGCTATCTCCATATCGACTTTAATGAAGCCTTGCACGATATTATCAATCGTAGTTTTGAAAAATACAGAATCTTTATAGCAATCTTGCAGTAGCTGCTTATCGCCTATGCCCTTCAATGCACTTCCTAAGCCATACCATGCGGGGATAATGGATCTATTTTGCGTCCATGCAAATACCCAAGGGATAGCACGCAAATCTTCTACTCTCTGTGTGTCTTTTCTCTTGCTGGGGCGAGAGCCTAAGTTTAGATTCTGTATAAATTCTATCGGTGTAGCTTGTTTGAAATAGCTTACAAAATTTGGCGTTTCATACACTAAATCCCTATAAGTGCGATATGAGATTCTAGAAAGCTCTTCTAGCTTTGGTAGATAGGGATCTACATCGCATTTAATCTGTATATTTTTATCAATGAGATCAGAATCTAGATTCTTTGTATTTTGCACCCCACCATTTGAGTTAGGATCAAGATTCGCACAAAAGTTATCATGCACCGCTTTTTTCAAAAGACTTGCTAGAGTGAGGGCAAAGCTTCTAATAGCTACGCGTGGATTAAGATAGCGAGATGAGATGATCTCACCTTGTTCTGTTGTCTTCAAAGTTGTGCCAATACTACCGCGTGGAAATGCTAAAAGCGCGCTTTCAAGCTGTCCACCACCACGACTAATGCTACCACCTTTGCCATGGAAAAGCATGAAGTGAATGCCTAGTCTTTGTTCTAACTTCACAAGGTTTGAAATCGCTTTATAAAGAGAATAATTAGAAGTAAAGATTCCACCATCTTTACTAGAATCAGAGTAGCCTATCATAATCTGTTGTGCGTTGCCAGAATCTTTTAGATATTGCCTGTAATGCTCGTTTTTACTTAGCACTTCTAGAATCTCTTGTGCGTTTTCTAAGTCTTCTATGGTCTCAAATAGCGGTGTGATAAAGATTCCAGACTTGCCATCTTTTATGATACATTCACCATTATCAGTTGTTTTTACCTTGCCTTTTTGCCATAATCCACTGCAGTATGCAAGATATAGCACAGCAAGTAAATCACTAGCCCTTGTTGTCATGGATACAATCACACTTTTTAAAATATCCTTGCTAATTGCCTTTTTCGCCCATAAGATTCGTAAAAACGCATTGAGTGTATGGCGCGTTTGAGAGCTTACTTCCCATAAAATGCTATTTAGATTTAGTGGCGGCTCGCTTAAGACTTTATTTAGAATCTCAATCTTTTTTGACTCATGTCTGTGTATAAAATCACTATCAGTATAGCCAAGAAGACACAAGACTTCAGAAACCGCATTCATATACATATCCCTATGCTCTCTAAAGTCAAGCTGCATGAGATGGAATCCACCAAGCAATACAAGATTTCTTAAACTCTTTAGTCGCTTTGCAGCAATAGAATCGAGTGAAGCAATAAGCATATCAATATCTTCTAAAAGTTCTTTTGGATTTTGATAGATAAAATCTACTTCGCCTACTGCATTGACTTTTAGCAAATGATTCTGTAACTTTAGCTTAATGAGATTAAGCTTTGCACGGAATGGTTCTCTTTCATGAAGCTTTAATGAAGTTTGATTAAGATAAGACTTTTCTTTTTGTAACGATTTTTGTAATTCTTTACTTGGAGTGCAAAAATCAACCGATAATGATAGCTCTCTTATGAGCTTATTAATCTCTTTTATATAGGTTTGTATGATTAATTCATGTTGCATTTTCATAACGCGTGTCATCATCTCATTACTTACAAAAGGATTGCCATCTCTATCGCCACCTATCCAGCTACCAAGCTTTATGGGGGATATTTTTAGTGGCTTATTTAGCCTATTTGAGACTTGATTTAGCACCCTTAAGGCACTAGGCAAAATGCTATTTTCAATGATAAATAAAAGATTATCAAGCTCAAAAATTACCTCAAGCTTTTCACTACGCACCAAATGGCTTTTCCACAAAAGGTGTAACCTATACTTAATACTTTCTCTACTTTGGGCTATCTCCCTATCTTTATAGGGGATTTGCTCACTTGGCATATATGAGAACTGCTCTATTTTTTCCAGCTCTCTTGTAATCTCTTGATGGGCTTCAAGGAATGTGCGGCGGCGAGATTCTGTTGGGTGTGCGGTAAATACAGGATAGAATCTAATAGATTCTAATACTCTATCGCAATCAATTCTATCAAAGCCCTCTTCTTCAAGATTCTTATACACAGTAGCAATGCTTCTTGATACACTTGCAATTTTTGCTTGTTCTTGCTCTTCATAGATATTTAAGATGATATTATGCAGAGAACATGCTTTGATAACGCCCATTAAATGCTGACTCTCACTTATTTCATGGAAAAGATCTTTAATCTTTGTGGAATCTGTATTTTTATCTCTTAGAGAATTAAAAAGCATGAGAAATGTTTCTTTGACTTCTGGGCTATTTTCTTCAATGACTTCAAGTAGAATTGTTTTTAAAAATTCATATTTGCATAATTCTTGTTGCATTCTGTCCCCTTTTCTCGTGAATTTATGATATTATATACTCAATTTTTATTTTTTAAGATGAAATTTTAAAGGAATGTAACATGGCATTACAAGTATATTACGATAAAGATTGCGATTTAGGGCTAATTCAAAAGAAAAAAGTAGCCGTCATTGGCTTTGGGAGTCAGGGACACGCACACGCGGAAAACTTGCGAGATTCAGGCGTAGAAGTCATCATCGGGCTGTATAAAGGCGGCTCTAGCTGGGCTAAGGCTGAAGCAAAGGGCTTTAGGGTGCTAGAAGTGGGTGCGGCAACAAAAGAAGCTGATGTGATTATGATCCTAATCCCAGATGAGCTGCAAGCTGATGTATTCACACAGGATATTAAGCCAAATTTGAGTGAAGATAAAATCATCGCCTTTGGACACGGCTTTAATATTCATTTCGGGCAGATTCAAGCTCCAAAAGGTGTGGGTGTGATAATGGTAGCACCCAAAGCCCCCGGACACACGGTTAGAAGCGAGTTTGTAAAAGGTGGTGGAATCCCAGATCTAATCGCCGTGGAGCAAGATACAAGCAGGGGCGATGCAAAGGCGATTGCCTTAAGCTATGCAAGTGCTATTGGCGGGGGCAGAAGTGGTATTATAGAAACCACTTTTAAAGACGAGACAGAGACAGATCTCTTTGGCGAACAAGCCGTGCTTTGCGGTGGGGTAACTAGCCTTGTAAAAGCGGGGTTTGAAACGCTCGTAGAAGCGGGATACCCTGAAGAGATGGCATATTTTGAGTGTTTGCACGAGCTAAAGTTGATTGTGGATTTAATCTATGAGGGGGGCTTAGCAAATATGCGATACTCTATCTCAAATACCGCAGAATATGGCGATATGGTAAGCGGTCCTAGAGTGATAAATGCTGAATCTAAAAAGGCGATGAAAGAGATTCTAGCAGATATACAAGAGGGACGCTTTGCTAAGGACTTTATCTTAGAGCGAAAAGCTGGGTATGCCAGAATGAATGCGGAGAGAAAGAATCTAAGTGAGCATAAAATTGAAAAAGTGGGCAAAAGATTGCGCTCAATGATGCCTTGGATTGGCGCAAATAAACTTGTGGATAAGGATAAGAACTAGATATATCTGTTTTTGTAGCAAAATACACATTGTTAGTGTGATATGCGTTTGGTGTTGCACAAGTGTGTATCAACTATAATTAAGCTTTAATTTTGTCTTTGGTGTATAGACTATCAAGAATGTTTCATTGTCGTATCTCATACAAACTTCTAACATATATCTTTTAAATTTTTGCTTCTTTGTTTTTTGGCAATTTCGATTACAAGGGTTACGCCCTAAAATCCACATCCACTCGGCTTTGATGCAGATGCGATTTTTATTCAAATAAGCTAGGCGCAGGGCGTAGGAGTGCAAAATGGTAAGGACCTGGATTCTAGATTCTGTAAAAATTCGCCCTTGTCTATACAATTTGAACGATTGACTGAATTAGAGGGATAGCCATTATCGTTTGGATAACTCCTACCCTCTAATTCAGTCAAAGCCTCCAAAGCCACAGAGCAATTGCTAGAATTTGTGGTTTTGTTTGCGTGGTTTGTTGGTGTAGATTCTAGATTCTGCGCTAAATTTGGGTGGGCTGCGGGGTTTAGGGCGTAATTTTTAAACTCTAGACTCCGCCCCAAAACCCTAACCGACATTTTTTTCATTGTCAAGTCGCTTTATTTACTCTAAGTTGAAATAAAAAAGGTGGGCTTGGCAAAATACCCATTCATTTTAATTGTAATTTATTTGCCTCCAAATCCCCAAAAAACCGATATTTTCTCTAGTTTCGTAAGTTTATAAGAGTTAGCTAGAAAAAATTTTTAAAAATTATATGCTTATGTGTAATATTGTAACTTATATAATGATGAGTTAGCACAAGTGGGTAAGCATGAGTTTTTATAAGGGCAAAAATTTCCCTTGTGTGTTGTGTTCTTAG
>NZ_JMKW01000052.1 GCF_000686565.1 Helicobacter bilis ATCC 51630
CAATGATAATGCACAGATAAATAAAGCAAATTGCCAAAAAACATCAATCAGTAATAGCTATCAAAATGTCCTATCAAATGCAAATAAACCAGACTTACTCAAAAGCTATGATATGCAGCAAACTACCGTTAATGCACTTAAAGCAATAGGTGAAGCTCCAATCAGTGATTATACAGATGAGTGGAAAAAGGTGCAAATAACGGATTTTATACAGACTTTGATACGACTATTTTAGAGATATATGCTACTAAAAGTGTGATAGCTATTGATGAAGTGATAGGATTTCATATTGTTACTTCTATTGAGTTAGTAGAAGTTGAATGGGATTTTGGTGATGGCAAGGTTAGCAATCAAATGGTAAGAGTAGTCAAAAGGATAATATACTCAAATCTTGTAAATGCGCCCTAAGCCCTGCCTCCGCCCAAAGCGGTATAGAATCTAATTTTATTTATTTTTCACATATATCACGCCAGTAATTACCATCATAGCTACCTTGATGATTTCATTATTTAATCTCGTAAGATGCACACTCGTAAAAGCTTTGTTGCTAGAGCATTTTCCACTAGTAGGCTTTCTATTTTGTGCATTTGCTTGCGAGATAAGCTCTTTTCTTTATAATAAACCTTTACAGCACCATTTGTCTTGTCGTTTGTATATTGGATTTCTGCAGATATATCTCCGCTTAAATAATATTTTTTTTGCATACCTTCTTTTTTCGCTTGTAAATGGAGTCTCAAATTGTAGATTTCCGCTTTCACAATAACTTTTTTGCCATACCATGTGCTATCTCATTTTTAACATGAGTGGTTCGAATTCTAAATTCCCATTGTCATAGTTTTGTTTCACAACACACACAACTTTACTGAAAAAAGAAGCGACACTGTGCACAAAATCATTGATAAAGTACATTTTTACCCATAGTTTTTTTCTAAATCCCATAATCTATTCTTTAATCTAAAATATAGGATTATACAAAAAAAATAAGAGTTAGAATCTCGCCCAGCTATAATTTCAACTTTCTTTTAATTCTTGTCATACAACCCATTTGGTAAGTATGCGTGAAATCTTGCTTGCATTATGTGGTATAGATTGCTATTTCACAAAATTGCAATGTAGCGTATAATCTATAAAAAGTATAAGATACGCTAACAACATATAGCAGACTATGAAACTTGTTTTGTAAAATTGATATTTTATAATATTTTTCTTATGTAAGAAAATCATAATTATGGGGATAACTAAACATGCTGCTAAAAGAATTACACTCATATCACCAAAGCACCATATTTTTATAGAGAAATGCTTAACGCCAAATATAAATTTTAAAACCACACTGACTATAAACGCAAATGGATATGAGAATATAATAGCAGATATAACCATTAACCAAAAGCAAACAAAGCAATCTAGGATAAATTTACCCCATTGAAATTTGTCTTTCATTATAACCTTTCATTTTTGCAAGCATTGCCCCCTTATTTTATCCACAATGAAACATATCATTTTCTTAAACAAAATGATATAGAGCCAAATAAATGGCAATAAGAATAAGAGAAGCGATAAATCTATTTTAAGCAACAAGAAACTAACAAAAAATAACAAAGGAAAAATATAATACAACCAATATTTTTTAAAAAACAATATAAAATCATTCATATTTTGATTGTGATGAATGCACCACACTTCAAAATCAATTGGAATCTTAAAAATACATAGAAAATAACAATAAGGCGTAATAGCTAAAAGAAAAGTCATAAAAAGACTTCCAAAAAAGCTAACTTGATACGCCATTGATAAGGATTAAATAAACACTAACACACAAAAGCCAAGCCACCCCGCATATAAGATTCTAAAAAATGTTCGCACAGCTAAAACTCCAAACAAATAGCAAGTATTAAAGATTGACATTGTATTCTAGATTATTTATATTCCATAAGTATCAAGGGTAATATGCAAAAAACAGATAGAATCTTTTCGCAATAATCATTTCACTCATAATATTGTATATATAATTCAAATTCTTTGTTTTGAAAGAGGGTGGCAGAAAAGCCTGATTCTGTATTTGGTTGATGAATGAGTAAATCACATCTTTCAAAGAATCTTTTTTGCTATAGCATATTAGACTTTATGTATTCTAGATCCCCCTACTTAACCAACTCTCACAACGCAAATACCATAAATAACTATATCTTAAAATATTGCATGTGTTGTTTTAAGCCATCAGAGATTTGTTCTAGCTTATGAATGGTTTCATTTGTATTTTGCAATGATTGTCCTGTGCTTACTGATAGATTAGAGATATTTTGCATATCTTTTGCGATACTCTCCATTGTGGCTTCTTGTTGGCTTGATGAATGTGCGACTTCTTGGGCTTTTGTGAGAGAATCTTGGGCTTGTTCTTGTATCTGACTAAGCAGTGAAACAGAATTTGAGATAAGCTCTTGTCCCTTTTCAATCTGTGGCACAATGACTTCAATAGATTCTACTGAAGTTTCAATGCCTTGCTGGATTGACTGGATAATCTTTACAATCTCATTTGTGCTACCTGCCGTGCGTTCGGCAAGCCGCCTTACCTCATCGGCTACGACTGCAAAGCCCCTGCCATGCTCCCCTGCTCTTGCTGCTTCAATTGCTGCATTTAATGCTAGTAAGTTAGTCTGATCCGCAATTTCAGCGATAAGATTAGCGCTATTGCTAATCTCAAGTGATTGCTGTTGTAAGCCTCGCATATTATTTGCTGAATCATTAATCAGCATAGTCATCTTGCCTATCTCTTCTGCGGTTGTATTCACCACTTTTACGCCCTCTAGCGATAGCTCCACATTCTTTAACGCATTTTGTTCAGATAGCTTTGCCGCGTTGGAAATCTCTGAAATAGCTTCATTCATCTCATTAATCTTTGTAGCAATCACTGAAGAGCTTTGCGTTTGAATGGTAGAGGCTTGTTGTGCTTCATTTGAAGTTTGTGCGACTTTATGCGTTGCTTCATTGATTTGATTTGAAGATTCCATAACCGCTTGTATAATCTCTTTTAATCGTGTCTGCATAGCTGAAATAGACGCAAGCATACTGCCCTCACCCTTAAAAGTTACACATTCTTGCAAATTACCATTTGCTATGCGAGATACCGCACGAGATGCAGAATGTGGCTCACCACCAAGTGAGTTTAACAAGCTACGCACAATATATAAGGCAATCAATACGCCAAAAAGAATACTTGCCCCAACTAGCACAAATAATATTGCTTTAAAGGAATCTACCGCATCTCTTAGCTCTTTTGTAAGATTCTGATTCTTTGACTCTTCTAAATTAATAAACTCATTAATCTGTGCTAACCATGTAACAAAATGCGGTGCAATCGCTTGTAATTCTTTTTCTGCCAACTCATTTTGCCCACGCTTTTTCATAGCGATAATATTATCAATCATCGGCATGGTTTTCATACGCGTTTGACGGATAGAAGCATAAATGCGACTCTCTTCACTATCAAACATATTTTTTGCTAAAAAGCCTTCTTCCATACCATTTGCAGCTTTCATATAAAAATCTTGCAATGCGTTTATTTCTTTCTCAAGGTATGAAAGTGCCGCACTATTGCTACTACTTGTTAATACAACATCTCTAATGGCAATAGACCTATCATGCACACTACCACGAAAATCTATAGCATGTCTTTGCTTTAGGGCATTAACATCATTGATTTGACGCAAACTTTTAATAATATAATCCACATTAATAAGACTAATAACTGCAATAATACATGTAAAAAGAAGTAGCACACCAAAGCCTATGCCAAGCATGACACTCACACCCATTTTTTTCTTTTCAGTTATTTCCATGATTACCTTCCTAAACTTTTAAAACATTGTTGCATTCCGCAAACTTGCAATATATCACAAAAACTTAACTGCAATATTCTAGCATTTATAAATAAATTTTATAGCGTATAGACTAGATTTTATAAAACTTTGGGGCTTTGAGTGTAAGAATATATCGTTGTCTTGTGTTTTTCATATCTATTTATTCTAGATTCTATATCATTAAAGCTTTACTTGTTATAATAACGCTTTTAGAAACTTTAACAAATTGTCATATTGAGCGTAGCAAATACTAGCATAGAATCTAAAAGAGATATTTCGTGCTTACGCACCCGCACGAGCAAAGCTCTTGCCCACACTTGCAAATATGACAAGAGTTTAGAATCTAATTTTGGGTCTTATTTACACATAGAATTTGCGCATAAGGTTTCCTATCTCACATCATTTATTTTGTATATGAGATAAGATTCTATGCTTCATTTATTTTTACAGCTATAAGCAGAATACTACTAAAATGTATGATAATCTACTCATTTTAGTTTCAAGGCCACACATAACATAAATTTGTTTCAGTTTTTTTGATATAGAACTATTCCTAGTTTCTTAAGTTTTTATAGTTTCACTTGCATATCAATCAATTATAAAGCATGGTTGCAATAACAAATCATAGTATAGCAATATTGCATATTTCATTTTTTTTTGCTTTAATTTTGTATTGCAAAATTCGCAAAAAGGCATGTCGTGGTTATATTAGGTAGCACTGGTAGCATAGGTATAAACGCACAAAAAGTTGCAAAGCAATTTAACATAAAGATTGAAGCCCTTGCGTGTGGTAGTAATATCGCATTGTTTAATGAGCAGATTAGAGAGTGTAAGCCAAAGTTTGTAGCTATTGCTGATGAAAAAAAACTTAATATGTTGCAACCACAAGATAGCAAGGTATTTGTCGGCGAAGAGGGCATTTGCAAAATGCTTGAAGCATGTAAATCACAAAAGATTCTAAATGCGGTGGTAGGCTATGCTGGTCTTAGCTTTAGTCTCAAGGCTATTGCATTACAAAAAGAACTTATCCTTGCTAATAAGGAATCTTTAGTAGTCGCAGGACATTTGATAAAGCAAAATATCATGCAAAACTTAGTATCTACTAAAGATTCTAAGCATACAGAATCTAATACAAGAAACTACATGCTAGAGCATATTTTCCCCATTGATAGCGAACATTTTAGTTTGTGGTCTTTACTAGCAATTTTAGATTCCAAAAAGCAGTCAAATATTACGCATTACAAAGCTTTTAAGAATCTCTATATTACCGCTTCTGGTGGGGCTTTAAGAGATTTTCCACTAGAAAAGATTCCATACGCTACACTAAGCGATGTATTGAAACATCCAACATGGAGTATGGGGCAGAAAATCACAATAGATTCAGCAACACTTGTAAATAAGCTTTATGAGATTTTAGAGGCTTATTGGCTTTTTGATACAAAAAACATTCATGCTTTTATTGAGAGAAGCTCCCTTGTGCATGCTTTTATAGAATCTAGCGATAATTCATTAAATGCTAGTGTAAGTCATGCGGATATGTGTTTGCCCCTTGCTTATGGTATGGATAGATTCAAGGCTCAAAGTAGCTTTTGTATAACCCCACTTAGCATAAATGACTTTGTAAAAATAAGTTTTCAAAAAATACAGACAGATCGCTATCCATTATGGGCGTATAAAGATCTTTTACTAGAAAAGCCACATTTAGGCATAGCCCTAAATGCTAGTAATGAATTAGTCCAGCAATATTTCCTGCAAGAAAAACTTCCCTTTTACGCACTAGCAGAAGTAAGTATGCAGGCATTAGAGAAAATGAAAGATATAAAGACTCCAAACACTTTAGAATCTATCCTTGCTTTTAGACAAGAGGCAAGGGCTTTAGCGGAATTTTTTATAAAAAACTTGAAACAAAGATAAAAGTTATTAAAGATATGCTAAACTCTCAATATTATTTTATTTTGAGAGGTGTTTCATGGAACAGATAAAGATTTTAAAGCAACTTCAGGCAGATTCATTAGTTTTCTTTACAAAAACTCACAATTACCACTGGAATGTAAAAGGCAAAGATTTTCCACAAGTCCATGCGGCAACAGAAGAGATTTATAATCAATTCGCAGAAATCTTTGATGCTCTAGCAGAGAGAATCATACAGCTTGGCGACACTCCGTATGTAACGCTAAAAGAAGTGCTTGATAAAGCAAAGATTAAAGAAGAAAGCAAAACTAGTTTTAAGTCAAAAGATGTATTAGAATCCGTTTTAGAAGATTACAAATATTTCCTAAAAAACTTTAAAAAACTTTCAGAAGTGGCAGCAAAAGAGAATGACACTACAACACAAGGATTTGCAGATTCACAAGTAGCACATTTAGAAAAAGCAATTTGGATGCTTAACGCACAACTTGCATAGGTAGGCTTGTGTGCCTTACTCCATTAACAAGCAAGATTCCACAATGCAGCAAGGTATCATAGAAGACACTTTGGAGGTAAGCGATCTTGATATGCGTATATCAAATGACGAAAAGGAAGAGCTTGTAACCTTTGATGAAAAAAGGGAGGGTATAGGGAGATTTAATCTTCTTATAGCGTGTTTCATTCTGTCTGTCATTATGGCTATTTTTATCCCAAAGATTTTTATTTCTAATAATATTTATTACACAAGTCGAGAAATTGCAAGGCTAAATGCTGAAAAAGAGCTATTATATGAAGAAAGAATGCGATTAAAAAGAGAAATAGAGATTATAAACAACAAGCATTTAATGCTAGAGTTAGGGACCAAATAATCAAATGGTGTGGGAGAGATTCATATAATGCAGGATATATTTGTATTTGGTGGCGGTGCTTGGGGATTTGCCCTAGCTCATGCGTTTAGTCAAAAAAATCGTGTTTTTGTATTATCAAGGCGAAAGCTAAATCTCACACAATATGGCAGTGATATTACACAAGATTCTAATACTACCCCCTATCAACTTAGCTATGATGACTTTATAACACACTATAAAAATTCTAAGAACCCACTTTGTGTGATCGCCATTGCAAGTGCTTTTTTACGAGAGTTTATGCAGAAGGCAAGTTTTTTAGAATCTGTGCGTAATGATATGCAAATCCTTGTAGCAAGTAAGGGGATAGAGCAAGGCAGTGGGGCTTTTGTCAATGAGATTTTAGAGCAGTATTTCAAAGCAGATTCTATGTGCTATCTTGCCGGACCTAGCTTTGCTAAAGAAGTGATGAAAGGGCTTCCTTGTGCGTTAGTGATACACTCAAGCAATGAAAACTTGAGCAAAAGATACGCACAATGCTTCCCTGATTTCATTAAAACCTATGTGCAAAATGATGTTATAGGCGCTGAAATCGCAGGGGCATATAAAAATGTTATCGCCATTGCTGGTGGGATTTGTGATGGACTAGGACTTGGGAATAATGCTAAGGCATCACTGCTTTCTCGTGGGCTTGTTGAGATGGCGCGTTTTGGTGCATTTTTTGGTGCGAAGCAAGAAACTTTTTTGGGATTATCTGGTAGTGGGGATTTGTTTCTTACTTCAAATTCCACAATGTCAAGGAACTATCGCGTAGGCTTTGGACTTGCTAGCAATAAATCACTAGATGAGATTCTAAACGAGTTAGGCGAAGTAGCAGAAGGCGTATATAGTGCAAAATCAATCGTGCAAATCAGCAAAAAGCACAATCTCTACACGCCCATAGCCTTTGAAGTCCAAGCCATTTTAGAAGGCGGTGCCGTGCAAATTGGGTTAAAAAATTTACTTGCGAATAAACCACGATAATACTGCTATATATCGCAGTTAGCATTCGTTAAAATAGTATCAATCACACAAGACTCTTTATCGCATTTTCTACATTTTTTATAACCCAATTTGGTGTGCTAGCCCCAGCGCTTATTCCACATATTTTTTTACCTGCAAACCATTCTTGTTTGATGTCGTTTTCATCTTCGACTAGATAGCTATCCTTGCAATGATTCTGTGCGATATAGAAAAGCTGCTTTGTATTCGATGAGGTTTTGCCGCCGACAATAATCATAATATCAGCCTTTTGACTAAGCGTCCTTGTTGCCTCTTGATTCTCAAAAGTCGCATTGCATATTGTGTTAAACACTCGCACTTCCATGGCATTACTGACAAGATACTTCACGATTTGTAGGAATTGCTCTATTTGCTTTGTGGTTTGTGATACGACTGCTACTTTTTTTGGAATCTTTTTTATTTGCTGTAAGGATTCTAAATCACTCACAACAATGGGTGTTTTCACACTATAGCTCATCACGCTACGCACTTCGGGGTGATTAGAATCTCCAAAAATCACAATATTATACCCATCATTACTCATCTTTTCTACAATCTGCTGTGGCTTTGTAACAAAGGGACAAGTCGCATCGGTAATGCTAACGCCCTTTGTTTGCAAGATTTCTAGATTCTGTTTTGTGATGCCATGTGTGCGGATAATCACGCTTTTACTATCGCCTAGCTTTGTAATATCTTCTTGCACTTTTACGCCAAAGTTTTTCTCTAAACGGCTGATTTCAAGCGGATTGTGTATAAGCGGTCCTAGTGTGAGTGTGTTTGGGTTGTTTTGTGCGATTTTTTCTGTGATTTTTATAGCTCTTTTCACACCAAAACAAAATCCATATTTATCTGCAAGTATGACTTCCATGATATTCCTTATTGTGATTTTTTAGCCTTATATAATGTGTATTGTGAAAAATTATAACAAAGTTGTTTTAAGATTGCATGGCTTTAAAATAGGACAAATAAGATTCTACAATCTTGCAATATAAAACCTTGCCCTACTCTCTAATGAATGAAAAGTATTTGGTATCTCTTCTTCTATAACCGCATATAACAGCTTTGTTAAAAGTATGCCGATTTGTTTGCCTTGTAGTGAAATCCCCATAGATTTTGCAATATCTTGTAATGCGTTGCCATTAATGTTTAGTTGAGAGAGTTTATAGCATTCCTTATTTATGATAATCTCATTTAAATCTTTTGTTATAGCATATAGTTGTTCTTTGCTATATGGTGGCGTTTCTGGCAACATAGAATCTTTTGGGCTAGATTCACCCAATGCTTCATGTGTTTTCTGCAAGACTACATATAATAGCATGAGTTGTGATATTATCTCTATATCATGCTGTGAGAGTAGATATTTGAGTGCTGTTTTGCTATTTTGTGCTGTGAAAATCTCTGTATTACAAAGTAGTTGCAAAAGTGTTTGACTTCTTTGTATCGTTTTGTTATCAAAATGCAATTGTTTGCAAATAGCTTGATAATCACACAAATATTTTTGCAATTTTTCCCTATTTTTGTATATATCCTTTGCATAAGGCAGGGGGCAGAATAATAGAGAAAGTCGCAAGATAATATTTTTTGGTGCAATGCTTAGTGCTTCAAAATTATGATTTAACTGCATTGCGTTTAGAATCTTTAAAGGCGGTAAGATAAAGAAAAATACACTTTTGTATATAGATAAGATTCTATGTGCGTATTGTCCGCATAAAAGCTTTGTAAATTCTATCTGTATGCGTTCATTTGCAATAAGCGATAGTTTTTGAGTAAGTAGAAATACCGCTTCTTTTGTCTGGCTACTAAGCTGAAAGGAAAACGGCAAAACAGAAGCAAAGCGAATGGCTCTCATAATACGCAGAGAATCTTCTAAAAATCTTTCTTGTGCGTTGCCTACACATGCGATTTTTCTCTCACATAAGTGCTTGATTCCGTTATGATAGTCAAAGAGTTGCATATTGATACTTGAATGAGTTGCAGAATTTTTGGAATCCAGATTCTCTACCAAATGGGTAGGTGCAGGATGTAAGGGTGCAAACTTTATAGAATCTAGATTCTTGTCGTTTTGAGTCGTAGTTGAAAAGTCCATTTTAGATTCTAAAGTGTTAGATATTTCGCTTTGCTTAATATGACAATCGCTAGATTCTAGATTTTTACTATTTTGCACTCTAAGCCCTGCATCCGCCCATAGTACAACATGCTCTTCTGTCTTAATATCTTTATGTAGCATTTTACACGCAAGGGCATTTATGCTAAAATCCCTGCGAGATAAATCCTCTTGCAGAGTTTTTGCAAATTGTATGCATTCAGGTCGTCTCCCATCTTTATACTCGCTTTCAAAGCGATATGTCGTAATTTCGACAAGATTCCCCATCTTTTTATCCCTAATCCCCAAAGTGCCATATTTTAAACCAATAGGGATAACTTCAAAAGATTCAGCATATATGCTAAAAAGCTGCTGTGTTTGCATAGGCTCTGCATTGCTTGTAATATCCCAATCTTTTGGCGACAAACCAAGCAGACTATCACGCACACAACCACCTACAATATAGGCTTCAAAACCATGAGATTCTAGAATCTTTAAGATATCAATCACATAGTTTGGTATCTGCATAGATAGGATATAGCTTTGCATGTTTTGACTAATATTAGCGAAGTTGCAAGAAATCACGCATGAGTTTAAAGCCCATTTCATGACTTCTTTCTGGGTGTGGCTGTATGCCTAAGATATTCTCTTTGCCGATAATGCTAGGAAATGAGATTCCATAATCACAAGCAGCAATGATAAAGCGAGTATCACAGCACACATGATAGCTATGCACAAAATACAAGTAAAAAGAATCTTTCATAGAAGCACATAAATTATGTGGCTTTTTGATAAAGTTTTTATTCCAACCTATATGAGGTATTTTTAAATGCGTATTCTGTGCTTTGTTATTGTTTGTTGTATAAAGGGTTTGAATGTTTGTGTAAATAGATTCTAGATTCTCTACCAAATGGGTGGGTGCAGGGCTTGGGGTGCATCTTGTGTCGAATCTAGATTCTCTACCATTTGGGTGGGTGCAGGGTGCAAGGGTGCAAACTTTATAGAATCTAGATTCTATCTCTATTAAGTGATTATTGGGTGTAGGATATGACTTTGTAGAATCTAGCCCTTTAGATTCTATATCATTAAATCCCATATTCGTTTTTATATGCCACTCTATTGAGTCTTTTGAGCCAAAAGGTGCGACAAAGCCCTCCACTAAGCCAAGCCCTTTATATTCGCCAAACTCATAGCTTTTCTCAAAAAGTAGCTGCATGCCAAGACAGATTCCAAGCATATAACGACCGCTTTTTGCATATTCACACAAAGATTTATCTAAATCCCTTGCACTCAAATGCTCCATCGCACTGCCAAATGCCCCTACACCGGGCAATACAATCTTATCACATGCTTGTATGTCCTTATGTGTGCTAACACGCTTAATAGATTCCGTCCTAGCTACATACTCCAAGCAACGCATGACATTTGCGATATTGCCAACGCCATAATCAACAACTCCAATTTGCAAAACTATAAATCCTCTTCTATAATGTAAGGTGTGCCTTCAGCCTTGCCCTTACCCATGAGAGAGCGGACGACTTCTTGCACTTTTGTTCGCGTTGCATCTTTTGCAGTTGGGGCTTTATAATTTGTATCATAAGCTTTTTTTAGCAAAGCGATTTTTTCAGAATCTGTCTTTGCAGTCTTTAGTTTTTCATAGAGTTCAGCTACTTTATTTGCTGACTCTACTCCCATGCCGCCAACAGGTATCATTTTCACATCACCTTGTTTTAACCTCTCATCTAAATGCTTCAACTCTTCTTGACAATGCGGACAAAGTGGGTCAGAGATAATGTAGAATACTTTTTTGCTAGTCTTACCTTTAAGGCTTACAATGTATTCTTGCGGTAGTTTTGCTATCTCTTTTTTCACTGCTGCTTGTGTTTTGAAAGTCATATTATAGTTTGTTATGGATTGAAACTCTTGGACGACTAATTCCCTATCTTTATCATTGTTTGTAAAAAATGCTTGTGTAATAGGCAGAAAAATGCTCTCTTGTTTATTTGTAACCGCAAGCACCTTATACCCGCTTGAGCTATCCTTTAGCGTTAAAAGCTTAAGATTACTATCTTGACTTAGGGCTTGCTCTTTTAGTATCGTTGTAGCTTGTCCTGTTTGCTTTTGTATCATATCAGTGATTTTACTTGCATTTGCTAGATTTACACTTAAACTCAAAGCTATAAAAGCCGCAATTTTCTTTTTCATACTTCATACTCCAAAATAAAATAAGCCAGTATTCTAGCATGTAAATCATAATAGAGTAAAAAGCCCACCAAAATAACACTAAAAACCTAGCTAAATATTTATAAAACTAATTTTAGATTCTAGCTTTCATAAAAACATTTGCTTTTATGCTAGAATACCACACAAACAGAATCTAATTCAGTAAGGAAAACAATGCTTTCACGCGATATTGTAACCTATTCAAAAGTGCGTTATGAAGTGCGCGCATACATGGTTTATCTTTTTACACAAAATATTAAAAACTTTATGCCAAATCCAAGCTTTGAAAGCGTATTAGAAGGGCTTACACGCATTAAAGATGAGATAAAAGTCTTTGATTCCATGTATATTTTAGATAAAAACGGCACGCAGCTAAGCGATGTTTTGCAGCCAGATGGTGCATTGCCAAATGAAAATAAGAATTTTTCTAATCGTGCGTATTTCTATGAAGCCATAGAAGAGAGACGATGTATCATCACAAACCCCTATCCATCAAGGATTGATGGCGATCTTGTCGTAACCGCTGCTTATCCCGTGTATAATGAATCCCACGAATTGCTTTTTGTTGTCTGCATTGACATTCATTTGCGTGATGCCATAAAGATTAGCTCCCCTAGCCTATTTTTTGGAATCTTTTCTAACTTTAGCATTGCCATGTACTTTTTATGTTCCGTTTCACTTGCCTTTGTTTCAATCATTTTGATTGTAAAGGGTATCGTGAAGCTATGGTCAGAAGACTTATTACAATTTAGCGATTTTAAAGTAGAAGATATTTTTGAATCTACCATACTCCTAACCCTAGCCCTTGCTATATTTGACCTAGTAAAAGCCATTTTTGAAGAGGAAGTATTAGGAAAAAATACCGGGCAGAAAACCTACACAGTCCATAGGACAATGATACGATTTCTAGGCTCTATTATCGTAGCTTTAGCGATTGAAGCCTTAATGCTTGTATTTAAATTTAGCATTGATTCACCAGAAAAGCTCATATATGCAGTATGGCTTATCTTAGGTGTAGCAATACTTCTCATCGCATTAGCTATATATGTAAAGCTCTCTTTTGCTGCTCAACAAAATAAAGATTGATAGATTTAATACAAGGATAGATATGTTTCCATTTAGCGATACCGAGCTTTTAGCCCCCGTGCGACAAAGTATAAATAGTGTGCGTCCTATACTGCTAAAAGATGGCGGTGATATTGAGATTGTAGAAATCAAAAATGCGTGTGTCTTTGTGCGTTTTCATGGTGCATGTAGTGGTTGTCCTAGTAAAAATGCGACTTTACATAATGCGATATTAGCTACTCTGCAAAGAGATATCCATCCAGATATTAAAGTGAGTGAAGTTTGAGATGAAGTCATGTACTCTAGTCATATTACTTTTTTTGTCATGTTGAGCGAAGCGAAACATCTAACATAGAATCTAAACGAATCTCTTACTATGTTACCCTTTAACATTGTCATACTAAGCGAAAACAAAACATCTTTAATCGTCATATTACCCCCCCCCCTTTTTTTTTGTCATGTTGAGCGCAACGAAATATCCCCTACAAACTCTAAGATTAATAAACAAAAAAAAGCAAAAATCCATAAAACCGCCACATTTACAAAAAAAAAAAAACAAAAATTCAACTTTTTTATGCTAGAATTTGCACTTCATTTACTTTAGATTTTAAGGAGATAGTATGTCAATACTACAACATGACATAATGGCACAGGCACAAGGCAACACAACAGCAAAAGCAAGCACACTAGCTAAGGCAAATACACTAGCTAAAGTGAGTATAGTAGCAGCCCTTACACTATGGGGGGGGGGTAACTAACCCTTTATTTGCTAAAGAAGTAAATAACGATATTGCCGCTAATGCCCTTAAGAATAATCATGATGAAGCAGAATTAACATTTGGACAAAACGCCAAATTCACAGCGGAACAGACACTAGGCAGCAACACAACAACCATTATAAACAATGCAAACAAAATTGGTGGGGATTCTGGGGATAAAAAACTCACCATTGATACGACAAATAAAAATCCAACAATCACAATCACAAATAAAGTGGGCGGAAGCAACTCATGGAATGCAGAGATTGACGCCCAAGCGTATGAGGGTGAGCTTGTCATCGAGAATGGCACAGCTGAAGCAGCAGCAAAATGGAGTAAAAAAGTAACAGGGGCAAGTGCAAAGGGAGATAATAAAAAACTCACAATAAACAACGCCCATGCAGAATCTGAATGGAGTGGTGCGATAGAAGCTAAGCAGTCAATCACTACAATCAATAATAAAGGTAAAATCACGGGTGCAATCACTGGTGCTGAAGGGGCTGTTACAGTCAATAATAGCGGCACAATAGAAACAGGGGCTATAACAGGTGCTGCTGGTGGCTTGACTATCAAAAATGAAGAAAATGGCACTATCAAATCAGCTACAACAACCACAGGACAATTTAACCTTACAAATAATGGCAAGATTGAAGGAACTATCACAGCAAGTGGCGTAACAGATATTACAAATAATGGCACAATTTCCGCTGGAGTTACTTTGAGTGGCACAAATGCTTCAAGCATTGCAAATAATGGAAAAATAGATGCTGAAGTAAAACTAGGTGGTGGCACAGCTGCTACAGAATCTAACTTTGCACACTTTCAAAATGCTGGTGGTGCTACAATCAAAAAGGTTAATTTCACTGAAAGCTACGCACGGATAGACAACTACGGCACAATAGGTAGTGAGACATCAAGTGAAACAGCTATAGAGAGTAGTGCAGATAAAGTAGGACAAATTATCAATAACCACT
>NZ_JMKW01000053.1 GCF_000686565.1 Helicobacter bilis ATCC 51630
AGATTCTAGAATCTTGTCATTTTGAGCCATAGGCGAAAAATCTTGTTTAGTTTTTACATTAGATACTTCGGCTAACGCCTCAGTATGACAAGCGGTTGGTTTAGAATCTAGATTCTGTGTCAAATCTGGGTGGGTTAGGGGGTTTGAGGTATAATTTTTGGAATCTAGATTCTTATTATCTGTATCCCATATTGGGTGTCTATTAGATTCTATATAGGTTTTATGAGATTTAGAATCTTTTGTGCTTGTGCTAAATGAAGCATACAAACCTTTGATAGATAAAAGTAAATCTTTTGTTGCATCTGCTAATACACCTTCTCTATTCATCACTACATCCTAAAAATCATAAAATTCTAAAGGTATATAAGGTTTGTAAGCCATCATTTTGGCACATGATTAATCTCTATCCCATTACGCAATATTGTCGCATTATAGTTATCTGTGATAAGAATGTGTCTTGCTGATTGTGGCAAGTCTATCTTATATGTTGTTTTAGAATCTGTAAGCATAATCACATCAAGTGGATTCATGGCGTTGTCAAAAATAAGGATTTTTGGATACCATGCTTCTGTGTTGTCTTTTGGTGTGATTTGGATTGTGCCTGTGGTTATGGCTGTAAGCCAGTATTTGCCATTAATTTGTGTAAGCGTGTTTGTGCCTTTTGCAAGGACTTTTGCTGCTGCGATATTTGAGTTTAATAAGCTTATATCATATATCCAGTGTGTAGCGGAGTAGCGATTGACATCAATGATTGCATAGCCCCTCTTTGTTAGATTTGTAGCCATAACGATTGGATCGACACTAGATTCTGCATTGAGCGTGTATGTGAGTTTTATTTTTTCATCTTCTTTTGTTGCTTCGGTTACATAAAAATATGAGTAGCCAATACTGCTTAAAATATTACTTGCACTATACGCAAGGAAAGTAAAGCTAGGCTCTCTATCAGTCTGCTTTTGTGCGTTAAGGCGGAAGGTAACAGATACATTGCTGGGTTTTGCAAGCTTGAGAGAGAGTAAGCCATTGCTTTTTAATGCACTAAGCACCTTAACTACATTAAGATTACCGCCTTGATAGAATGCCTTTTCATTGGCAAATATTTTTTTTATAAATTTCTCATTTGCTTGATAGCTATTTTTTGTCATTAGTTTTTGCACTTTTTGTTGCAATTCACTTGCGATAAGCATATTACAAAGTAGCAATGCGGTTATACAGATTCTAAATATATTCATTATTTGCCCCCTAATGCTTTGTATTCTTTTTGTGTGATGAGTTTCATGCCGCTTTCTTTATCATATAGCATGTAGGTTACCCCTCTTTGATTGTATTCAAAGGTTTGTCCATTTGCTTCTATGCTTAAGACTGCATAGCCAAAATGAAATATCGTAGGATTTTTAATCGTAAGGGTAATAGGTGTTTTCTTTGTGTATTTTTCTCCACGCACTTTTGTGATAGTATCCACCCATGCAAACCATACATCTTGCTTCGGTGTGATTGTAAGGGTTATTTCTTTTGTATTTTTACTATCTTGTTTTACTTCTTGTTGAGCTATTTTAGAATCTTCTTTTATGTCTTGTTGTTTAGAATCTTTTCCTTGTGTTTGGTCTATATTTTTTGCTTCATTGTTTTTTGTGGCTATTTGCTCTCTTTTTTCTTCATTATCATTTAATGCGTCATAAAGAGAGATTGTAGGATAGGCTTGTTTTATATCTTTTTCAACAATTCTTTTTTGTGTGTTGTTTTGTTCTGCTACATGACTTGCCTGCGTATTATTAGAACCCACAAAGTAGATTCCAAAAGCGACAAGTAGCACAACGCTAATGCTAGATACTGCAATAATCAGCGTTTTATAGGATACTTGTTGCTTTGGCATGCTGATTTCTATATTCATACTGCTTAGTTGCTGCTTATTGTTTGTTGTTTGTTGTTTTGATTTTGGAGATTTTACTTGTTGTGTGTTTATAGGATTCTCTTTATCTGTATTTTCTAGTTTAGAATCTTTATTTCCAAAATCTTGTCTAGAAGAATCTTGTTTGGAAACTTGCGGGCTACTTATTTTTGTGTTAGTAGAATCTGATTGTAGTTTTTCTGTTTGCATGGTATCAGATTCTAAAACATTAGGATCTTTTTGAGTATTTATTTGCTTATATTCATCATACTCCTTTACCCATTCGCTTAAGTCAAGTTGCAATTCACGCTCTAGAATCTTTATAAAGCCATGTGCTCTAGTTGGATCAATATTATCAAATTTTTTATCCAAAATATCATGTAGTCTTACTAGCGTAATCCTTGTTTTACGATGAATTTCTTCTATATCCATTTGTTTTAGTTTGTCAAAATCAGCCATAATATTCCTTTTTTATGTGTTGGATTCTATCAATGAGTATTCCTGCTGCAACGCTTGCATTTAGAGAATCAAAGCCATTACACATAGCAATATGCAAGGTGTAATCAAGCTTATTTAATAGCCTTTGTGGCAGCCCTGTATCTTCCCTGCCGATAAAAATAGCCCATTTGTTGGGTGTAGATTCTAAAATATTTTTATTATTTTTACCTGCTCCAATGAGTGTAAATTGCTTCATTTTTGCTTCATTGGCAACACTAAGGCTTGATTTATGAAAAGAAAAGGGCATGTTGAGTAATGCCCCACTGCTTGATCTAAAAATCCCCTCTAATGCCTGCGTGTTTAAAGTGTCTCTATCGCTGATTACAATCCCACCAATGCCAAGTGCATAAGCTGTTCTCACAATAGCCCCAATATTTCCAATATCACTCATGCCGCATAATACAACTAGGCTTGAGAAATCAAGCAAGGCTTTAAATGGGGTTTGCTCGATGGGCTTGATTTTTGCAAATACACCTTGATGATTTTTCCCCCGTGCAAGACTTTGTGCTTTTTTATTATCTATCCTAAGGATTGGCACATTTAGCCTTTTTAGTTTAGCAAACAAAGGCTTTTCTATATCTTTTGCTAAATAAATCTCTTGAATATGCGTAGGTGCATGATGTATCACATATTCAAAACATTGCTTCCCAAAAATAATCATTACTAGAATCCACAGCTACTAATTTTTTCTGTAATGCTACCATAAAAAAGCTAGAGTTTTACTCTAGCTTATCGAAATAAATATTTATAAATAAAGATTTTTGATGATATATGTTATTAGCTGTTTAGAATCCTTTATTCAATCTTTGACTAGAAGTATTTGTAATGATATAACTTTGTAGAATTGCCCATGTCCATACACCAGAGACAATATATCCTAAAAATTGTAAATAAAGAACAAACAGGTATTGTGTGTAAAAAGGCAAACTATACGCAGATTAAATCTTACAATTTACTTCAATAAAAGAGATAAAAGTTTCATCTAACTCATTGCAAACTAGAGTTTAGATAAAGTCATCTTCATCTATCTCTGTGATACTTACGCCATTATAATAGAATTTTTCACTATTACCGCAAAGCCATTTTCTATCGCTTGGAGTTTCTGCTTTTAGATAGATCACTTGCGATGTAATGCCAGAGTTTCTTACATGTTTCGTGCATTTAATAAGCACATCATCACCCCTTTCAGAGCAACATACACCAATCCCACCAACTACTTGAAAATTTTTGTCTAAAATCAGCATAATCATTCCTTATTATTTTAATTTCAACTAAATGGGCTAAATTATAGCAGATTCTAATAAATTTTTACTCTCAATGTGTCAATATGCTTAAAGTATGAGTTATAACTCATTTTGTATTGTTATAAAGAACTTGTCAGAAAATATATACAATTTGGTTTTGATTTTATAAATTTATGAGAATGCTATGCGATATTTTAGTGGTTTTGGTTTGTATGGTGATTATGCTTTATTTGAGTCGCTTTTATATGATTTTGGTTATGTGCCAAATCATTATGACATTATAGGTTTTAGCTCTGGGGCATTGTCTGCTTTGCAGTATGCTATGCAAAGGATTGTCAATAAACAAAGGGTTGGCAGAGTGATTCTCTTATCACCACTACTTTATACACATCATATTTCTAGTGATTCTGTGTTAAATATCGCAGGTTTAGATTCTGATTTGATTAAATCTTTTAAGCAAAATGTAGAGAATCTAGATTCTAAAAATTATACGCAAATTATAACTCATGTAAGTTTTGAATCTTTTGCCAAAGAATTTTCTCATATTAATATTTACACATTATGGAATCTCTTTAAAAAAGCATGTATTCATTCATATAAAAAGGACAAGCTAAAATATCATACTATGCTGTATAAGCAACTTGGATTTCACATAACAGACGATATAATGAGCTTAGATTCTCATAATAACAAGGAATGTAGAGTTTTTACACAATTTGAAAAACTCACAACCTTAAGGAATCTATGGGATATTCATGCTATCGATTTAGAGAAAATAGAGAAAAAATCGCAAAAGTTTGTGGTATTTATCGCAGAAAATGATAGAATAACAAACTCAAAATTAATAAGCAAATATTTATCGCAGTTTGGAATCTGCTATATATTAAAAGGTCGAAACCATATTTTACAGAGAGTAGCTAACAAAAGGGCATAATAACGAATATGAAAAAAAGAGCATTTTCAGGTATCCAGCCAACAGGCAGTCTGCATTTAGGTAACTATCTTGGTGCCATCAAGCAATGGGTAAAAAATCAAGCAGAATATGAAAATATCTATTGTGTTGTAAATACTCATGCTATAACGATACACCAAGATCCAAAGGTTTTGCAGCAAAATACTATAGAACTTTTTGCTATGCTGCTTGCGTGTGGGCTTACAAGCGAGAATACAAAGCTTTTTGTGCAAAGTAGAATTGATTTTCATGGTGCGCTTGCGTGGATTCTAGATTGCAATATCGGTATGGGTGAGATGAGTCGCATGACTCAATTTAAAGATAAATCACAGAAAAATCCGCAAAATATAAATGTCGGACTTTTTAATTATCCAGCGTTAATGGCGGCTGATATTTTATTGTATCAAAGCGATTTTGTGCCAGTTGGAGAAGACCAAAAGCAGCATTTAGAGCTTACAAGAAATGTTGCCATGAGATTTAATGAACGCTATGGAGAATGCTTTAAAGTGCCAGAGCCCTTAATCGCAGAGGTTGGTGCTAGAATCATGTCGCTTGATGACCCAAGTGTAAAGATGAGTAAGTCAAATAAAGGTGAATATAGTGTGATAAATCTGCTTGATTCTAAAGATAGCATTATAAAAAAAGTCAAAAAAGCCACCACAGATAGCTTTAATGAGATTGTGTTTGATAAGGAAAGGGCAGGGCTTTATAATCTCTTGTGTATTTATGAATGTATCACAGGTAAAAGTCGAAATGAGATTGAAAATAGTTTTAAGGGCTATGGCGAGTTTAAGATTGCACTTGCTGAAGCCATTTTTGCAGAATTAGAGCCAATACAGCAAAAATATCATCAATTCATGCAGGAAAAAACTTATATTAATGATATAATCACGCGTGATGAAACATACATTAGAGACCTAGCCCAAAGCACTTATGATAGGGCAAAGTCTCTAGTAGGTTTAATTTAATTTTATTTTAAGGAGACAGCGATGGATGACATTGTAAAAGAAGATATTTCTACGATTATAGAGCAGATTCAAGATTCATTAGATGAGCTTGAAAGCCACTTTGAAAAGCTAGAATCTAAGAGCGCGAAAAACTCAGAAACAATCAACAATATGATTGAAGAAATGCGATTAAATCTTGAAACCTTGCGTGATTTTCAGGATGCTTAATCTTTAGTCTGTTGTTTCACAAAAGCTTTTATTCGTTTGGAGTGTGGCTAGAAAATAGTTCATACTTTCCATGATCTAATCCACACAATTTCTACACAAGTTTTTTCAAACTCAGTGATTTCTATGTCTTTATGTATAGCATTATATATTAGGTTTATTTGGTTCTTCATTATTTTGTGAGCAGGATTAAATATGAAGTTTGATTCTATATTTTTCAATCATCGAAAGAAAATCGTGTTGCGAGAAATATTACTCTTAATAAGATAAATTAATAATGAGTGTTTGTTAATTATCTTGAATATGCAACTACAAGTGGTATGAATTCAGTATTAATGAAAATTTTATGTAGGCTTGAATAATCTTTCATTTGATTGAGATTGGCAAAAGAGTCTTGTTGCAATTATTGTTAGAAATAAGTGTCGTTGCTATCACCCATATTTATACAATGTAATTTTAATTTACATGATAGTCATTAGAATTGCCTTAAAAAATCCCCCCTAAAAAACAAACTCTAAAAAAAATCAAAAACTTTTTTAAATTTAAGCTTTATTTAAGCTTTGTTAGCATATAATTCTGTTTCTCAAGTTTGCAGAAAGCAAATTAAAGATTTACAAGATGTAAATATACCGAATATTATAGCATTTTTTCATTAAAATCAGTAATATTTTTATCAAACTCTTTTTGTCCTTTTAGATTTTAGAGTTTTTATATTTTGTTTCACTTTTTTGTGTTTTTGTTAATACTTGCGTTATTTGACTTTGGAAATTTTGATATTTTTAAAGCAATGATCTTTGACAACTAAGCAAGATTTGATTGTGATATTGTAGCTAGATTGTTTAAAGTTAATATCTTAGTTTTGTAAAATTATTATGAAATTTGAATATTGCTTTTTGCTATGTCTTAAATGCTTCAATTTTATTTTAACAACCAAGTCTTTAAATTGTTAATCTATACAACTCGACTATAACTGATTTATTATGTTTTGCTTTAGTCTTTGTAAGAGAGTAGGGCAGGGCATAGTAAGTTTTAGTCTTTGTGAAACATTTTAGAGATTAGGACAAATTCTTTAAATAATAATCTTTAATGTTATGGCATTTTGTATGTAACTTATGTTAAATATGAAATGTTGTTTGATATTGAGATTATTTGTGAAGATTCTAACTGATATATTTTAAGCTATATGTTTATTGTGTATTTTGTTGGGTTTTCATTATTATGGAGAGTTTGCTACTATTGATTTGATAGATACAAACTTCCATGATTCTTATGGAGAGTTTGATCCTGGCTCAGAGTGAACGCTGGCGGCGTGCCTAATACATGCAAGTCGAACGATGAAGCTTCTAGCTTGCTAGAAGTGGATTAGTGGCGCACGGGTGAGTAATGCATAGGTTATGTGCCCTTTAGTCTGGGATAGCCACTGGAAACGGTGATTAATACTGGATACTCCCTACGGGGGAAAGGGGCTTTCAATAAAGAATTTCTCTTTTTAGTGCTTTGTGTTGTTGGCACAAAATTCTAGTATTTGGAATGAGAAATTGATGTTGTGAAGCAATTTGTGCGGAGACTAGACTTAGTGTCTGTCGCACAAGCAAATTGCGAACTCATCGATTTATCGTCCAAAGACGAATTTTTTATTGAAAGCCTTCGCTAAAGGATCAGCCTATGTCCTATCAGCTTGTTGGTGAGGTAATGGCTCACCAAGGCTATGACGGGTATCCGGCCTGAGAGGGTGATCGGACACACTGGAACTGAGACACGGTCCAGACTCCTACGGGAGGCAGCAGTAGGGAATATTGCTCAATGGGGGAAACCCTGAAGCAGCAACGCCGCGTGGAGGATGAAGGTTTTAGGATTGTAAACTCCTTTTGTAAGAGAAGATTATGACGGTATCTTACGAATAAGCACCGGCTAACTCCGTGCCAGCAGCCGCGGTAATACGGAGGGTGCAAGCGTTACTCGGAATCACTGGGCGTAAAGAGCGCGTAGGCGGGAGAGTAAGTCAGATGTGAAATCCTGTAGCTTAACTACAGAACTGCATTTGAAACTACTTTTCTAGAGTATGGGAGAGGTAGGTGGAATTCTTGGTGTAGGGGTAAAATCCGTAGAGATCAAGAGGAATACTCATTGCGAAGGCGACCTGCTGGAACATTACTGACGCTGATGCGCGAAAGCGTGGGGAGCAAACAGGATTAGATACCCTGGTAGTCCACGCCCTAAACGATGAATGCTAGTTGTTGCCCTGCTTGTCAGGGCAGTAATGCAGCTAACGCATTAAGCATTCCGCCTGGGGAGTACGGTCGCAAGATTAAAACTCAAAGGAATAGACGGGGACCCGCACAAGCGGTGGAGCATGTGGTTTAATTCGAAGATACGCGAAGAACCTTACCTAGGCTTGACATTGATAGAATCCGCTAGAGATAGTGGAGTGCTGGCTTGCCAGAGCTTGAAAACAGGTGCTGCACGGCTGTCGTCAGCTCGTGTCGTGAGATGTTGGGTTAAGTCCCGCAACGAGCGCAACCCTCGTCCTTAGTTGCTAGCAGTTCGGCTGAGCACTCTAAGGAGACTGCCTTCGTAAGGAGGAGGAAGGTGAGGACGACGTCAAGTCATCATGGCCCTTACGCCTAGGGCTACACACGTGCTACAATGGGACATACAAAAAGATGCAATACCGCGAGGTGGAGCAAATCTCTAAAATGTCTCTCAGTTCGGATTGTAGTCTGCAACTCGACTACATAAAGCTGGAATCGCTAGTAATCGTGAATCAGCAATGTCACGGTGAATACGTTCCCGGGTCTTGTACTCACCGCCCGTCACACCATGGGAGTTGTATTCGCCTTAAGTCGGGATACTAAATTGGTTACCGCCCACGGCGGATGCAGCGACTGGGGTGAAGTCGTAACAAGGTAACCGTAGGTGAACCTGCGGTTGGATCACCTCCTTTCTAGAGATATGTTAAGATATTTGTTTATCTTAATCATTATGAAGTTGTTTAGATATAGTTGCTATATAGTCTATAAATTATGTCTTTTTATAGTTGTATGCTATGTGGTAGTGATAGTTTGGCTATGATATTGCATCTTGCTTAGTTTTCAGAGATTATTTGCGTATTTTATAAATATTAAATATTGAAATCGAATTTATGTCATATTTTGCTATTGCTTTTAACTAGCTTTCTCTTTAGTAAAGGGCTTATAGCTCAGGTGGTTAGAGCGCACCCCTGATAAGGGTGAGGTCGGAGGTTCAAGTCCTCCTAAGCCCACCATAAATTGTTCTTTTTAATGCTTTGTAGAGTGTTAGAAAATAACTAAAGTTGAATATGGAAACTAGATTCTAGTTTTACTATCATCGTTAGGGGGGAATTAGCTCAGCTGGGAGAGCGCCTGCTTTGCACGCAGGAGGTCAGCGGTTCGATCCCGCTATTCTCCACCATTTTGAGAATAGTCTCTAGGTATGCTATATAAATGAGTAATGCAATAATATGATTTAAAAGAGAGTATATAAGTTTATTATAAATAATATAAAAAATGATTTGATATGTTGAATACACATAGCATAGGTTTTAATTATATGAAGCTTGTAGATATGTGTGAGAGATATATGAAGTCTAATGCAAGGTTTTAGTCCTTCTTTATCTGAAGAAAGCTTTGCATTAGACTTTAGTCTAAATGTTATTTGAAATTTTATTGTTAATAGCCTAAATAGTAATTAACTACAATTACGCGACATACTTGTCTTATTGAGGTAGGGTTTATTGAAGCTATACAATGTAATGTGTTAGAGCTTGTGAGAGTAGATTCTATGAAGAATAGAATCTAGGCTAGGGTTTGTTCTAATGTAAAGCAAAGTATGGGTTGTGGAATTATCTTTAGGCAGTTTCGTGGGTTGTGCAGATAAATGTGCGGAGACTAACCTGAAGGTTGTCCACAAATATCTAGCAAACTCCCGCGAAACTGACAAAGAGAAACCACAAGAATCTTGCATTCAATAAGGCAGTATCCTTAGAAGTAAAAGCTTTTAAGGGCAGATGGTGGATGCCTTGGGTGATAGAGGCGATGAAGGACGTACTAAGCTGCGATAAGCTATGGGGAGCTGCTAAGAAGCTTTGATCCATAGATTTCCGAATGGGGCAACCCAGCTAGTAGAGATACTAGTTATGTAGGCAACAGAGAGTAGAGATTGACAAATGGCGAAATATTTTAGATGAGAAATTAATGTTGTGAAGCAATTTGTGCGGAGACTAGACTTAGTGTCTGTCGCACAAACAAATTGTGAACTCATTAATTTATCGCCAAAAGATAAGCCAAGTTTCTATTGTCTGTTGCCTACAGGCGAACCTAGCGAAGTGAAACATCTCAGTAGCTAGAGGAAAAGAAATCAAACGAGATTCTCCTAGTAGCGGCGAGCGAACGGGGAAAAGGGCAAACCAGTAGCTTGCTACTGGGGTTGAGGACTGCAATATCCACTTGAATAATGTAGCAGAAGTGTTTGGAAAAACACATCATAGAGGGTGATAGTCCCGTATGCGAAATATTATTCATAGGTAGCAGGATCCAGAGTAGGCCAGGACACGTGAAATCCGGGCTGAAGCCGGGGAGACCACTCTCCAACCCTAAATACTACTATCACACCGATAGCGAACAAGTACCGTGAGGGAAAGGTGAAAAGAACCGCAGTGAGCGGAGTGAAATAGAACCTGAAACCATCTGCCTACAATCATTCGGAGCCCTATGATTTATCAGGGTGACGGACTGCCTTTTGCATAATGATCCTGCGAGTTGTGGTATCTGGCAAGGTTAAGCACACGCGAAGCCGTAGCGAAAGCGAGTCTGAAAGGGCGTTTAGTCAGATGCTGCAGACCCGAAGCCAAGTGATCTATCCATGGCCAAGTTGAAGCGAGTGTAATAGCTCGTGGAGGACTGAACTCGTACCCATTGAAACGGGTTGGGATGAGCTGTGGATAGGGGTGAAAGGCCAAACAAACTTGGTGATAGCTGGTTCTCTTCGAAATATATTTAGGTATAGCCTCAAGTGATAGTAATAGGGGGTAGAGCTCTGATTGGGCTAGGGCTGCTCACCGCGGTACCAACCCCTGTCAAACTGCAAATACCTATTACCGTATCTTGGGAGTCAGGCGGTGGGTGATAAAATCAATCGTCAAAAGGGGAACAACCCAGACTACCAACTAAGGTCCCAAAGTTCTATTCTAAGTGGAAAATGATGTGAAGTTACTCAGACAACCAGGAGGTTGGCTTAGAAGCAGCCATCCTTTAAAGAAAGCGTAACAGCTCACTGGTCTAGTGATTTTGCGCAGAAAATATAACGGGGCTAAGATAGACACCGAAGTTGTAGATTGTGCTGATGCACAGTGGTAGAAGAGCGTTCGTATCAGCGTTGAAGGCATACCGGTAAGGAGTGCTGGAGCGATGCGAAGTGAGCATGCAGGAATGAGTAGCGATAAAAGTGGTGAGAATCCACTTCGCCGAAAGTCTAAGGTTTCCTACGCGATGCTCGTCATCGTAGGGTTAGTCGGGTCCTAAGACAAGTCAGAAATGGGTAGTCGATGGAAAATGGGTTAATATTCCCATACCAACATTAGTGTGCGATGGGGGGACGCATAGGGCTAAGTAGCGTTAGCTGATGGAAGTGCTAATTTAAAAGCGTAGATTGAGAGATAGGTAAATCCGCTCTTGTATTCGAAACTTGAATAGCTTGTTGCGATCTTCGGATCAAGATGAGTGCTACTGACGCCGTCGTGCCAAGAAAAGCCTCTAAGTTTAGCTAATGTTGCCCGTACCGCAAACCGACACAGGTAGATGAGATGAGTATTCTAAGGCGCGTGAAAGAACTCTGGTTAAGGAACTCTGCAAACTAGCACCGTAAGTTCGCGATAAGGTGTGCCTAAGCAATTAGGTCTCAGCAAAGAGTCCCTCCCGACTGTTTACCAAAAACACAGCACTTTGCAAACTCGTAAGAGGAAGTATAAGGTGTGACGCCTGCCCGGTGCTCGAAGGTTAAGAGGATTCGTTAGCAGCAATGCGAAGCGTTGAATTGAAGCCCGAGTAAACGGCGGCCGTAACTATAACGGTCCTAAGGTAGCGAAATTCCTTGTCGGTTAAATACCGACCTGCATGAATGGCGTAACGAGATGGGAGCTGTCTCAACCAGGGATTCAGTGAAATTGTAGTGGAGGTGAAAATTCCTCCTACCCGCGGCAAGACGGAGAGACCCCGTGGACCTTTACTGCAGCTTGGCACTGCCGATGGGAGCATTATGCGCAGGATAGGTGGGAGGCTTTGAAGTCTTCACTCTGGTGGAGATGGAGCCATCGTTGAGATACCACCCTTAATGTTTCTGTCTGCTAACTAGCTTGAGTTATCCTCAAGTAGGACAATGCCTGGTGGGTAGTTTGACTGGGGCGGTCGCCTCCTAAAAAGTAACGGAGGCTTGCAAAGGTTGGCTCATTGCGGTTGGAAATCGCAAGAAGAGTGTAATGGCATAAGCCAGCCTGACTGTAAGACAAACAAGTCAAGCAGAGACGAAAGTCGGTCATAGTGATCCGGTGATTCTGTGTGGAAGGGTCATCGCTCAAAGGATAAAAGGTACCCCGGGGATAACAGGCTGATCTCCCCCAAGAGCTCACATCGACGGGGAGGTTTGGCACCTCGATGTCGGCTCATCGCATCCTGGGGCTGGAGCAGGTCCCAAGGGTATGGCTGTTCGCCATTTAAAGCGGTACGCGAGCTGGGTTCAGAACGTCGTGAGACAGTTCGGTCCCTATCTGCCGTGGGCGTAGGAAAGTTGAGGAGAGCTGTCCCTAGTACGAGAGGACCGGGATGGACACGCCACTGGTGTAAGAGTTGTTCTGCCAAGAGCATCGCTCTGTAGCTACGCGTGGATGTGATAACCGCTGAAAGCATCTAAGCGGGAAGCCAACTCCAAGATTAACTTTCCCTGAAGGTCGCAGCAAGACTAGCTGCTTGATAGGGTAGGTGTGTAAGCATAGTAATATGTTCAGCTGACTACTACTAATAGACCGTTTGGCTTTTTATATAAGGATTACTGCCTTATTGAGTGCAAGATTCTAAAGGCTTATTGTTTAAGTTTAATTATTCAAGTTTATATGCGAGTTTATATATAGGTATAGATTTAGAATAAGAAGCTTAGATATAGAATCTGCTTTGATAAGAGAGAAGTGTAATTGAGAAGCGTAATTGAATAGTGAGTTACTAAATACAAAAGAATAACATTGAGGCTTTATGTATTGTATAGATTCTTAGTCGTTGTGGTAGCATATGTTTTTATGCTAATGTAATGATATTAGAAAATGCAGTAGTGTAAGCAGTGTAAAATCACTTGTATGGCTATTAACACCATTTACCCTATAAGGAAAATGGAAATAAGGACAAAAGAAAAGTTTCTTTAAGAGTTTTAAGCTATGTAGAAAATGCTTTTAAATGCTTGGTTGTAGAATCTTAGTCAGTGTGGGTTGAGATTCTAGCTTGAGCGTTTAGTTTAGTATTCATCTCTTTTTTGTTTGTTTCTATGAAGTTTGACTTTGATTGAGCTTAATTTAAAGATAGGTTTAAGGCAGATTCAAATATAAGAACAAACATAGCATAGATAGAGCTTGGAGCTTGTGTAAGTTTTTAGGGCTATCAAGCTTTACTTTTTTAAATTGTAGAGCTTTAGCTTATTGGTTGATTTGTCTTTATTTCCCTTTTCCTTGTGTCTATAGAGAGAAGGCAACACCCAGCTCCATTCCGAACCTGGCAGTTAAGCTTCTCTTCGCCGATGATACTGCACCTTTCAGGTGTGGGAATGTAGGTCGATGCAGGGATAGGGAAATTTTAAATTCTTCTTATAATTATTTTTTTTAGCTACTTTTTTATTTTCTTTTTTTGGATTTTTTTGTTGTTATGTTTGCCTTTCAATGTATTTGTAATAAAATGATAGAATTAATAGGGTAGGTTTATGGGGATTTTCCTAAAAGGTTTTCTTTTATCTCTTTCGCTTATTGTTGCTATTGGGGCACAAAACGCTTTTATTATTAAGCAGGGCATAACTCGTAACTATGTTTTTGTGGTGAGTGGAATCTGCTTTATCTGCGATGTGATTCTAATGGGACTTGGGATTTTTGGGGTAGGGGAGTTTTTAGCGAAAAATAAAGTTTTAAACTTGCTTATCGCATCTGCTGGGATTTTATTTGTTGTGTATTATGGCTTTATTTCTTTAAAATCCGCATTTTTTCAA
>NZ_JMKW01000054.1 GCF_000686565.1 Helicobacter bilis ATCC 51630
GATTCTAGAATCAAAAGGCTTTATTGACCTGCCTTATGAAAACTATCTAAGCATTGGGGCGCAATACTGGTTTTCATGGATGCAGGATATGGTAGCAAAGCCTAGTCAGTTTTCACAACACACTTTCGCCCTTTTCGCAGAAAATGAATGGGAAGCCTTTGATGGATTTCGCTTTACTTTAGGGCTAAGGGAAGATTATAACTCACGCTTTGGTTTTAACACTTCGCCAAAGGCATATTTGGTTTATGAAGCTATCCCTGATTGGCTAACGCTTAAAGGTGGCGTAAGCATGGGGTATAAAGCACCATATCTTAATCAGCTTATAGATGGACAATATGGCTTTGGCGCACAAGGGCAACTTGCATTTTTAGGGAATCCAAACCTAAAACCTGAAACAAGTCTAAGCTTTGAGATGACCGCTCTTACAGATAATGACTATTTTGAATCTGGAATCACCTATTTTTATAGTCTATTTTGGGATAAGATCAGCTCGGAGACTTTAGCTACCAGTGCAGATCAGGCTAAATGCGGTAGCACGAGTTTCAGCAGAGGTTGCTCTCGCGCGATAAATGTTGATAGATCCTATATACAAGGTGTAGAACTCTATGCGGGGATAAAACCACTTTATGGAGTAAATTTTGATATAAGCTATACTTTTACAAGCAGTGAGCAACTAACAGGTAATCTAAAGGGCGCACCACTCACAGACACGCTAGACCATAGATTCAACGCAAAGCTTGGCTATACATGGGAAGATTTACATGTATATTTGCGTAGTGAAGTGCAAGGCAATCGCTTTAGAGGTTTGAGACCTGGCACAGATGCAGCACAACAGCAAGTGCTAGGGGCATATTATAAACCTTTTATGCTTTTACATTTGGGGGCTACTTATAGAATCAATGAAAAATTTAAAGTAAATTTTGCTATCTATAACCTTTTAGACAAAAACTTCGCAGATTATAGACAATATGGTTGGGAGACTAGCGGTAGCAATGGCAGCAATTATACCGGCAATGCACTAGTTGGCAATATGTATAACTACATTGCTGAAGGCAGAAGATATTGGTTTAGTGTGAATATGGATTTTTAGATTCTCTGTTTGGGTCTGTATCTATTTCTGTATTGCGGGGGGATACTTGTAGGGATAGGGGATTGTAGATTTTAGAATCTAGATTTTGTATTGTTTTGTTTGTGTTATGTATGGAATCTTTATTTTGAATAGATTCTGTAATCTTGTCATATTTGCAAGTGTGGGCGTGAAGTGGCGAAGCCACAAACCCAGACTTGCAAAAATCCTTGCAGATTGTGTGAGCCTTTGAAAAAGGCGAAAAATCTTTTTTAGATTCCATACTAGATGTTTCGCTTTGCTCAACATGACAATCGCTAGAATCCGCAATCTTGTCATATTTGCAAGTGTGGGCAAGAGCTTTGCTCGTGCGAGTGCGTAAGCACGAAATATCTTTTTTAGAATCTATACTTTTAGATATTTCGCTACGCTCAATACGACAAGCTATCTTGTTAGAATCTAAAGTCTGTTTTAAATCTAAATGCGTTGCGTGGTCTAAGTTATAATCTTTAGAATCTAGATTCCAAGAATTGCACCCTAAACCCTGCACCCGCCCATTTGGGGGAGAATCTAGATTCCATATCGCTTCATTTATGCTACTTTTAGATTCCATATCCATTACACTTTCATATTGTATTTTAGCGATAGCAGCTCTGCCTATCATTGCGGCATTATCACTACAATATTTTAACTCACTCATTAATAGCTTTTTATCAAATTGTGAAGACACGGCTTGTGCCTTCTCTCTTAGCATAGAGTTTGCGCTAGCCCCACCAACGATAGCAAAATGCTTGATATGGCTATTTTGCTTCATATAGGACCTGCATTTTTGGATAAGGTGCGTTGTCGCACTCTCTTGTAGTCCTAAGGCTAATGCCTTTGCTTGTGTGCTATTTTTTATATCTTGTGTTTTAGAATCTTGTATAAGGGTTTTTAACTCCATTTTTTCAAGCTGCAAGCGAAACGCATTTTTTAACCCCGAGAAACTAAAACTCTGTATATTTTGATTTACAAGCGGTATGGGTAAGGCTATGGGGGCAATATTTTCTTTTAATGCCATTTGTGCCATAGAATCTATGATTAAGCCGCCCGGATAGCCAAGCCCTAGCATTTTAGCCGCTTTGTCATAGCATTCACCAAAGCTATCATCAAGCGTATTTGCAATTACTCGCATATCATTGTAGCTATAACATTCAAGTAGCATTGTATGCCCACCTGATACAAGCAAAACGCAAAGTGGCAAAATCGCTTCAGCTTCTATAAAAAGTGAGTATATATGCCCTTTTAAATGATTTATGCCAAGTAGAGGGATATTTAGAGATAGGGCTAAAGCCTTTGCCATTATTACCCCCTCTAAAAGCGAGGTAGATAAGCCCGGCTCATTTGTTACTGCGATATGGGTTATATCTTTTAGTGAAAAATTTTGCTTAAAATTTTCTAATAGCTGGACTAAATCCCTTGCAAAAAGCCTTGAGGCAAGCTCTGGCACAACACCGCCATAATGGCTATGCGAGACTTCCTGTGAAATCTTTTCATGCCATAAAAGCTTTGTGCTATCACCATCTGTGTATGCTAATGCACTATCATCGCAACTCGATTCAATACTTAAAATCCGCATATTTTCTCTTTAAGTGTTATGTTTTAATGTATAATTGTATCAAAGAAGTAAGTAGTTGTAAGTCTTAGGAGGTAGAACATGTTTGCAGAATGGGAAGAGCAAAAAGGGATCGTGCTTATTTATCCGCATGTATTTTGTGATTTTAATGCGAATCTAGAGGAAGTGCAAGAATGTTATGAGAGCTTGATTACAGAGATTCTAAAGGTTGAGCCTTTATTTCTCATCGTGCATCCAAAGGATAATGGTGCAAAAACTAGATTGCAAGATTTTCTATCCACACTTGAGACAAAGGCATATCCATGCAAGATTATCGAGCTAGAGAGCAATGACTTGTGGGCTAGAGATAGCATTGCCATTTCTGTGAAAAAGCAACACTCACAAGTTTTAGCACAAATCACAAATGCTATGCTAGGTAGTAAAACCAAAACCAATAAACTTGGAATCCTAGATAAAATCATCAACAAAGAAACAGAAGAAGAGCATATCTATGCAAACTTTGGATTCAATGGCTGGGGGCTAAAATACCCTGCAAATCTTGATAATAAGCTAAACACTAAACTGCATGAAATGGGGCTTTTTGAGAATATGGAAACCTATGGCATGATACTTGAGGGCGGAAGTATTGACTATAATGGCAATGGGCTGTTGCTTACAAATACGCAATGCTTACTTGAAGCAAATCGCAATCCGCATTTAAATAAAGAAGAGATTGAAGAAAATCTTAAAAGCACATTGCAAGTAGAAAAGATTCTATGGCTTAATAATGGCTTTTTACTCGGCGATGATACAGATAGCCATATTGATACCCTTGCTAGATTCATCAATGAAAACACGATTGCCTACATTAAATGCGATGATTTAAATAACCCGCATTTCAGTGCGTTAAATGCTATGGAACATGAGCTAGAATCTCTTGCAAAGACACATAATCTAAACCTTGTGCCACTTCCATTTTGTGATTATGTAGCAAAGTGTGATGAAGATTCTATAAATAATAATTCGCTTGTAAATAATCTATCTAATGATAATTTACCTACTAACAACCTGCCCGCAAGCTATGTCAATTTCTTATTCTTAAATCAAAAAGTTTTGCTTATGCCAACCTATAATAAACCAACAGACCTTACCGCACTACAAATACTAAAGAAAGCCCTACCAGACTATAATGTCATAAGCATAAACTGCGAAGCATTGATACAACAGCATGGAAGTTTGCATTGTGTTAGCATGCAGATACATTAGTTGGGGTTAGATCCTATTCGCTTGGGCGATACTGGATTTTGATGCGTAGAATTTGTGAATGTATAGTTTCTAAGCAAAGAAAGTCATCGTAAATTCGTGCGAGAGTAATCGCGTTAAATGATAACACCCAAACTTATAAAACAAGTTATAAGTTAAAAGTCAATAAAAGTCTTAAATAAAAGCTTAAGCTCCAACAGACTTCCACTCAAGTGGAAACACAAGACATACATCTCTAGAGATATTATCAGAATCTATTAGTGCTGGGAAGTCTTCACTCGCTCGACTGAAAGTCTTTGTAACCTCTTGTTGCACTATCTCATCACTCAAGTCGCCTGTTTTTTGTAAAATTTCAATACTGCTAAGTTCTACTTCCTTGCCGCTTAGACATACCTTTGCTAACGCTTTTGCACCATAGCCATTTATGACCCATTCTTGTGGATAACGCATCGCATTTTTCATAATGTAGTGATACAAAGCATAGTTTTGCACACTCTCATTTTCCTTTGCGTGTCGCTCCATGCTATAAGGGAATTTATCCCATTTCTGTTCACCAATCTTTTTTGCCGCGTTATCAGCAAGCATTGCTAAAACAATATCCATGTGTTACCTCCTTTCAACCGCTTAAAATATTCCTTATTGCTTTAAGCTTAAAAGTGTGTTTAGAATCTGATCTGATGTCGTAATGGCTTTTGAGTTTGCTTGGAAGCCTCTTTGCACGACAATTAGTTGTGTTAAAGCTCTACTTAAATCCACATTACTCATCTCAAGCTTAGACCCACTCACGCCGCCTCTTCGTCCTGTGTTTGCTGCACCTATGATTGGCTCACCGCTATTGCCTGTTTCAGAAAATATATTGTTTCCTTCTGCTTGCAAACCTGCACTATTTGCAAAGTTTGCTAAACCTACTTGTGCTAATGCTAGAGTTTTACCATTGCTAAATGCACCAAGCAAAGCACCATTTGCATCAAATCGCACATCCATCAAGTCCCCAGCGTTATAGCCATTTTGTGCTATGTTATAAGTTTCTGAACGCTTATCTACACTTGTTAAGCCATCAAAAGTTTGATTTTTACCAAAGTTTAGCTCAATTCTCTGTGGAGATTCTGCACCATTTTTTGGGTCAAACTGCAACATAGGCGGATTCATACCTGCTAAGCTACCATCATTGTTAAATGACACTCTACCACCCTCAAACATATTTGGATTATCCGCACTACCACCTATAAATTGTGCTGGTTCTGGCACGATAGCTCTAAATGTCCATTCCTTACCACCACTTTTTATAAACTCAAATCGTATCGTATGCTTTGTGCCTAAAGTGTCAAATAAATCAACACTTGTAGCATGTCTTGCATGTGTGAATTTACCACTTGCTACACTTGAGCCACCCTCAATAAGTGAAGCGGTGTTTAACGCACGCATTGCATCACGCAATAATATATTGCTTGATACTTGCCCTGAGCTATATGCACTTGCCATAATCTGCAAGTTATCTGTTACACCATCATCGTTATCTTTGTTTGAAATCTCAAACATACCAAAGCGATTAAGCGTAACGCTTACGCTTGCTGTGCTATCTTTATATTCTTTACCCGGGCTTTTTATCATATTTGCATCATATTGCATTAATGCGCGTAAATCTTCTGTTGTTTTAAACTGCCCTGTTGTAGAATCTGGGTCATTTGACTTTGTGTAGCGATAGCGGAATGCTGTGATGTCTTTATCACCTTCTACAAAGTTTGCAAATGCACCTGTCCCACTTTTTGTAACGATAATATTTTTTGTATTCTCATCGCCATCCATTTCATTGCGGTTTTCAAGTCGCAATTGTCCATTATCTACATACGCTTCAATACCTGTTTTATCACGCACTGCATTAATGGCTGATACTGCTGCTGCAAGTGTGCTTGTGCCAGATAATCCAGAATCATTTGTAAAGCTTACTTTTTGTCCGTTAAGATACAATACGCTTGGCTCTTTTGTAGTAACTACATTATTCACAAGTCGTGAAGTCTTATAACTCATCCAAAAGCCTTGATTTTCATTTAACGCAAAAGAGTCACCATCAGCATTAAATAACGCACCAAAATCTTCTGCCATTTGAGTAAGATTCCCTTTAGAATCATACTTTGGACTAATGCCATCAGCTGCAGTATAAGTTGTAGAATCTAGAGCAGAGACATTTACCACATCATCTACATGTCTTCCTGCACTAAGGTTTGCTCTAAGCGTTACCTTGCTTGTAGGGCGTGCAGGCATAACCATACCGGGGTCAATTTGAATGCTTTCAAGTGGTCCTGTATTATCTACCTTGAAAAATTCATTATCAGTCATTGTAGAGCCAGAACCCTGATCGATTGGCGGTCTATTCCAACCTTGCACCACATAACCACCATTTGTTACGAGATTCCCTTTTGCATCAAACAAAAACTCACCATCTCTGGTATAGTTTTTTGTCTCACCCCTATCTCTACTGATAATAAAAAAGCCATCTCCCTCAATAGCTAAATCAGTCTTTACATCTGTATTTTGTGTGTTACCTTGCGAAAAAACCTTTGTTGTCGCATTGATACCAACACCCATACCAACTGAAAAGTCGTTTTGCCCTCCAAGTCCATTTTTATAGGGCGAAGTAGCAATTTGTTTTACTTGAGAAAGCATATCTACAAAAGATGCACGAGAATATTTAAAACCAACTGTATTCACATTGGCAATGTTATTACTCTCTACATCTAATGCAACTTGGTGAGCTTGAAGCCCACTCACACCTGACCATAATGAGCGTAGCATAGAAATCCTTTACCATAATTGAAATTTTGATATGTGAAGCAAATAGAGTTCCAAATGGTCTGTTAGGTGTAAATATTTACATATAATATGAGAATTCTTGGAGATGAAAAATAAAAATACAAGAATAAACAAATCTAAGGGTTGTTAGCAATGTTAAAATGCCACACTTATACAAGTAAGAAACCTTAAAAACTTACACGATGTGTTATAACAGACAAATACGGCAAGAGCAAAATATATAATTAAGTTTATTTTAAGTTTAAATGAATTATAATGCGAAACGATGTTGAAAAAATGCCACATTCTATATCATGAAGTCCCATAAATACGCAATTTCATAGATTTTGGTTTAGCACAAAGCACAGATTTTATAAACAGAGATTCTAACATGCAATCTATACCACAAACTAGCAACGCATTAAACACTGATACTAAAGATTCCATAAACAGCAATAACACGCAAAATGATATACAAAATAAAACTCCAATCCCAACACATCTTACAATACAAGTTGAAAGTCGTAAGTTTTGCCTAAGTTTAGAAAAGCTAGATTCTATCTGTCGTCAAAAGATTGTAAGCATATTTGCACAAAAGCAATACACGCTAGAAGAACTATTAACACTTTTTGTAACAACTCTTAGAGATCAAAGTGCCGCAGAACAAGAGCTTATGCGTATCGTGCAAGCTTTAGAATCTTAGTTTCATTGTATTATGTGCTTTATTGTCGTTGCAATTATTAATAGGAATCTTGCACCACTTACTTATTATACGCACGATGAAGTTGTGCTATATGATATCATGCAGGTAAGCGTACGCAATAAAATGGAGCTTGGCATAATCGTGCAGATAATATCAAATCAAAACTTTGAGTTTGAGATACTTGAAGCTAAAAAATCACATTTTAGTTATACACAAACACAACACATTTTATTGCCCTTTATGAGTGCTTACTATATACAAAGCATAGGTATTACCGCACAAGTTTTCACGCCAAAGGATATGAGAATAGAATCTAACATTCACTCAAGTGGGCTGCCAAATTTTAAGCTACAAAAAAACGAGGATTTAGAATCTAATCATCATATTAAATGTAAGCAAACATTTGATATGGAATCTAAATATGACAAGAATCTAGATTCTACACCAACAAACCACGCAAACAAAACCACAAATTCTAGTAATTGTTCTATGGCTTTGGAGGCTTTGATTGAATTAGAGGGTAGGAGTTATCTAAACGATACTGACTACCCCTCTAATTCAAACAATCGTTCAAATTGCATAGACAAGGGCGAATTTTTACAGAATCTAGATTCTAATAATTTTGCACCCTTACACCCTGCACCCACCCATTTGGATAAGAATCTAGATTCTAAAAATTACGCCCTAAGCCCCGTATCTCACCCAGATTTGACAGAGAATGCAGAATCTAATCTCCCACAAACAGAAATCCTATGCAATCTAAAAACCCTATCAAACAATCAGCAAGAAATCCTTACAGAATGCAGCAAAAGGTCCCTAAGCCTTATCTTTGGCACAACAGGTAGCGGTAAAACTGAGATTTATTTCCATGCTATTGCTAAAACTCTCAAAGAGGGCAAACAAGCCTTACTACTCATGCCAGAAATCTCACTCACACCGCAAATGCAAGAGCGATTAAATACCGCTTTCCCAAACCTAGCGGACACATGGCATAGCAAACGCACAGCTACACAGAAGCAAAAGATACTACAATCCCTGCAAAATGGGAAGCTAAAAATCATTGCAGGGGCAAGAAGTGCTTTATTTTTACCATTTGAGAATCTAGGCTTAATCATTGTAGATGAAGAGCATGATGACTCATATAAATCACAGAGTAATCCAAAATATCATGCAAGAGATCTAGCCATTTTCCTAAGCACAAAGGGCATTCAAGTGATATTAGGCAGTGCCACGCCAAGCCCTAAAAGCTATTATTTAGCTAAAAAGCATAACTATTTATTGCATTTGCAAAATAAATTTCATAACAGCACACAAACACTGCATTATGATGAAAGTGAGCAAATTGGCATAAGTTTGCATATACTTCATGCTATCACTAGCACACTTGAAAGGGGAGAGCAAGTCATTATCTTTTTGCCAACAAGGGCGAATTTTAAGATTTTGTTATGCAGGACTTGCAAGCAAAAGATTCTATGTCCAAATTGCAGCATTACGCTTAGTTTGCATAGTAAAAAGAATGCGCTTGTATGTCATTATTGCAACTTTACAAGTCAAATCCCGAGGGCTTGTAACACCTGCGGTAGTGATATGCTAAGTGGTGTGCGTATGGGGACAGAAGAGTTTAAAAAAGAGTTAGAAACCGCCCTTTTATCTCATAATCTCACGCCAAATATTGCCATCTTTGATAGAGATAATGTTAGCACACAAAAAAAACTCACAGCCTTACTACATGACTTTGGAGAGCAAAAAATCGATATTTTAATCGGCACGCAGATGATAGCAAAAGGGCATGATTATCCCAATGTTACTTTGAGTGTGATTATTGGCATGGATTATATGCTGCAGATTCCAGATTATAGGGCGCATGAGACAAGTTTTTCACTTCTATATCAAGTCGCAGGGAGAAGTGGGAGAAAAAAGCATGGAAATATTTTGGTGCAAACAAAAGATTTTGAGATTATAAATAATCTATGGGGCGATTATACGAGAGTTTTACATTATATATTGCATGAGAGAAATCCCTTGTATCCGCCTTTTTGCCGCCTTGCCCTGCTTCGCTTTGGACATAGCAGTGAGAAAAAAGCACATAATCTTGCAAAAGAATTTGCTGGAGTCTTACATAAGATTCAGTGTGAAAATGACTATGCTTTTGAGATTGTAGGTGTAAGTGAGGCAAGTATCTTTAAGATAAAAAAGAAATATTATTATCAAATCCTGCTTCGCGCATATAGTAATCTCACTTTACAAAAAGCCCTGCAACATGCACTAAAATATGCGACAAGGGATATAAAAAATTGTATTGATATTGATATAGACCCGCTTAGTTTTTGATGTAGAATACGAAGTTTGTGGGGTTTGGTGTTTATTTTACTATTATATTTGAACCATATTGATGGCAAAAATAAAATGGTTAGCATGAAAACATGGTTTTATAATCATCATCTCATGTTGCACAAACCTTCACACAATTCAATCATATTCAAATTATCATTTGTCGTAGTTAAGTGAAAGCCCCTGACTCAAACTATCAAGGCATATAAATATTTACATGTAGTGTTGATAAAAATTGCATTATTAACTTAAATAAAAGATAATAAACACTTTTATATTATATAAACATGGAGATCAACAATGACTTACGAAGAAGCACATAAAATTTTTGAATTGCCATTTATGGAATTACTCTATAAAGCACACACTCTGCATAGAGAAAATTTCAATCCAAACTCACTGCAAACAAGCACACTTTTAAGCGTAAAAACGGGTGCTTGCACCGAAAACTGCTCATATTGTGCGCAATCAGCCCATTACAACACAGGCACGAAAAAAGAGAGTATGCTAGATAAAGAACAGATTCTAAAATATGCAAAGGCTGCAAAAGAAAAAGGAAGCTCTCGTTTTTGCATGGGGGCATCTGGCAGAAGCCCTAGCGATAAAGACCTTGAGGTGCTTTGTGAGGTGATAGGCGAGGTAAAAGATTTAGGTATGGAGACATGCGTAACTTTGGGTTTATTGAATGAGAATCAAGCGCAAAAGCTAAAAGATTCTGGACTAGATTTCTATAATCACAACATTGATACTTCAAAGGAATATTATAGCAATGTTATCACTACGCGGACTTTTGAGGATAGACTAAATACCATCAAAAATGTGCGTGATGCAGGGCTTAAAATCTGTGTCGGCGGGATTTTAGGTTTAGGTGAAAGCAATGAAGATAGAATTAATATGCTAGTTTTACTTGCAAATCTCCCCACGCCACCAGAATCTATACCGATTAATCAGCTTGTAAGGATTCCGGGGACACCGCTAGAAAATGGCGAAACGCTTGATTGCTTTGACTTTGTAAGGATTATCGCCCTAGCTCGCATTCTTATGCCAAAATCCTATATTCGTTTATCAGCAGGTAGAGCGCAAATGGATGATTCCTTGCAGGCTTTATGCTTTTTTGCAGGGGCTAATTCAGTCTTTTATGGCGATAGATTGCTGACTACAGAGAACGCCACACCAACTAGAGATGATATGCTATTTGCAAGGCTTAATCTTTCCAAAGAAGTTTTTGTTGAGGCAAAGGCGTAGAATTTAGCAAAGCAACTTATGTTTAAGTGAGAAGTAAAGCAAACCTATTTCCAGTGCAGTCCAATACATTAACAATTCTCATCTTAGGTTATCGTAAAGATTCTTACTTTAGTGGCTACATATCCCCGTAAGCATTTTGCCCAAACTTGCAAAAATGAAATGCCGTTTATCTTACCAGTATTTCTAAGAATTGCGATACGCTCTTTCTCATAGGTTTTTAATGCTTTATATCTTTGGTATCTTTTGCTTTTTGCATTAATTTCTTATAATTTTTAATGCATTCATCGCTTGCAAATTTATTGTGTCTCATTGCTAAATCTTTGCATATAGTCTTTTTGTATTATAACATACAAAATCTCACACAACAAACGCCTAAAACAACGGCATATCCATCTCGCTTGGGATAGGTATCTCCATAAGCTTTAAGATACTTGGGGCGATATTGCTTAACGCGCCATTTTGTATAGAATCTATACCATTAGAATCCACAAAGCAAAAGACATCGCCTAGCGTGTGATTTGTTAGTGGTTTTAGATTGGCATCTTTCATTTCTTCACAATTGCCATGATCGCTTGTCATTACTATGCTATATCCTTTTTGCTTAGCAAGATTCCATATCTTTGCTATCTCTTTATCGACTGCTTCAACAGCTTTTATCGCTGCTTCAAAATTGCCTGTATGTCCCACCATATCGCCATTAGCAAAATTCACAACAATAAAATCATAGCCTTTATTGATAAAATCACATACTCCATCGCCAACTTCTCTAGCACTCATCTCTGGCTGTAAATCATAGGTTTTCACCTTTGGTGATGCTACTAAAAGCCTTGTTTCACCCGCCCATTCTTCTTCCCTGCCACCATTGAAAAAGAATGTTACATGTGCGTATTTCTCTGTCTCTGCGACATGGGCTTGTTTTAGCCCCCTTTTACTTAGAATCTCAGCAATAGTATTTTTCACCTTATCTTTTGGGAAAAGTATAGGAAAAGGGAAATTCTCATCATACTCACACATACAGCCTATAAACAGATTAGGGAAAAACTTTCTAGGAAATTCACTAAAATCCCTTAGCCCCAAACTCGCAATAATCTCTCTAGCCCTATCACTGCGATAATTTACAAAGATAAAGCCCTCTGTGTTAGAATCTAGATTAGTCTCATTGATAAAATGCTGCGTATTATCACTATTATACGCCTTAAAACCCTTATAGCCATTAAAGCTAGCAGGCTTTATAAACTCATCAAATACGCCCTCATCATACTGCTTTTGTATATAAGATTCTATACTGCAAGTCTGCGGATTATCCCCATAGGCAAGGACTTCAAAGGCACATTGCACCCTATCCCATCGTTTATCCCTATCCATCGCATAGAATCTCCCGCAAACACTAGCTATCTGTATGCTATCACATAGAATCTCTTGCAAAGATTCTAAATAGGAAAGAAAGCTTTGAGGCTTTACATCTCTGCCATCTGTGATTAAATGCAATAAAACCTTTTTTTGTCGCTCTTTTGCAAGTAGGGCTAAACCCTTTAAATGATTAAGGTGTGAATGCACCCCGCCATCACTTGCTAATACGCATAAATGCAAGGTTTGTATAGAATCTAGTATGCTATTTAATGCCTTATTAGATTCTATACTTCTATCTTGCAGGGCATTATTAATTTTTACTAAATCTTGATAAAGGATACGCCCACTGCCCAAACTCATGTGTCCTACCTCAGAGTTTCCTATCTGCCCTTCTGGTAATCCCACACTCAAGCCATAAGTGCTAATAAGTGAATGCGGGACATGTTTAAATAAATAATCATAATGCGGCTTTTTCGCATGAAAAAAGGCGTTATACTCTGTCTTTTCACTATGCCCAATGCCATCTGTAATGATAAGGACTACTTTTTTCATTCTTTTTCCTTTTTGTGAAGCTAGATTCTCAAACAATAAAGTAAGATTATAACAAAAAATATAATATCTATAAGCCCTATTTGGATTATTTACTTTCTATATCTGCGTAAAACACTTTAGCGACACTCAAAAATCCTGTCATGTTGAGCATTACGAAAAAGGTGAAATATCATTTTTAGATTCCAAGCCTTTGGGTGGGTGCAATATAGCAATATTTTAGATTCTATAAAAGATATTTCGTGCTTACGCACTCGCACGACCAAAGCTCTTGCCCACACTTGCAAATATGACACAACCTTAGATTCCAAACCATTGGGTTGTCATTTTGAGTGCAGCGAAAAATCTAGCATAGATTCCTAAAAACTATCTATATTCCTCTCTTTTCATAGAATCTATTTCTTGCTCTTTTTGAAATTCTTCTTTATACCACACAGGGATTTGCTGCATACCAGAGCGATATAGCATTTTTGTTTTATTTTTTACCTTGCTGATATTCCACATGCTTATATCTT
>NZ_JMKW01000055.1 GCF_000686565.1 Helicobacter bilis ATCC 51630
GAGCTACAAAAATCGTATAGAATCCATTATAAAAGAGTTAAATCAAGGTGTGTATGAAAAAGACCAAGCTATAAAGCTTGTATTGCTTTCATTTCTAAGTGGTAAATCAGCCTTTTTGTATGGACCGCCCGGCACAGCAAAGAGTCTTATTGCAAGGCGAGTGGCATTAGCCTTTGATATGGAAACTAAAAATCAAAACAAAAGCCCAAGTAATGATGAAGGCTATATAAGCACGAATAATTTTAAAAATTTAGATTCTAAAAAAGCAGATTCTAACACTTTCTTTGCTTATTTAATGAATCGCTTCAGCACACCAGAAGAAATCTTTGGTCCAATCGACATAGCAGAGTTAAAGAAAAATCGCCTTACACGAAGCACACAAGGCTATCTACCCACAGCACATTTTGCGTTTTTAGATGAGATATGGAAAAGCTCTCCAGCAATACTAAACACACTTTTAACAATCATTAATGAAAAGATCTATCGCGATGGCAATACAGATATAAAAGTCCCATTAAAAGGGCTAGTATGTGCGAGTAATGAATTCCCTATGCAAAATCAAGGGCTAGAAGCCTTATATGATAGGCTTGTTATCCGCTTAAGCGTATTGCCTATAGAGCAAAAGTCTAGCTTTGAAGCCCTGCTAGATGAAGATATTGTAGAAATAGAAGTTACAAATCCCATCACCACACAAGAATTACAAGACATCACGCAAAAAGCAAAAAAGATAAAATTCTCACAAGAAGCAAAAGAAGCCATGCACTTCCTTAAAGCAAGTATAGAATCTTATAATAAATCATTGCGCTTAAGAAATCTAGCGCAAGACAATACAGAATCTAGTCAAATAGAATCTCGACAGGATTCTAAAAACCAAAGTATAGAATCTACACAAGAGCCAATCTCACATAATGGCATTTATGTATCCGATAGACGCTGGAGGGCTATGGCAGAGCTTTTAAAGACAGCGGCAGCACTAAGTGATAGAGATGAGGTCCAGCCTATTGATATTATGCTTTTAGCACATTGCCTATGGAGTGATGAAGCACAAAAAGAAGTAGTGAATAAGATTATTGCTAAAGCATTACAAAGCAGTATGCAAAATGCTAAATTTGATATATCAAGCTTGAAAGAAGAGTATAGTAAGCATTATGATGCAACGATTGCAGAGTTTTATCAGCATGGCAAACCAAAACAAATGAATCCAACAACAAAAGATTTATACACCAAAGTATGTAATGATATTATGCAATATATTAATACTTGTAAAATCAAATTACAAGAAATTTTTGAAACCACACGAAATAAAATAGCAAATCCATTTTTAACTACTAATGACTATTGTAGTGCTTTGCATGATATTACACAGACACAAGTAGAGCTAAGACAGCTAAGCATAGCAGTAGAGCAATTAAAATATATTATACAGAATCAACCTACACCCATACCGCCAAAGTATGGCGAGACAAAAAAGAGTAATGAAGCAAAGAAAAAGCAAGATAAAATAAAGCCAACAACAAAAGAAGAATTGGAAGAACTTGTGAAAGATGAAAGTATCTATTTAGGTGATATTGATACAAGTGAGATTATAGATATGAGCGAACTGTTTCAAAACTCAAAGCGAACGGACTTTAGCGGTATAGAATCTTGGGATGTAAGCAATGTAATTAATATGCGAAGTATGTTTGAGCATGCAATTTCTTTCAATCAACCACTAGATGACTGGGATGTAAGTAATGTGGAAAATATGCGAAGTATGTTTAACACGGCAAAATCTTTTAATCAGTCATTAAATAATTGGGATGTAAGTAATGTGAAGAATATGGATCATATGTTTTACAATACTTCTATGAGATCATACCCGCAATGGTATAGATAATTATTATATTCTTAAGGTGAAATAAAAGGCACATTATGCAGCACATACCACAAGATATACAGAATAATTTACGCTATGAAGAGTTATTGCAAGATAAAGAAGTGCAAGAGCATTTAGCAAAAGCCCATGAAGAGTATCAAGCCCAGCAAGATTCCCTGCAAGATTCCCATCCTTTTAAAAAAGAAGAGGTAGCACACCATAGGCGAAAGCTCACACCCACGCAAGATATTGAAACACTAAAAGATGATATAAAAGAGTTTGACACTTACAATAAAAAGCATAAAGGCACGCTAGATTCACTACTCAATAAACAAGAACAAAAGGATATAACCCTTACTGATAAACGACAATATGCCCTAAACGCTTGGGAGCAAATGCTAAAATCTAAGAAAAACGAATATATAGACCAAGAAAAGCTAAAACAAACAAGAGATTATAAACAAAGGCTAACAGACTATTTAGAATCTTTACTTGAAACAAAAGAGTTTTTAAACAATTTGGGTGGTGCTGGAGAGCTATTTAGTGGAGTATTGGATGAGATGAAGCAGGGCTTAGATGTAAGCCATCTAGGCGATGAATCTTATCAAAATAAGCTAAAAGGACAGAGAATAGAGATGCCCGGAGGCAAAGGCACTGACAATGGTGCTGGTATAAGAAATCGCATAGATATAAATACAATCAAGCAATATTTTAACACCATACAAAATAGCAAAGCCTTAAAAGAAATAGCCGAGCTTTTAGGCAGACTAGAAAAAGAAGAGGAAGAAAGTGAAATACAAAAAATAAAAGAGTTAAAAAGCTATTCCTATACGCAAATAATCCCCACAAAACGATATAAAGAAGAGATATGCGGGGTAACTTTAGGCAGAGATTTAGAGAATCTTTTACCACAAGAATTAGCAATGCTAGAAGATGAAAGCTTAGAGTTACTATTTGATTTAAAATACATTCAAAACCGCCTTTTTTGCTTTGAAAAGCAAGGCTATCACTCTATCACACAAGAAGCACAAGAAGAAATAGAAAAAGAGATAGAAACAAAAAAGCAAAAGAAAAGAGAGAAAAACGAAGGTGCGATAATAGTCTGTGTAGATACAAGCGGCAGTATGATGGGTAATCCAGAATATATCGCAAAAGCCCTAACACTCTTTCTAGCAACAAAGGCAAATACACAAAAAAGGGCTTGCTATCTTATCAACTTTTCCATAGGCATAGAGACTATGGAGCTAAGTGGCAAGGGCGGCATGGCAAAGCTTATGCAGTTTTTAGAGATGAGCTTTGGTGGTGGCACTGATGTAGCCCCAGCCTTAAAAGAGGGGCTTAAAACAATGCAGCAAGATGACTTTAAAAAAATCTGATTTAATCGTTATTTCTGATGGTGGATTTGGATATATCCCAGATGATTTAGAAAGGCAAATGCAAAATCAAAGACAAAAAGATAATAAATTCTATTTATTAGATATAAATGGCAATTCAGGCAAAAAAACATTTTTTGATAAACATTGGATATATAACGCACAAACACAAAATATAAATACTTTATATGAAAATCTCGCAACTATGTATAGTTAGTGATAAATTAATAACTCTAGATTCTAAACCTATCATTTTCAGCGTAAGCAAGTCGAATAAAAGCACCATTTATTCTTACCACCCATCTTGTTAGCACTTATATTGCAAGTCTTTGTGTATGAAATATAACAAAATGTCAAGTTTTTGTTAAAAATATATTGCATATCTTGCTTTTTTATAGACTTTTATGCTGGAAAACATTATAATACGAATTTATTTTAGCTTGTTGTTGTATTAGATTGTATAGCGTATGGTTTGTATTTGTTACAATGTGGGATAAGCAAAATACACATTTTATCAAGCTATATTCTATAAGGAACAGAAATGCCAAAAGTCCTTATTATAGATAATGATATAGATCTCCAAGAGTCCTTGCATAGCAGTCTCTGCCAAGCTGGTTTTGAGACATTATGCTTGAGTGATGTTTCTATGATTCTAGAAAAAATCGCACAAGATGATATTGATGCGGTGATTTTAGAGCTTTTAGACCACGAGATTGATGGCTTTGAGTTATGCGGAAAGATTAGGAGCCATACGCAAATACCCATTATCATTTCATCAAAACTTACACATATAAGCGATAAAATCCGTGCGTTTGAGCTTGGCATAGATGACTACATGACAAAGCCTTATGAAGCAGTCGAGTTAATCGCAAGGATAAAGGCTTTATTGCGAAGGATTGAGCCACGAAAAAGGGTTTTTGGTGCGTTAAATATTGATGCAAAAAGACGCACAATAAAACTTTATAATGAAGATATTGAGCTTACAAATACAGAGTTTGATATTTTACTTTTTTTGGTGGATAATCGCTTACAACCTGTAAGCAGAGAGAGGATAGCACACACTATTAATGCGATCCATGATGACACGGGATTACGCAGTATTGATACACATATTAGGAACTTACGCAATAAGCTTGGCGATTCTGCTAAAGAGCCAAAATTCATTCAATCCGTGTGGGGCATAGGCTATAAATTCTGTCTTTAGATTCTAAAATATAGTCATTATGGAGCAAGTTATGGCAAAAAATAAAGCAGTATTTTTTGATAGGGATGGTGTGATTAATGTGGATTTATCTTATGTGTATAAAAAGGAAGATTTTAGATTCTATGATGATTTCTTTCCTTGTGTTACACATTTTAAAAAGCAAGGGTATAAGCTCGTTGTAGTTACAAATCAATCGGGAATTGAAAGGGGTTACTACACTATCAAGGACTTTTTATCATTAAGCTCTTATATGCAAGATTACATGCAAGAGCGACTAGGCTTTCGCTTTGATAGAATCTATTTTTGTCCGCTACTACATGATACGATAAGGCGAAAACCAGCAAGTGGCATGATTATACAAGCCATGAATGATTTAGATTTAGACCTTAGTAAATCTTGTCTTGTTGGTGATAGATTAACTGATATTATGGCAGCTAAAAATGCAGGTATAACAAAGCGATATTTGCTATGCAGGGATAAAAAGCATGAAAATTCAGCGGAATTAGATAAGGGTGAATATACACTCATTCATACACTTGATGATTTTCTTCCAAACAATTAGCATGTTTAAACTATATATACCCATAAGCTATAAATAAAGTTGTCAAAAGCATGAGTGAAAATCTCGTGTATTTCAGTAAAGAATGCAAACAGCCAAGCAATAAATACGCAAGGAATCGCGTTATAAAAGCATATTTGATGGGAAAATCCACTAAAAACACCAAAGAGCCAACGCAGAATCTAGAATATAGAAATTGTGGCAGACGAAGCCTTGTTCCACAAATCCAAGTTAGATATTCATCTTCGCTTCATATAGCTTAGAATCCTTGTGGCTTTAATACAATATCCTAAAGATTCTAAACTTACCTTAATGACTATTTCAACGCTTGTGTGATATAGGCAAGCTCTTCTGCGATATGCGTGAGTTCTGTTTGCTTTGTCTGCATAGCATCTCGCATTTCTTGTGTGTAGTTTTGCTTTCTTTTTTCTAATGTGTCTTGCAATATAGAATCTTTTTCTGTGATTTGTGTTTTTACAATCTCTTCTTGGGCTTGCAGTATCTGTGAAAAATATTCTAAAAATTTTGTTTCTACTTCTTTATTTTTTTCCATAAGGATTTGTGTGAAAAGCTTAAAAGATTCAGTAAAAATCTCTTGCAATTTAATTGAGAGTTCATTTTCTTTTCCCTTACCACAGCTACTAATAGCTTTAGGGATAGAATCTTTTAGCGTTGCAACACTTTTTGCGATTTGCTCCTTTGGTGCGTGAAAGCTAACTTTTGGCTGCTTTATGTCATTATTTTCATCAAGCAATATTTGAGTGATTTTTTTAGCAAGTTTATATTTAAAATCCCTGCTTACATCGCTAAAACAATCGCTAAGCCCTGATTCTAGAATCTCTTCTATCCGCTTAGAATCTACCTGTGTGCCTTTTGTATAGCTATATGTCGCTTCATCAAAGATTCTAGTTTGTAGTCTTTCTTGCTCTCTTTTTAAGCTTTTTTGCATGCTATTTTGCAATACGCTTAGAAACTCTTGCATTTCATCTTGTTTTGTTTTTAACTCTTGCTTTTTAGAATCTAGCTGCAAAGATAGCTTGTTTTGCTCATTTTTTAGATTTGCAATCATCTCTTCTAGCTCATTTTCAGAGGCATTTAAAAGGCTAGATTCCATACGCATTTCTTCCCTGCATTGCTCTATTGTCTTTAAAAAGCCACGATAAGCAAGGTATAAAATATCTTTTTGCTTCATACTATTCTCACCAAGTAGCATTTTGTCTAGATACTCTTCAACAGCTAAAATCCCCGTTTTTTCCAGTGAAAAGCCTTGCCTTAAAGCCTCTTCTTCCCTATTTGTCTTATGCAGAAGTGCTAAGAAACTTGCAACAGGGATAAAGTCAATTCGCTCAATTATAGAATCTATATCGCCGCTATATTCTGCTTTTTTGAGTTGAGTGGCTAAGCTTGTCTTTGTGTATTCAAGTGATTGGGCTAACTCTTTTTCACCGATTAGATCAATCCTTGTTAGCACGATAAGTAGCCTTGAGATATTTTGCCCTAAAAGAGATTCTAAGATGAAGTCAATGTCAATTTGAGTTGCTACGCAACTTGCATTCATCACATGGATAAGTAAATCACATTGTGTGATATAGTCTTTTGTAATCTCCTCTCGCTTTGTGATAGGGTCATCAAGCCCGGGTGTATCCACGATTTCAACGCCATTTTGCAAGAATTTTAGCGGGGTAAAAAGGGCTACTTCTTTCACTAGATTGCATAGCTTGCTTTCATGATTTGCGGAAGTGTAAGTGCTTAGTTTATCAAGTGTTATGCTTTCACTCTTTGTAGTATCTGCTATGTAGTTTTTTAGTCTATCGCCAAAGATTCCCTCGCTCTCTACTACAAAGCTTTGCAAACTTTTATCATACTGCCCTGCTTTTTTAAGCTCTTCCCATTCATTTGTATTCCAGAAAAACACTTCTGCAGATTCTGTATCTCTGTATTTTAGAATCGTTAGATTTGCTGTCTCTGGGATTGTCGAGCTGCCTAGTATTTCTTTGCCTAATAAGGCGTTTAGAAATGTGCTTTTACCAGCACTTAATACGCCTGTGATGCCTATTGAGAATTTATGATTTTGTGCGTTTGTATAGATTGTATTTAGGGTATTGTAGTATTTATCATGGAGTTTTAACTCATGCAGTCGTTTTAGAATCTGTGAGAGTTCAATAGATAATGTTTTAAGGTTTAGAATCTTGTGTTCTTCTTTTACCTGCTGTGCTTGGAATGCACTTTGTGTGCAAAAGTTTGCAAGGCTTCTTGCGTGTTGATTTGTGATTAATTCTGCTGCATTGAGTCGCAGGATATGTGCTTTTAAATGCTTTAACTCCGCTGCATTTACAACGCTTAAAAGTGCGTATTGCAGTAACTTTATAGATTCTATATCGAGTTTATATTGTGGCATACATTGTGTGTAAATGGATTGGAAAGTCTCGCTTTTTTCATAGAGATTGATATTTGTGCTATGTGTTGATAGGATTAGGGCTTGAAGTTTTGGTGGTAGAGAGAGTAGGGTATCTTTTTGTGTGTCTATTAGATTTTTTAGTGTATCTGCTAGATTGTTTGGAATCTTTTCTTGATAGATGAGTTGGGAAAAATGCGATACAATCTCCATATTTATCCTTTAATAGAATCTAAAACTTAGCATTATATCAAAACTTAATGATTTAACACTAGATTCCATAACTTTATGGGGCATAACGCACAGCTATAAAACAAAATTCACATAATGTATAAAATCGTAACAAAATATCATCATAAGGATAATTTTTAAACACTATCATTTTATTTTAAGCTACAATATAAGACAAAACTATTCTTCACAATGATATGCGGAGGTTAATGCAATACCTATGAAAAAAAACATTATAGTAGATACGGGATCACAAAAATATCCGGTTACAATAGGCAAAATATCATCATTAAAATTTGAAGATAAAAATATACTTCTTATCACTTCAAAAAATTTAGAGCATCTGTATTTAGAATATGTGTTATCCATCATAAAAGCTAAAAGTGTGAATGTTTGTATTATTGATGATGGTGAGACACATAAGAATATGCAAACAATAGATAAGATTCTAGAATCTGCTTTTTCGCATAAACTGCATAGAAATGCTTTAATGATAGCACTTGGTGGTGGTGTGATTACAGATATGGTGGGCTTTGCTAGTGGGATATTTCAAAGAGGGATTGATTTTATTAGCATTCCTACTACTTTGCTTGCTATGGTTGATGCAAGTGTGGGTGGTAAATGTGGAGTAAATAATAAATATGGTAAAAACTTAATCGGCTTATTTCATCAGCCAAAACAAGTATTTGTTGATACTATATTTTTACGCACACTGCCAGAGAGAGAGTTTTTAGCGGGTGTAGCAGAGATTATAAAGATTTTTGCGTGTTTTGAGTATGCTTTATTGCAAGATTTCAATATGCGTGATATTGAGTTTTATATCCAAAGAAGCATAGAGTTAAAAGCTAGTGTTGTAACACAAGATGAAAAAGAGAAGCATGGATTAAGGGCGTTGCTAAATTATGGGCACACTTTTGGTCATGCCATAGAGTTAGAGAGTGAATATAGTGAGTTTTTGCATGGCGAGGCGGTTAGCATGGGGATTGTCATGGCAAATAGGCTTTCAGTTAAGCTTGGTATATTATCAAGTGAGATTAGCGATTTTATCCATGATTTACTTAAAAGAGTGGGACTACCCACGCAGTATAAAATAAAAGATATAGATACTTTTTATAATGCGTTTTTCTATGATAAAAAAAGTCTTGATTCTAAACTCCATTTTGTTTTACTTGAATCAAAGGAAGTAATCAAAGCAGATATTCATAATGATATAGATAAACAGATTCTCTATGAGGTATTGCATGAGTTTGCATAACACAAAGATTGTGTATTTTATATTTTTTATCTTGTGTGGTATAAATGCTTTTGCGACGCAGGCAGATTCCATACCAACACAAGATTCTATTGAATCTAAAAATTTTGTAGCAACAAAAAATACCACATTACAATCTTACATAGAGCAGTTAAAACAGCTTGATATGGCATTGCATAAAACAGAGAGTATATGGCTGAAAAGATATGAAAATTTTAAAAGCTATCACGACATTTCAAATGAAATAACAGATCTTGAGAAAGAAGCCCTATTAGCCCCACTTGAAGCACAAAAGACACATAGACTAGTTACACTAAAAAAGCAGCAAAATCTCTTAGAGCAATATCGCACAAAGCCCTTTGGCGAATTACTTGATAAACCCATGCTTGAAGCCGCACCAACACTTACAAATCCATTTGAAATCTTTAGCGCATTCTCCTACATTAAACACATATCAAGCATAAAGGCAAATATGCAACACAATCAGCAAGATTTAGATAAATTACTCACCATAATAGACAAAAAAAGCACAATCCTAAATGAAATCACACAAAACACAAAAATAAGCAATACAGAAAAAAAGCCCTATAAAGACGCACTAGCAATCACACAAGAACAGAATCTCGAGTTGCAGAGTGCGAGAAATATCCTTGAAACAACAATAGATGTATTCAACAAAGACGCCGATGAAATCGAAGCAAACCTAGAATATCAAATCAAAAATCAGATTCTAAAACTCATCTACATTGGCATTGGAATCTTACTTAGCATAGTTATAGCCTTTTTCCTAAAACTCATCGCAAAACGCTATATAGAACATCACGAAAGGGCATATACTACAAGCAAGGTTATAAATGTCTTTAACATTACGATTATTTTTCTTATTTTGCTATTTGCATACATTGATAATGCGACTTATGCGGTGGCAATGGTAGGTTTTGCATCAGCTGGTGTGGCTATCGCTATGAAAGATATGTTTATGAGCACACTTGGCTGGCTTGTGATTGTGGTTGGCGGTAGCATACATGTTGGCGATAGAATCAGAGTAAAGAAAGAAAATGAAGTATTCATCGGCGATGTGCTAGATATATCTATGCTTCGCATTACAATCTATGATGATATTACGCAGACTTCATATAGGGAAAATCATCGTGCAGGACGACTTATCTTTATCCCAAATAACTACATTTTTACAAACCTAATCTCAAATTACACTTATGGGGATTTGAAAAATATATGGGATAGTGTGTCTGTGTGTATCACTTTTGATTCTAATATCACAAAGGCAAAAAAGATAGCCCTTGAAGTTGCAAGCACACATGCAAAGCTCTATACAGAACAAACAAGAAGTCAAATGCAAAGAATGCGAGATAGATTCGCCCTAGCTCACTCTGCCCTAAATGTCGATCCACGCGTATTTAACTTTGTCAAAGAAAATGGCATGGATATTTCTGTATGGTTTCAAAACTATGCTTATGGCACACTGAAACTAAAAAGTGTAATAGCTCAAGAAATAGTAGAAAAATTTTTAAATGAAGATGATATCCATATCGCCTATCCTATTACACGCATTGTGTATGAGAAAGCAAATGGCTTGGGAGAAGCACAAGATGCTTTGCCTAGGTTTAACTTGAGCTAAAAAAATGTTTTGAGTTGAATTTAGTCTAAAGCAGATTCTAAATAGATTTATAAATATAACCTTGTTTCGCAGATTTCTAACCCACGCAATCGCATCCTTATGTAAGTCTAGTTAAAAGTCAATGTTTAGACTGGCATAATATCTTCTGCCTTCTTGAATGACACTATACATGTTGAAAAAGTAGAGTAACCCCTTTTTTGTCGAAGCGTTTGGATAAAAATCAGCATGTCTAAAATCTATAAAATTTATATCAAAAAGATTATAAATGGCAAAGCCAACTTTTAGATTCTTATTGAATCTATAAAGTCCTCCCAAGTGCATGAGAAAAAAGGGTTTATAGTAGTTGCCCAATATGGAATAACGCACAGGGTTTTTGCTAGGATCTAACCCGCGAAATCTCCCTGCTTGTGCCTCTGTCCTCATATATACATGCAGGTTTTTATAATCCCAACTTAGTTTTGAATGAAAAAGGTGTGTTAGCGTGTTTTCCAAAGGATATCCTTGCATACTACCACTTAATTGATTACTATGAGTAAAGGTATAGTTCATGTCAAAAGCAATGTTGTAAATAGGCTTCATACTTAAAAATAACTCTAAACCCTGAATACTACTTTTATCAACATTTTCTCGTCTAGCACATGCATTACTATACGCATGAGTGCATATCTGGCTATCTTTTGTATAGCTTACATTTGTAATCTTATCCCAAAAGAATGTGTAAAAATATGTGGCTCCCATTTCCACATAATCATTGTCGCTCAATAGAGTTAGCTCTTGACTAAGGCTTGTTTCTGGTTTTAGGTTTGGATTGCCAATTGTTACCCTGCTGCCTTGATTGCCAAGTCCTATTGCTCCATCTACTAGTTCATTAAGATAGGGTGCTTTATAACCTGATGCTATCCCCCATTTTATCGTAAGCCAATCTTGCAGTGGCTCATATACTATATAGGCTTTTGGCGTAGTATGAAAGGAAAAGCGAGAGTTATAGTCTTCACGCAAGGTGAAAGTAAGCTTTAGATTATCCCTTGCCTCCCATTCATTTTCGGCAAACAAAGATATGGTATGTTGTGAAAATGTGCTAGGATTGCCGATTAAATCCTGCATATACGCATACCAATATTGCATACCAACACTCAATGTGTTGTTAAATGCCAAATCCATAAATGCCCTAGATTCTAATATCACATCTCTACCCTGAATATCCCTTGGTGTTGGTGGTGTTGTGAGTGAATTCAGTCTGCCATCATTGTATGCTTGGTTGAGTTGTATGGAGTTTTGCATACTCCAATTATGGTATTTTCCCTCATGGGCTAATATTGAATTATTACGCATGATGATATAATCGCTTACTACACTTGTATGTGGTCCCCACTGCTCTTTGCTGTTATCATATAATTGTTTTGCGAATTGTGTATCAAAGTAAATGTGATTTTGTGAATCTAGATTCCATAAAATCCGTCCACCAATATCAAAGATTAACCCCTCTGTTGTGTTTCCTATCCCACCATCTGACGTGCTTGTAACAATTTGTCCTAATGTGTAATTCTTATTATTATTGTTGTCGCCTGTTGTTGTTTGTATTGGACCTGATAGCATTATGCTTGATGGACTATGATAATAAAAGCGACTACGCAATTGTATCCCCAATACATCTTTAATAATGGGAATAACACCAAACATATTAGCAACATAATGCCCTCCAAAATACCTATGCTCATTTTGTATTGTCTCAATATTTAAATTCAGTCCATATTTGTTGATATGCCTTTTTGTGATAATATTTATAACTCCACCCATTGCATCACTGCCATACAAGGTGCTTAATGGTCCCCTTATAATCTCGATTCTTTCAATCGCATTTAATGGCGGCAAAAAACCATTATCGATTTGCTGATAACCATTATTGAAAGTGTTTATTGCCCTGCTTACACTTTGTCTTTTGCCATCTATAAGCACTAATGTATAATCGCTAGGCATACCTCGCACAGATATCTCTGCATTGCCACTTCTACCCATACCCCCTCCAATATCAATACCGGGTATGCCTGATAACACTTCTGCCAAATCTTTGTGCGGTTTAGATTCTATCTCTTCTTGTGTGATTATGGTAATTGAAGCTGGTGCATCTTTTTTGTAAATGCTCTTTGCCTGTGGCAGTTGTAACGACAGATTGCAGTGTATGTGTTTTTATATCGCCTTTGATTTCTTCTTGAGTTGTATTGCTATCCAGTAATGGATAAGCTAAAGCATAACTCAAATGCAATGTTGCAAAAAACGCAAATGTATATAATCTCATTTTAACCTCATATTATAATAATTAATATCATTAATAGGTGGAATTATGTACATTATGAATAATAATATGTATTATTATAATGATAAATTATATTAAAACTATATGCGATAGTTACTATATTCTACATTGTATTTGAAAGCTTTTATAAAAGTTGCTTATTGTATGTATTGCATATCACATAAAATTAAGAAGCATATTAAATCATACATCATGTTTTGCATTATGTGTGCCGGTGGTATTTTAAAATAAGTATGCGGTTTTATATGCTTTATTAACATATAAAGCATATTTTAATATGCAGCAATGCTTTGTGTGTTGTTTTGTATAACTTTTTTAGAGACATTCAAAAAATACATATGAGGGCATAAACAACAAATAAAGATATGTGGAAGTATAAAGAAAATTTAGCATTAAAAACTTAGAAATTTTAGAATATATCCAAAATATTAAAGTGGCTTATGAGCAAGACAAAACTATAACAAATCTTTGCATATAAACAAGCTTGGGACAATGCTTGAAAATTTATAATTATTCTACAAAACTTGCTTT
>NZ_JMKW01000056.1 GCF_000686565.1 Helicobacter bilis ATCC 51630
TAAGTATTTTGAATATTTGTTTTTGTCATTCTCATCGAGATAAACTAAATTGTGATTTTCTACAAAACCATTTTTAAAATTTGTTGTTCTAACAACTGGTATCCCAATCTTTTTATACTCTTCACTCTTAAAAGCAAATCCATTTTTTATTTGACACACTTCACTTAAAGGTTTTTCTTCCCATTCATTGCGCTTTGGATTGTCTATAAAGTAATGGCGAAAAAGGGTAAGGGCTAGAGATTCTAAAGTTTTGTTTTGCCTATGGAGTAAATCTATCTTATCATCAAAGCTACTTAGAATCTCTGCTATTTTTTGTTGTGTGGTAAGTGGTGGGAGCGGAAATCTGTATTCTCCAATTAATTTTGGAGAGGTATGCTTTACGGAAGTTCCTGTTGCAGAATTGACTATGAAAGCTTGATAATTTTTAGTTCTTAGCAACCAATAAATAAAATCTTTACAAATATCACTTCTCAAAAATAGAAGTAATCCAATTCTTTGGTTATGCAAATAAATATGTTCTGAATCCTTAGGGATTTTTGCGGAATATCCCAGCGTATCTCCATCTTTGCTTAAATCTGTCATAGTTACAATTATATCGCCTGTGCTAAAGATAAAACTTTTTGGAATTTCTCCGTTAAAATATTTGAATTTTTGACTTTTAAAACCACCCCCTATGTGAAAATTTCCCGGTGTAACCAAAACATTTGGTGTATGCTCTGTGGTTATATTTTTTCCTGCAAAAGCGTATCCGTGTTTAACATCAACTATTTCCCCAAGCCTTACTTCCTGCCATTGCTCTTTATGGAGAGATTGTAGAAAGGGTTGTAAAGAGAGAGATTCTAAAGGTAAATCTAAGCTAGATTCTGTATTACAAGATTCCATTATTGCACTCCATTATGTTTGTTGTTTGATACTATTTTCCTTGTCATTTTGAGCGTTAGCGAAAAATCTAGATTCCATTGTAGATACTTCGCTACGCTCAGTATGACAAGGGGGAGAGTCGGTATGACAAGAATAATCAGTATGGCAGGAGGGCAAGGCTTTTGTATGACAAGTGCAAGATTCTAAAGATTGCATTACATTATGCCACTCTTATTTCATATTTCAAGCAAGGTAGCCTACTACCCCCTACTTTTCCCAGCAATGATAAAACGCAAAGCATTGAGTTTAATAAACCCTGCGGCGTCCTTTTGATTATATACAGAATCTTCCTCAAAGGTGCTGTATGCGGCGTTAAAGAGTGAGTTTTTAGACTCTCTTCCTACAACAATCACATTGCCTTTATACAGCTTCAAAGACACCACGCCACTCACACGCTCTTGTGTCTTATCAATCAATGCTTGAAGTGCCTCTCGCTCCGGGCTAAACCAATAGCCATTATAAATGAGCTCTGCATACTTTGGCATTATAGAATCTTTTAAATGTGCCTCTTCCCTATCAAGACACAAAGATTCTATCGCACGATGAGCTTTTAAATATATTGTGCCACCGGGTGTTTCATAACACCCACGAGATTTCATACCCACATAGCGATTTTCTACCAAATCAAGCCGCCCTATGCCGTGTTTGCCCCCTAGCTCATTGAGCTTCGCCCAGAATCTTGCCGGGCTTAATCTCTCTCCATTAATCGCCACGCCATCACCCTTTTCAAACTCAAGCTTGATAGATTCAGGTTCATTTGGTGCGTTCATCGGTGAGACACTCCAACGCCACATATCCTCTTCAGGCTCAGCATTTGGATCTTCTAGAATCTGCCCTTCATAGCTGATATGAAGCAGGTTTGCGTCCATTGAGTATGGCGATTTATTAGGCTTTTTCTCAATGCTAATACCAGCAGATTCTGCATAGGCTAAAAGCTTTTCACGGCTGTTTAAGTCCCACTCACGCCAAGGGGCGATGACTTTTATATCAGGATTTAACGCATACGCTCCAAGCTCAAATCGCACTTGATCATTGCCCTTGCCCGTTGCGCCGTGTGCTATTGCGTCCGCTCCAACGGCTTTTGCTATCTCTACAAGCCTTTTTGCAATCAAAGGTCGCGCGATACTTGTGCCTAGCAGATACTCGCCCTCATAAATGGTGTTCGCGCGAAACATAGGGAATACAAAATCCTTGATAAACTCTTCTCTCAAGTCCTCAATGAAAATATTCTCACTCTTAATGCCAAGCTTCAACGCCTTAGCCCTTGCGGGTTCTACTTCCTCGCCCTGTCCAATGTCTGCGGTGAAAGTTACCACCTCGCAGTTGTAGTTATCCCCAAGCCACTTTAAAATCACGCTTGTATCAAGCCCACCGCTGTATGCCAAAACGACTTTTTTAATTGCCATGTTACTTTCCTTTAAAAATCGTAAAATTGAGATTCCAAAACGAACTGATATTTTAGCTTTAAATTATGGAATACTAGTTTATTAAATCTCTATATGTTGTCAAAAAAATAATCTTGACTAGAATGATAGCCTAGTTTTGATTTGCAATAGAGCTAAAATCAAGGTTTTTTACATTTTATGTCTAGACATGGCAATCTGTTTATATGTTTTAGAGAATATTTGCTACACTCCCATGTGAGAATACTTCAAAGTTAAAGGGATAGTATGCAAATTTATATAAGTGGGATACATACTGATGTTGGTAAAACACATGTGAGTACTGCTTTTTGTGCGAGTTTTAACTACGCATATTTTAAGCTTATACAAGCAGGCACACCAAGAGATTGTGAAGTCGTGCAGCGTTTTAGCCCTAATACAGAAGTTTTGGGTGAGGGTGTTTGTCTTAAAACACCGGCTTCACCGCATATTGCTAAATTGCATGAGAATGTGCAATATAAGGGCTTAGATATTGCATTACCAACAAGGGATAATGTGGTAATTGAGCTTGCAGGTGGCTTATTTTCCCCACTTGATGAGTATAGTTGTATGTTAGATTATATGCAAAATCACAAGCGACCAACGATTTTAGTTGGTAAATATTATCTTGGGGCAATAAATCATATTATCTTAAGCATTAATGCCTTGAAACAGCGTGATATAGAGATTCTCTGCCTTGTTATGAATGGCTCTATTGACTTGAATGTTGATAAGTTTATTTATGAATATACAGGCATTAATATTATACATTTAGATACATTTGATACTACGGACTTCACACAAAGGATTCTAAACTTTAAACATGCTATGCAGCCTTATCTTGTAGGGAATGGTTTGTAGAATTAAGATGGACACATAATTTTGCAAGTCTATATCTTAATATAATAACCCATAACATGTGATTTTGTGTTAGATTGCTTTGATTTATAACACCACATAGAATCCATATCCAAAACCCACGCTTTCATGCTAAAATTACAAAAAATTTAAAGGTGTCAATATGTCATTTTTTAAACAAACTTGCAATGAGTTTGAATCTTATCTGCATGATAATCAACCAGAAATATCAGGCTTTCATCCGCATTTTGAAAAGGCGTTTTGGGAGATGGTCCTAAATGGAGGCAAAAGATTTCGTCCTAATTTATTGCTTAGTGTTGTGTGTGCGGAGGCAAAAGAACAAGCAAAAAATGCGTTTGATGTGTGCCTTAGCATTGAGTGTTTGCATACCTACTCACTCATACATGATGACCTGCCTGCTATGGATAATGCGGCGTTGCGGCGAAATCACCCCACGCTTCATTGCAAATACGATGAGGTAAGTGCTATCCTTATAGGCGATGGGCTTAATACTTATAGCTTTTATTTGCTTGCAAACGCACATTTTGCCCCAAGCGTTGTTGCAGAGCTTATCTCATGCTTGGCTGAAAATGGCGGTATTGGCGGTATGGTGCTGGGTCAAGCCCTTGATTGTTATTTCGAGCATACGACCCTGCCGCTTGATAAATTGCAATTCATACATACACATAAAACTGCTAAACTCATCGCTGCAAGTCTAAAGATGGGGGCAATTATTGCGAATTTATCGCTTGATATGCAAAAATTTCTCTATGATTTTGGGCTAGTTTTGGGGCTTTATTTTCAAATACGAGATGACATTATAGATTCCATACAAGATGAAAGCATATCAGGCAAAACCGCAAATAATGATACCAATAAGAATAGCTATGTGAATCTTATGGGGCTAAATGGGGCAAAAAACGCCTTGAAAGAACATGGCGATTTATTGCAAAAAGATTTAGAAAAGTTGCAAACATTAGGCTATGATAGGTTGTATGCAAATTTAAATGAGCTTTTAGAATCTTATCTAAAGCCGCTTGATTAAAACTTAGCCATAAAAAAGGACGTGAAATGCATGAGCAATTTAAACAAAATATCGCAAAAATCGATGCACTTGCTATAAACTTTTATGAAAAAGATGTAATCCGTAGCGCATACTATAATCATTTAAATAACATTCCCATAGCAAACCACGCTTTATCGCTATTAAAGCAACATGGCATTACTTTTTTTAATGGTGAAATGCGTATTAATAATGATAGAGAAGAGCGTAAAAAGCTGTATAAAAGGCGGGAAAATAGGACAATAAATATTAACACTAGCAATACTTATCAAAATAGCTTTTTAGATAAAAATAAGCCAAATGCCAATGTTTTAGAAAAAATGTTAGCAGAAGCAGAAGTAACGCATAATGAAACTAAAAAGTTAATTGAAGATTGCATAAGGCTTACAAATGAGTGTTTTACTAAAGGCGAGAGATCATATAGCATGACACTAAATATGATTGAAACGCTAGATTCACACACGCAGACAAGTATGCAGGCATTATCTAACTTCGTGCAACCTTTTTTGAATCTTTTCACAGGATTACAACCACAAGCCCAGAAAGAAATCCTAGAAAAAAGTAATGTTCTTATAGCAAAAATAGCACAAGCAAAGGATACAAGTGCTGCTTTATGTATCAAGCTATCCACAATAAAAGCCCATAAAGACATGCCAAAAGAACAAGATTTTATACAATACTTAGAAAACACGATAGATAAGTTTGATAAATATGTGGAATGAAATGCTGTGTAGCATTGAGTTTAGAATCTAGAATTTGCTTTTGATTAAATGTAGATAAGCAATGGATAAAACATAGATTCTAAATCTCACAAATACAAACCAACTAGTCCTAAAAGACATATTTATATCATTTTGCTACAATGCCGCTTTTATTTTAGATTCACATAAGGTTTTAATATGTCAAAGCAAATACGACACTTTAGCATACTTTTTCTTTTCCTTGTAGCCCTAGACCAAGCTATAAAATACATAATGATTTACATCGCACAGCCACAAAGTTTGCATGATTTTGTAATGATTGCTGATATGCCGATAATTTCTATCGCTCTTGTCTTTAACACAGGTGTTGCTTTCTCATTTTTTACATGGCTTGGGGAATGGCTAAAATACATACAAGTAGGTCTTATAGCCCTTATTGTTGGAATCTTATTCGCACAAAAAGATCTTTTTAAACAGCATTATATCGCTTTTTCACTCATGCTTGCAGGTGGGACTTCAAATATACTTGATAGGTTTTTACATGGCGGTGTTGTGGATTATATCTATTGGCATTATAAGTTTGACTTTCCTATATTTAATTTTGCTGATATTATCATTGATTGCGGTATTGCCCTTTTTATCTTGCAAACCTTACTTTTACATAAAAAGAAAAAATAGCTACACTCGCCTAAACTTCCTAAACACTTTCGCAAAGCCCATAGCACTCATAAAATACAACGCCGCAAAAGCACATATCCCACTTGCCACAAAGCCAATAGATTCTATCCCAAAATGCGTATATGCCAAGCCGCCAATCAACGCCCCACTGCCTATACCGACATTAAAAATACCCGAATAAATACTCATTGCCACCGCCGTAGCATTTGGCACAGCAGCAATCACTTGCGATTGAAAAATCACACCAAAAAGCATAAAGCACAGCCCCCACACCGCACAAAGTAGCGTAGTAGCCACACTAGATTCACTCACAACATACAACAAAAGCATACTAAAGCCCAAGCCAAAAAGGCTAAGACGCACAAAGGCTAAATGAAATCTCTCATAGAATCTCGCAAATAGCACACTGCCAACCACACCCATAAGCCCAAACAAACACAAGATAAAAGTAACAGAATTAGCCCTAAACCCCGCCACATTCTCCAAAAATGGCTCAATATAAGTATATGCACTAAAATGTCCGCTCACAAATACAAGCGTGAGAAAGCAAATCTTCATAAATGCCTTGTTATGCAGAAGTGTAGGAAGCGTTTTTAGCGAAATGTTTTGTGTATTTGGCATAGTAGGAAACACCCGCCAGAAAGCAATGCCAACACACAACGCCACAAGTCCAATACACAAAAAGCTCACCCGCCAATCCACATACAGCCCTATCATACGCCCAAGCGGCAGCCCCACAATCATAGCAAGAGAACTCCCCGTAATCACAAAGCCCAATGCACTGCTTTGCTTACCCTTTGGGGCAGCACGCACTGCCATAACAGAGGCGATAGACCAAAAGAGCGCGTGAGAGAGAGCTACGCCTATACGAGAGGCTACAAGCATAATGAAATTTTGTGCTAAAGCAGAGATGAAATGACTAAGCACAAATACAGCGATGACGCCTAGCATAAGGGATTTAAGATTGCTTTGTGCAAAATAGAGCATAAGCGGCAAAGACGCAAGGGCTACCACCCACGCATAGATAGTTAGCATTACTCCAACTTCAGAATCACTCATAGAAAAGTCATTGCCAATCGCACCTAAAAGCCCAATGGGTATAAACTCCGAAGTATTAAAGATAAACGCACCAAAAGTAACGCACAAAACAGGCAACCAAGCAAAAATGCTAGATTTCTTATGAGACATACTTGACCTTAAAAATATAAAATGAAAATGTTTTATAGCATAAATTTGTGTGCTTTATTGTCATTTTATTGTAAGTTTATAATGTAGCAAACCGAATGTTACGATATAGACATATGAGCGATACAAAGAGATTCTAAAAACACAAGCACAAATCACAAGAACTTAAAAATTTTTACTTACAATACTAAATAGAATCTGTTATATGGAGATTATATGCAAACACCATTTATTATCGCAGAGCTTAGTGCAAATCATAACCAAAGCCTAGAGGTCGCCCTAAAAAGTGTAGAAGCCATCGCAAAAACAGGTGCAAATGCAATAAAGGTGCAGACCTATAAGCCAAGCTGCCTTACCCTGCCTTATAAAAATGAGTATTTTAGGATTAATGATGGATTGTGGAAAGATTCATATTTATGGGAGCTTTATGAAGACGCACAAATGCCATGGGAGTGGCATAAAGAGATTTTTAGCCTAGCACATACTTTAGGTTTAGAATCTTTTAGCACACCTTTTAGTGTGGAAGGGGTGGAGTTTTTGGAAAATCTAAACTGCCCTATCTATAAAATCGCAAGCTTTGAAGTCATGCACACCCCGCTTTTAAAGGCAGTAGCAGCGACAAAAAAGCCCGTGATCCTTTCACTTGGAATAGCAAATGATGATGAGATAAAACGTGCCCTAGAGATTCTAAAAGATAATGAATCTATCACACTTCTTTATTGCATATCTGCATATCCTGCCACATTGAGTGATGCAAAACTCACAAACATTCAAGCGATAAAAGAGCAATGGAAGCACTATAATGTAAAGGTTGGCTTATCTGATCATACACTAGGCATTAGTGTGCCACTGATGGCGACACTCTGTGGTGTGAGTGTGATTGAAAAGCATTTTATTTTAGATAAGAATCTAGGTGGTGTAGATAGTGCATTTAGCCTTGATGTGAATGAATTTAGCCTTATGGTAAATAGCGTGCGTGAAATTTGTGAGTTAGCAAAAGATTTTTATGATACAGATTCTAACTTGTATGATAAAGAGAAGGGATTGCTACCGATTGTAAAAAAGCATTCTTGTATAGAATCTCATATAGATTCTAAAGAAAAAAAAGGGCGAAACTTTGGGCGTAGCCTTTTTGTCTCAAAAGATGTTAAGGCTGGAGAGATAATAAGCCTTGAGAATATTGCATGTGTGAGACCTTGTTTTGGCATGTCGCCATTAAAGCTAGATTCCATACTTGGCAAAACTTTTAGTAAAGACATAAAAGGGGGCATGCCGCTTTTAGAATCTTATATTGAGTAAAAACAAATATGGGTTGTAGGGATTAGATTCTAAATGTCTTGTTGCATTAAGCGTAATGAAGCATTGAGTATAGAAAAAAGTTTTTACTTTATCTCAAAATAATAAGAAAATAGAACTCAACTTTTTATTAAGGCAAAAGGGGTAATAATTGAAAGATTCTAAACGAGTAATGATATTTAGCGGGGCTGGGCTTAGTGCAGAGAGTGGATTAAGGACTTTTAGGGATAATGATGGCTTATGGGAAGAGTTTGACATTATGGAAGTATGTAGTGCAAACGGCTTTGCTAAAGACAGGCAAAAAGTGTTAGATTTCTATGATAAAAGGCGGATTCAGTTAGGGCAAGTCGCCCCAAATGCCGCACATAAGATGATAGCAAATCTTAAGGCAAAATATCCAAAAGAAATAGTCGTTATCACACAAAATGTAGATGACTTGTTGGAGCGAGCTGGGTGTAAAGATGTCATTCACTTACATGGTTTTTTACCTGAAGTGCGTTGTGAATTATGTGAGGCTATCACAAACATTGGCTATCAAGCTATGCCAAAACTTATATGTGAATCTTGTGGGGAAGAATCTTTGCGGCATAATATTGTAATGTTTAGCGAATATGCCCCAAACTATGTCTTGTTAGCTAGAGAACTAGAGAGATTAAATGCGACTGAAAATAGCTTATTTGTGTGTATTGGCACAAGTGGAGAAGTGCTAAATGTCGCACAATTTAGTCAATACGCAAAAAAGAGTGTGTTAAATAACTTAGAATCTAGCTGGTTTGATGAGTGTTTCAATATGTGTTTTATAGAATCTGCTGTGAGTGCCGCCCCTAAGATTGAGAAACTTGTGAGAGAGTTTATAGAATGTTAGAGATTAGATTCTAAATCTAACAATCTCATCATATTAATGCAGTGAGACACCTACTATAAAATCCAAATTCCACACCTTAAATACCAACTTCACAACAAAACAGAGTGTTACTATTTTTTACATTAAAGATAAAATACATAAAGCACCACTCAAAGTCTAAGGTTTTAGACTCTTGTTTTTATACTTTTTATAGTCTTGTAAAAATACAGGCATAGCGATCAAAACACCAGATACAATAATGAGTGTAATGCCACTTAATGTCATCATATTTGGCAGAGAATCTCCAAGCATTACTCCAAAAATCACACCCCATACAATACGCATATAATCAAGCGGCGATATAAGCCCAGCAGGGGCTAGTATGAAAGCCCTTGTTAGAAACATTTGCCCTAAAGTCCCAAGTATCCCTAAGATGAGAATACCTATCCACTCACGCGTATTTGGCATACTAAAGCCAGATAAATGTGGAATCTCAATAAACATAAACACCCCGCCAACAACAGCCATAGTGATAGCAAAGCCCATAATCATACTTGATTCATTAAAATATTCTTTCAAATCCTTTAAACTCATATAGGCTAATGCCATCATGATTCCATTAATAATACCTGCGATAATATTATCAATCCCTAGACTTTCAGTGCGTATATCACAGATACAAATCACCCCGATAAAGCCCACCAAAGTGGCTAATATAATAGGTAATCTCACACGCTCTTTTGTAAAAAGCAGTGTAAATAGCACAATATAAATAGGCATAGTCTGTGCAAAGGCTGAAGCAGTCCCAAGCGAGATAGTAGCGATATTATAAAACATAGCAAGCATAGCTAAACCACCTGTAAGAGAACGCATAAGCAGTCTAAAATAGCCGCCTTTTTTGCGTGGTTTAGAATCTGGATTAAAAGGTGGATAAAAACACCACCAAATACCTATGCAAACCACCGTGAAAACATGACGAAAAAATATAAGCTCCATAGAAGACATGGAATCTAAAAGCTTAACACACGCATTCATTAAAGAAAAAGTAAGTGAAGCAGCAAACATGAATAAAATGCCGCTCATAGCACTTTGACGCATAATAGTCCTTATATAAACAAAGCCCTAATTATAGCAAATATAGCTAAAGATTAGATTCTGTCTTTCAATACTCTTTAGCTTGTTTCCTACAAGATAATCTCATGGAATTTACATGTATTGCATAAAGATTGTTAAAATTAGTATGCAAAAAATCTATATGCTGTTAAGAAAGAATACTTATTGCTATAATACAAAAGATTCTAATGTTTAAAATAATAAGGACAGATATGAAACTCATAGGCACAAGCATAATGCTCCCTTGCGATGAAGTATGGGAGGTTGTAGAACATGGTGGTATTATCATTGATTCTGGTATGATTAAAGAAGTTGGCGATTTTAATTCCTTGAGACAAAAATATAGTAATTGCGATTTTGTATTTTATAAAAATCATGTTATGCTACCAGCTTTTATTAACTCTCATATACATTTTGAATTTAGCAAGAATGATACAAGTTTTTGCTATGGGGATTTTGATGTATGGCTTGATAGTGTTATGGCAAATCGCGGTGAAGTCCTAAAGCATAATACACAGGCAATGCAGCAGGCAATAAAGACACAAAAGCGTAGCGGTGTGGGCAGTGTCTGTGCGATCAGTAGCTATGATTTAGATTTAGAGTTATTGCTAGATTCTAAACTCAAAGTGATTTATTGCCATGAAGTGTTAGGGGCAATGGAGAGTGATTTCACACAACAAGCCCTAAATATCTCAAATCGCCTTGAAAAGACTTTGTCTTTAAAAAATGCTACATTTACCCCCGCATTAGCCCTACATGCGCCATATTCTATAAATCCAAAAATAGCACATTATGTGGTTGAGCTTGCCATGCGTTATAACCTTTTGCTTTCAACACATTTTTTAGAATCTAGACAAGAGTTAGAATGGCTTAGCGAGAATGCGGGGTATTTTAAGGAATTTTATGCGAAGAATTTTCAGGTAAAAGATGCAAAAGCACATTTTAGCATAGATAGCTTTTTAGATTTACTAAGTGATATAAACACGCTTTTTGTGCATTGCTTACATGCAGATTCTAATCTTAAAGAAAGGCTATTAAAGCAAGGCTCTATTATCTCTTGCCCTAGGTCTAATCTCTTATTGCAGGGCAAAATGGGGTTAAATCATATCATTGCTACTGATGGTAAAAGCTCAAATGCTGATGTTGATATTTTAGAAGAGCTTCGTTACGCACTTTTTGCTACACTTAGTCAAGATAAAGCCCAAGATATAGAATCTTTAAGCAAGGATTTAATCTATGCTATCACGCGTAATAGCGCAAAAGCACTAGGCTTAAATAATGGCAGTCTTAAAGCTGGAAAATGTGCTGATATTGTGCTATTTAAATTACCATTTAGCCGCCTTGATAATATCGCTCAAAGCTTTATCTTGCATACAAAACAAGCCGCAAGATTGCTTGTAAATGGGAATGATGTTTTATGATAATGCTTTAATAATATTGCGTGGTTTATATGTTTATCGTATTGTGTCTTTGAAAAGAGTAGAGAATATTTTTTAGATTCTATACTTTAAAGATTTTTCGCTACGCTCAAAATGACAAAAAAGTAGAAACTATTCTAAGCTATGTATATCGATATAGAATCTTATCTTAATAAGTAAGTTTTGCCAATTTATACTGCTTACTACATTCAACGATTTTTCCATGAAATCTTGCCATAATTTGTGCTAATGGCATATCACCATATAAATCACTTGCCCTATAAAGATTCTGTGTTAAAAAATTCTGCATTGAGTGATAATCATCAAAAAGCAAACCGCAATGCCCAAGTAAGCGTTGTGTATAGCTATCAACCACCATTTCTTCTCTTTTTAACGCATAGTTTAAAATACTTGATGCACTCTCAAGCCCAATGCCTTTTTGAGATAAAAGCCACTCTTTTGTAACATGCAGTGAGAAATTATGAAAAGTTTCAAAATCCTTTATAATATTTTTCGCTAGGGCGATTAAACGCGTTGCTTTTTGCTGATAGAATCCAGAGATTCTAATAAGGGGCATAATATCTTGTGGTAAAAGATTTGCAAGTTGCTTGAGTATCAAATCTTGATAATGTGGTTGGGCGATTTGTGTGAGTTGTGGATTAGGATAATTGCTATATAGCTGTATATCATCATTTGGGGTTTTTGTAAGATTATTATAAAAAAACATGTAGAGGTTGCTAAGGCTAGTGGCAGCATATTCATACCTTGTGTTTTGTCCCAGAATAGCGGCAAAACAAAGGCTTAAATCCGCCTGTATCTGTGCTGCCCCACTTATCTCAATGCCATTTTCTACACGCAAAGACAAGAAGCTAGGCCACCACCAACTTTGCTTATCTCCGACATTATAATGTTGGCGTAAAATCACAAGCAAGTCAAATCCATCATTAATCTCTATATTTTGTAGAAAATGTGGTAGCATAGTGTTTCCTTTTTTATTTTCTGTGTTTATTGTATGAGTATTATACTAAGCTTTGTGTGAGAATGTATATACCAGTTTTTGTGTAGTGCAATCTCAATGTGAGTTAAAATGAATGGTTGATAAAATGTTGTAATACAAGGATATAGAGATTATTTTTTATGCTATAATACCCCACACTTCACAAAAAACCACAAATTAACACAAAAGGATACACATGGGATTACGAAAACTTATAAGAAAAACTTCTTGGTATAAAAACTATCAAGCAAAGAAAGAATCAAAAATGAGTGATGAAGAATACTTCATATACAGACATAAAAAAATCTTTGGCTATACACCAGACTTTAAAAATCCACAAACCTTTAATGAAAAAATCATTCATAGAATCTTATTTGATAGGAATCCAATATACACAGCCCTAGCAGATAAACTCAAAGCTAGAATCTATATAGCAACAATATTAAAAGACTTTAATGCTAACAATA
>NZ_JMKW01000057.1 GCF_000686565.1 Helicobacter bilis ATCC 51630
GAAAGCTGTATCATCTCTACAAGCTGTATTTTATCAAACATTAAGGCTGATGTGGTGCTTGAGTTTATGGAAGATTCTAGCGTGTTTATTCTGCCAAATAAGATTTTTGAGACACTCACACAGAGTAATGAATCTATTATGCGTTTTAATCTATCTTTAGTCTCTAAACGCCTAAAACAAGCCTTTGATACCATTAATGATGTAACCTTTAAAAGTCTCAAAAATCGCGTAGTAAAGTTTCTACTAAGTAACGCTAAAAATAACCGCGTAGAAGCAAGTCAAGAGAGCATAGCAAACAATATCGGCAGTGCCAGAGAGGCAGTTACAAGAGTGATAAAAGAGCTAAAAACACAAGGGCTAATTGAGACAAATCGCAATGAGATTGTGCTTAAATCTAGGCTGTATGAGCTAGGTGAGGCAGAATGCTAGATAAGAATCTTAGGCAAAGGGGAAATAATGGATAATGTAATACTTAGCGAAGAAGACACCAAAAAGCGTTATATCGAACCTGCTTTAAGCAAAGCAAAATGGGATTTTGAATCCATTAAAATGGAATATGGAGTAAAAGCTAAAGATTATGAATTTAGCGAGGGCAAAATCGACATCAAAACAGGCAAAAGAGATAAAAGCACCATAAAAAAGGCTGATTATGTGCTTTTTCACAATGGAATCGCCCTTGCAGTCTTAGAAGCAAAAGCCTATAAATACGAGGATAGCGAGGGGATAGAACAGGCAAGAGATTATGCCAAAGCACTCAAAGCCCCCTTTGCCTTTTCTAGTAGTGGCAAGGGCTTTGTGAAATACACGCTTACAAAAGATTTTAAGGGAGTAGAAAAAGAGAATTTACCCCTTAATGCTTTCCCAAGCCCAAGGGAGCTTTATGAAGCCTATAAAAAATGGCAAAATCTCACAAATGATAATCTTTTACAAACGCATTGTGATTTAAGCCAAACAACACCGCGTTATTATCAAAACAACGCCATAAACGCCGCCCTAATCGCCGCACAAAAAGGACAAAACAGAATCTTACTCGTCCTTGCCACAGGCACGGGCAAAACTCTCATTGCCTATCAAATCGCCCACCGCCTTTTTATCTTTAAATTCAAGTCTTATCGCCTTTTTGGCACTCTTATCAAGGGTAAAAATTTTATGAGAATTTGCAAAAATATCCTTTGTATAATAAAATGGCATAATATGATGAAGTTTGAAGCCCTTTTTCCTTGTAATATTGTGTTTTTCAAATATAAATATTTTTTTATGGTGCAATATGCTAAAATTGCTTAAAAAAATTGAAAAATTTAAGGAGTAGCAATGACCTTGCACTATGTCAATGGTGGCGTGATGAGAAAAAATCTTAACAATCATTTTGATGAGTATTTTACAAAACCAGAGATTGCCAAAATGCTTTTTGAAAAGAGCAAAAAAATCATAGCAAAGTATGAAAATTTAGATAAATATACTTGGTTAGAGCCTAGTGTAGGCGGTGGGTGTTTTTACTCACTTTTGCCTGAAAATAGAATCGGTATTGATATAAATGCAAGTAAATTTGATATTTTACAGGGCGATTATTTGCAGTTTGAGTTACCACAAAAACCCCTTATTGTGATAGGAAATCCACCTTTTGGACATCGTGGAGTGTTAGCATTAGAATTTATTAAGCACTCACAAAGAGCGGATTTTGTGTGTTTTATACTGCCGATGTTTTTTCAAAGTTTGGGTAAAGGTTCAGTGCGTTACCGCGTGAAAGATTTTCATTTGCTTCACGAAGAAACTTTACCGCATAATTCTTTTTACCTTGAAAATGGTAAGGAAAAAGATGTGAAGTGTTGCTTTCAAATTTGGAGTAAAAATTATAAAAGTGAAAAGCAAGAGTTTAGCTGGTATAAACAAAAAGAAAAGCAAGAGCCTTTTAGCGAAATTTTAAAAGTGGTAACCGTGTCTCTAGCAAAAAATAGAGAGTGTGGAAAGGAATGGATTTTTAATAAAAAGGCAGATTTTTATCTCTCAAGCACATTTTTTAAAGAAAATGCGGTAGTAAAGGATTTTTCTGGGGTTAAATATAAAAGTGGGGTAGCGATTATTTATAATGAGGATGCTCCAAAAGAAAGGCTTGATAGATTATTTTTAAATGCAGATTGGATAAAGTATAGCTCACTTGCGACTAATGGTTGCAGACATATTGGCAAATCACATATTTTTCAACTTTTAGCTGAATCGGGGTTTTAATGGATTTAGAAAAACTTTTATTACAACTTATAGAGCAAAAATATAACGAAGTGCAAAAGAAGCAAAAAAGCGGGATTTTTGAGAAAATTTTGCACTTTGAAGGTAATGCAATAGGACAAATTGGCGAAAAATTTGTCAAAGAAGTGTTTAAGGCTTTGAATCTACCGCTTGATGAATTACCACAAGAAATTATCCACGATGAGTTTGACCTGCTTTCTCGTGGTAAAAAGGTAGAGATTAAAACCGCAAGAAAAGGCTTCAATAACAATACTTTTCAATTTAATGGAATCAATCCAAAATACAATTATGACTACATCGTTTTACTAGGCATTACAACAGAGAGTGTGCATTATTACATCGTGGATAAAAGGCAAGACTATCATTACAATCATACTTTGAGAAAAGAATATATTAAAGTGAATGGCAAAGACAAGCAACTTGTAATGATGAATCCGGGCAATCAAGTCAATCTTAAGCTGACATTGAATCTAAAAGAATTAAAGCCGATTGCAAATTTTAGCTATGAATTAAAAGATATTTTTGAGCTATAAAAACTCCCACTTTTTTCATTTTAACTAGCATTAAATCTATCCGTTTATAGCTAAATGCTAAAAAACTCTTTTTCAGTCTTAAAGCTATTCCAAATGCACAAAGAATGGAGCAAATTGCTTGGATTTTATTCCTAAAGCTTTATGATTATTACGAAAAAGAATGGACCGCCCTAAATGAGATGAATGGCACGGAGTATCACTCTATAATCCCCGAGCATTTGCGTTGGGAGTCTTGGGCGATAGGGCAGAAGTCCCCCACAGGCGAACCCTTACTTACATTTTGTTAATAACGAGCTTTTCCCTACGCTAAAAGCTTTAAACATCACAGAATCCACTCCGCTAAATCAATCCATCGTGCGAAAAGTTTTTGAAGATTTAAATAACTATATGAAAGATGGCTATCTTTTACGCGAAGTGATAAACGAGATAGAATCTAGCCTTAAAATTAACAATAGACAAGATTTTAAAGAGCTTTGCAAAGTCTATGAAAGCTTTTTAAAAACCCTGCAAAGTGCAGGAAACGCCAGCGAGTTTTACACACCGCGTGCCGTTACAGAATTTATGGTAGAAATGCTTAGCCCAAAGCTAGGTGAGAGTGTAGCCGATTTAGCGTGTGGGACAGGGGGCTTTCTTATATCAGCGGCACATTTTTTAGAAAAGCAAGTGAGTCTCACAAGTGAGCGAAAAGTCTTTGAAACAAGCTTTTATGGTGTAGAGAAAAAGTCCTTGCCCTATCTCCTTTGTGCGACAAATTTACTCATTAATGGCATAGAAAATCCAAACCTAAAGCACGGCAATGCCTTTGATTTTAGCAATTTTGAAGACTTTGATATAAATCTTACAAAATACCCCAAATTTGACATTATTTTAATGAATCCCCCTTATGGTGGTAATGAGCGTAATGATGAAATCAAAAACTTCCCCCAAGAATACAAAAGCAGTGAAACAGCAGATTTATTTATGGCACTCATTTTGCACCGCTTATCTTTCAAAGGCAAAGCCGCAGTCGTGCTACCTGATGGCTTTTTATTTGGTGCTGATAACGCAAAAATTAATCTCAAAAGAAAGCTTTTAAGTGATTTTAATCTCTATCTTATCTTGCGTTTGCCTAAAAGCGTTTTCGCCCCTTATACGAGCATTCCTACAAATTTACTTTTTTTCAACGCTGATAAAGGCGGCACGGAAAAGACGCATTTCTACCGCCTTGATATGCCAGAGGGTATAAAATCCTTTGGCAAAACCAAGCAAATGAGCCTAGAGCATTTTGAGCCATTTTTGCAGTGGTGGCAAAGTGATAGGCAAAGCTTACAAGATGAAAGCGGGAATTTCAAAGCAAAATCCTACACCAAAGAAGAACTTGAATCTAGGAATTACAACTTTGATTTATGCGGCTATGTAAGCGAAGAAGAAGAGATTCTAGAGCCTTTAGAGCTTATGGAGCAAATCAAAACCGAGAGAGATAAGCTAAACGCCACGCTAGATTCCATAATGAAGCAAATTTCTACTATAATTAAAGAAAACGAATAAGGAGAGACTATGCTACTAGAAGTCAGTATCGATAAACACAACAAAGACGCCATAATTTCAGCGATAAACCTTATTAAAGGCGTGGAGCTTGTAGAAGTGCTAACGCAAGCAGAAGACTATGATGACACCATTATGACAAAAGAGGATTATGAAGCGTGGGTAGAAGCGCGTAAGGACTTAGCAGAGGGCAAAACCATAAGCCACGAAGAGCTAAAAGAGCAAAGTGTGTAAATGAAACTACAAGATTCTATCCAGCAAGAGCTTTTCTCTAAAAATCGCCTACAAGGCTACGCAGATACACAAGAGCACGAGCAAAATCTCTACCTCATCGCGCAAATCACCCATAAAATAGGAATCCTAGAAATCATCATAAGAAACAAAATAGATTCTCTGCTAACAAGCCATAACCCCCATTGGCTTGAAGCCACAGACTTTAAAGACGACTTGCAAAAGCACACCAGAGATGCCATTATTTCCAGGCAAAGTTTAGGATTTTGGGTTAAAACCGCAGATTTTCACAATATCCACGCCGCCATTTTCCACACAGGTTTTTTAGAGACTTTGGATTTTAAAAAGTATTATAGAAAAAATAAAAACCGCTTTAATAGGACAATGAACTTAAGGCACTATCACAAAGCAAAGGCGATTTTACTGCTTTTGCGACTTATCCGCAATCGTGCCTTTCATTTTGAAAATCTCTATAAATTCGTTGGCAACGGCTATCCAAGATTGAATATACAAATCATAAATAAGCGCAACGAGGGCATTTATATAGCTATCCTGCCAAGCAAAATTATAGATTTTCTCAACGATGTGTTGATGAGTTTTCATATAGATTTAGTATATTATGCTGAGAATTTAAATGGTAATGACTGAAGAGATGGCGGAAGAGGATCCGCCTAGAAAGAACCAAAATTATAGCATAAAGACATTGAGATTATCTTAAACTATGCTTAATTATTGAAAATATATTTAACTTCAAGGAGAGAGATGAAAACAGATACGCTTAAAAAGCCCTTGCAGTGTGAAAGCACAAAAGAGTTAAAAGAAACTTTTAAGCAAAGAAAAGGCGGGATAATCTTTAGCACAATGCAAAAGTTTAGAGATGAAAACGAACGCTTTGAGCTTTTAAGCCAAGTGAGCTTCCACCTATGCCAATGATTACAATATGCGTGAGATCCTTTAGCACCGCACTATTATGCTGCATATATGCAAGGGAATCTTGCAGGGCTTTTGTCTCATAGGGGAGATTGTAGTAGCCGCTTTCTTGCTGCTTTTTTTCATTGATTAATTTTGTAAAGATTTCATCTCTCTCACTCTTAGACTCATCTGTATTTATAGCTAGATTCTTAAAGCCTAAATGAAACTTTACCATGATATTTCCTTGTGCTTACGAGATTTAAGATTTAAAACGCTATGATAAATCTTTTATTCTACAAAAAAAGTGTGAATATGTAAAAACAGATTCTAAAGTTTTGTCAAAATGCACCAAATGGAAGTTAGAATCTAAGGCTTAGTAATTATCATAACTAAGCCTTTGGATAAAGTATCTATCAATATGGAATCTCAAAAGATTCTAAAAAAGATATTTCGCCTTTTTAAAAGACTAAGTATAACAATATATAAATTCAAGATTCTATCCCTCATGGCAATAAGTAAGCAGAAGAATAACAAACACAAAAAGACTCTTTAACAAAGACATCAATACAGATTTAAACCACCAACAATACTCATTTAAGCTCCCTATAATCATATGTGTGATATATTTTATTCCTTCAATATAAGTTTATAAAAGGTGTTTTGTGTTATATTTTAAAATTCTTGGCAGCATATCTGATTCCAATGTGTTTAGAATATCGAGAAAGGCATATTGGTTTATGGTTTTAGTTGAGTTGGCTATATGTATTATGATAATAGTGTCATTTTTAGTATGGGCAAATTACATTGGCACTTATACATTGGCAGCAAAGTTAAAAAACTATATTGGACCCATACAATCCTGTGCTATGTTGTTGGGATTATTATACGGTTTTATGAGTATGGTAAGAGCAGCTATGAGAATACGCGATGTGGGATTTAGTGCTAAATACTACTATATCGGTTGTTTGGTTTGTGCAAGTCTAGCTTTCATTGATTCGATAATTGAATTGAATAAAGAAGTAGCAATATTATTGGCACTTATTATTTTAGGCTTTAATATTGTGGTTTTTATATTTACACTCATGCCTACAGATAAAGATGCAGAGCGATTTGGCACATTACCTACCTTTGAGAGTGGCTTTACTAAAGGGGCAATAACAACAGGCATTGCATTATGTCTTATCTTTTGTGTGATAATTGCAAAGCCCATGTATGCAAAAATGACACATATTACTGGCTGTCAAATCGAGGAAAATGGCAGGACAAAAAATCTTGGGGTGCTAAGATATGATTATAAATATTTTGGTGAGTTGGCAGAAGGTGAAGATATAATTTGGGATTTTCGGACTCATTTTATAATGATGACAAATAGAGAAGGACTTAAATATGACTTTACCACAAGGATTATGATACCGCCATTTGAACGATTAGTGCCTAAGGATTTTTCCAATGGAATCTTGCGTTGTTACAACAATAATACGGACAATGAAAAATATATAGAAATACCACTCAAAGACTATAAGATTCATGGTGATGTTTGGATAAGTCAATATAAAGAGCCACTTATTGTGCCATTTACAGAAGGTAGGATTAGTGATGGGAGTATAACTATTTTTGATATATCAGGCGAACAAAAAGAGATACGACACTATAAAGATGGCAAACTTGATAAAATAAACTTTTTTACGGATATATACCATGACAGCTATGAAATAAACTTCATTGATGGTAAACCACATGGGATTGTAACCGTTATAAGCGGTGCTAGAAATGTTTATTTGCATGGGTTAAGTTTTGGGATTTTGGGAAAGAACTGCTTTATGTTTAATGGATATTGCGTAAATAGACTAGAAATCAGGGGCAATAAGGAAACATTCTATAATAGAAATAATAAAAAGACAACAAGTTTGTACGAAGACTCACGAGATCCTATTAAAATTTATTATGATAAGTCTGGGAATATAAACCTTGTTAAAGAATCTTTTTGGGGTATGCAAAAAGAGGTTTATTTTTATGATGGTAAGCCACGAGTAATGAAAAAGTATGATCGACATATCTTCTATGGAGGCTATATCTTTAGAGATGATGGTATAGAGGAATTTAGTGGTAATGGTAATGGTAAGGAAGCGGAGAGGCAGTTTAATGACTATGTGCATCTTGTGTTAGGTATAGATTTAAGTGATATAGATGAGTTTTAGTTATTGTCGTTTTTAAAGAAAATAGAATCTAAAACATTGCCTTTTAATAGCTCTATGCTTTAATTACAAATATAAAATCTAATTTGCTATAATTCATTATGAGTTTAAGACATAAGGCATGGAGTAAAAACTAATGGCTATATATGATGAAAATGCGATAATTACAACTGCGACAACATATTTCAATAACGCAAAAAGATATATTAGAAAAAGGGATATGGAGATTTATCATCGCACTAAGGCTTTGAGTAAAAGCGATATGGATTTTTTAGAGCAATTTATGCTGATACATATTAAAAACATAGAAAAAGGCTCAAAGATTCCACAAAATTTCTATGCTTTTTTAGATAATTTCATACTTGATAATTTATTTATTAAACACTTTTTTTCAAGCTTTGAGATGCTTAGACTTATTTGCTATCGCTTTTCAATATTGCCAAGTCATGCACTATTAAAGGATACAAAAAAGGGCTGTGATAAGATTCTAACAAGTAATATAAAAAAATATAAACCACATAAAAAAGCAAAGAATTTGCTTTATGTTTTTACACCACTTCCAAACCTACAAAGCGATATAGAATCTTTTATAAACACTTGTTTAGACCTTTTCACACAAGATAAAGTAAATGGACTTATTATAAATCCTTTAAATCTTATCTTAAACATAGATTTTAAAGACCAAACACAACGCATTACAGAGCTTAGTGCCAATCTCCAAACACTGCTTAATAACTCAAATGCAAAAATGCTTATCCTTGATAATGACTGCGAGAATCTTTTTGTGCTTTTAGCGAGTATAGAAAATGCGGTGAAAAACATTAGCTATCCTGTTGATATTACGCTAAGTTTGCCTAGCTATCATTTTATGTCATTGGAAGCCCTAGATTATATTGCCGAGTTAAGCAAAAAGCTGTGCAGTCAAAATAAAGCAAAGCTATGTGTAAGGCTAAAAGACTTAGACTATACCTATGATATTATGGAGTTTAAAGCAGCACATACCCGCTCTATCAATACGCATTTTACAAATAAGGCAAATGCTAGAAGTAATTTAATCGCTTTGATTACAAAATGCTTTCAATATAAAGAGATTCTAACCTGTCATATAACAAGCACAAATATGTTTATTATCGCCCTTGCAAAAAGCCTTGATATGCAAATACGCTTTGAGATAGAAGCAAGTCTTCACTATCCATTGTATAGAATCTTGGCTAAGCAAGAAGCACAGCTTTTTAGCACAAGCTATTTTACTACGCAATTTAGCGATATGATTGCTTTGAGATTAAAGGGGGTGCATACAAGTCTTAACTATGGCTTACTTGATTATATCTCAATGCTTTATAATAAACAAGAATGGGAGAAAAAGTCTAAAGCTTTCCTGCAAAGTCTAACCCAGAGTAAAAAAGATGAGATTAAAAAAGAATATAGCCTTAATGCCCTAAAAGATTCTACGCTTTTAACTCAAACACAGCAATATAACTTTGAAACCTTTGACTATACGCTAAGAAAGCCTTTAGTATTATCTCAAATGATGCTTTTAGCAAATTTATCTAATAAAGATTCTAATACAGAATCTAGCAAAGATTCCATTGATACAAACAAGCAAACTTCATTTCTAAAAGACTTAGAAAACCTGCAAATATCTATGCCAAATACAAATAAGCTAGAAGATATTTTATACCTAAACGCACAAGATATGCACAGACTAAATATGCAAAGTATGAATAATGCCCCAGCTACATTTTCACTCTATGCAGAGAAAGAAAAAGAAGAATTAGCAAAAGCACAAAAAATGCAAGAAGAGATTCTGCAAAATAGAAGTAATATCATAACTTCTATCATCGGGCGATTAAAAGAATGCATACCAGCCCTTTTTGCAACACTTTGTGAGCTATATCCAAACACACCACAAAGCATTTATGAAGAGCAAGTCTATATGCTACTTGATAGCTTTAAATACTATGCTTACGCTTATAAGCAACTCCTGCAAGAGACAGAATCTGTCTTACTCATGCCGCTTGGAAATATCTTTATCCATACCAAAAAGTTAGCTATACATGAGATTGGTGCAGTAATAGCAAGTAATATTATGATAGGCAATGTCTCATTCCTAGAAGATTCTATAATCGCTAGAATCTTTTATTATCTTTTCACGCCTATATTTGATTTCTGCCCGTTTTTATGTGTAATGGAGAGTAAAAGGGTAAGAGAGAAAGAATTTATTGATTATGAAATCATTACAAAACAAGATTTTATGAAATTACAGGCAAGTGAGAAAACAAGTAACTTTTTAGTATGGGATAAAGGCGTTAGTGTCGTATTTATTAGCTCATTTTATGACATACATGAAGCAGCAAAGGAAGTGCAGTATATGCGATTTAGCCTGCACGCACAAATTCTAATCTATACAGATTCCTATATCTATGAAGTAGCAAAGCAAATTTTTATCCCCTCACAAGTTACACAAACAAGCCTTGCAGATTTAATAGCAAACCTGCCAGAAGACACTTCAAACTTTAGCCTTTTTACTTACAATAAAGCTGAAATGAATTATGCGATAAATAAGCTAAAGGTATCAATCTGTATTAATGGCGCGTATAAATCAAAGCTTGTATCAGGCACACCACGCACATTTTCACCGGGCTATTTGCAGCCCTTTGGTAGCAAACTCTTGCTTGGCAAACTCGTGCAGACAAGCCCTAATAGTGTGATTTTGCATAATAGCTTGTATTCGGATATTATTGGTTGCTTTAGTGAGATTTTGAGTGCTGATGAGATTGAGTTTCTCTATAATCTTAATCACAATTACAGCCAGTTTTTAAAGAATATCGCACGCACAGCAAGTCTTGATAATATCTATGAGACAAAAAAACCATATAGCATGTGTGTGCGTGTGTATGAAAAAGATGATTTTTTCCATGTATGTGTGATTATGCTTATTAGCTTTTTACTGCAAATACAAACGCGACTTAGCTTTACAAAAGAGTATTTTACACAAGATTCAAATACCAATATCACTAAAGACACGCCCACAAAGCTTCAAAAAGCATTGAAAGAAAAATATATTGATTATTTTACACTTATATTTGAAGATGAAAAAGAATTTAGAGATTCTATCAATACAGCTACTTTAGTGAGAATCTTACAAGATGAAAGCGAGTTTGCCACAACAGAGACTTATGCCTATCTAAGCAAGAAAGGAATCATTGCTGAATACTCACTCCCTATACTCAATCGCCACTTAGAGCTTGAACGCTACCTTGCCACACAATATATACAAATAGAACCGAATATACTTTTACAAACGCATGTGCGTTAATCCTTGATGGTTTATTTTAGAATCTAAGATTAATTTAGTATATTAATTGCATAAAAAGATTCTATAAAATGCCTTTATAAAAAGCTATAAGCTTGATTTTAGCTAAGTTTTAATGGGGCTAGTTAGAACTTTTTTGATTCACTATCACGCTTTGCAACCCTCCTGCCTTCCAATATGCTTTGGAATCATATTGATCTAGTTTGCATTGACTTTCATCTGTTATAAGCTCAATGTGTCCATATTTTTCTATTATGCTAGATAGTTTCGTGCAGTCATCTAAAAATATCATGTCTTTATCCAAATAGGGCAGGATATTAGCATACATATACATGGCTTGCAATACAACGACTATCATTTGCTTATCATCTCTTGGCGGTTGGGATTCTGCGATATGGTAATTTATAAATTCAATTTTACTGCTATCTTTTGGCACTATTGCATACACACAATACATACCAAGTATGCCAATAAGAGTGTTACGCAAATATTTATTCACGCTATATGATTTTAAACTTGTATCAATCATATAAAGCCCAAATGGCACTAATAATAAAAATATAGGAAAGATTGACATAATATAACGCAAGGTTTTATAAGGGGCAACATAAATAACAGCATACGACCAAATAAACGCACAAACTCCAAAGAAAATAACAAATAAATCCTTCTTATAGCACAATCTTTTGCGATACAAGAGTGCCAAACATAATCCAAGCAGCATTATCCCTAAAATAATCCATGAAAGATTGAAGCTTAAGATATTGAAAAAATTTTCAGTATTGTTTAGCAGATTCTCTTTTAAATATGTAAAATTTAGCTTTTCACCTGCCTCCACTCCGCGAGAACCACGGAATCCACGAGAATATTTTGTATATAAAAGAAAACAAAATATAACAGCAGTAATAAGAGATAGTGGAAAAAATATTTGCCATTTTTTCTCCCTTGTAAAATACTTTAGCTCCCATAAACTAGCACATAAAAACACCAATAATACAAACGGCACAGCAAAATATCCACTTGATAACAGCAATGCACTCAAAAATCCAAATATAACATAATAACGCCATGAATTATACTTGCGATAATCTAGTTTTAATCTCTCAACTATGCAAACAAAGCCCAAACAAAATGCTAGAAATAGCATTTCCTGCAAAGCATAAGGTCGCATAAACAAAGTGTTGCCTATGCTTGCAGGATTTAGAAATGCAAGTGATAAAAAGAGTAAAACAAGCCACTCATTTTGTAATAATTTCGTAGCAATGCGATAAGCACAATAAAATCCAACAAGAAAAAATACGAGATTTAAACTTATGCCACGATAAAATATATGTTGTAAATTTGTATCTGTGTAGCCTATATGCCATAAACGCAATATAATGTAGTAGAGACTTGTATGTGGATCATCTCTATTGTTTTTCCATAATTTATATACATCTTGAAACGCACCTTTTATGCTAGGGTCATTCCATAACAACCCCTGCTTTGCAGAATCGCTACTAAATACCTTCTCTTCTTCAAAACGCTTACCCCAACCATATTGATTATATTCAGTCAATATGATTGATAGAATCTCATCAACATGTGCATCTTTTTTCTGTTCCAAAAAGTAGATTCTAATACCAAGTGAAAGAAGAAGGATAAGTAACCCCCCCCCCCCCATGAGTAACCATGATTTATTCACAACTGATTTTTGCATTGAATTGTCTCCATTAATTTCAAATCTTTTTATATCTCAATTGAGAATCTTTTGATTATGCTTTTCTATCATGCCGTTTGATATAAATTGGACGCCTTTTTACTTGCTCATAAATCCTAGCGATATATTCACCAATGATTCCAAGAATGATAAGCTGCATACCACCAATAAATACGATTAAAGCAACAAGCGAAGTCCAACCACGCACAACATTCCCAAAACACAAAGCACCAATAATAGCATACA
>NZ_JMKW01000058.1 GCF_000686565.1 Helicobacter bilis ATCC 51630
GCCCTATGGTATTAAGGCATTCTAATAATCTCCTTGCTTTATTTTTATCATCTTTGTAGCTTAATATCTTACCTTGGTCATTTTTCTTTGGAGTGCTGGTAAAAAAGTAGTCTTTATAATCTGCTAGGATTTCTAAGGCTTCATTATAGGCATCAATGGCTGATTTTTTATCATCTTCTTCTAAAGCCTTAAACTCCTTATACAAATCACTCTCCTTTGGCACTTGGTATTTACGTATATCATTGAGGGATATATGGCTTGTTGTGTTATGTATGATGAGATTTTGTATCATCTCTTGTATGAGATTTTCTAAAAGGTTGTTAGAATCTTGGCTCAATGCTCTATAATCTCTTGCTATAAAATGATGAGATTGCAAGTCTTTGAGTAAAGAGCCTAAAGTGTCATAGTGATATTGTAAGAATTGGCTTGTCTCATTATAGATTATGCTATGTGTATTATTGTCTGCATTATAGTGATGATAGAGACTAGGCATTGTATGCTTAAAGTCTTTACTTGTAAGTAATGGCACGATATAGAGTAGATTTTCTCTTTGATTTCTTGGAAGTTTAGATTCTAAAAGCATAGTGTATGTTTGTGGCACATTAAAGTATTTGAGAGGGAGTGAGAGGATTTCACTAGGGATATTAGAATGAAAGAGAGAATGCAAAGAATCTAGGGCATTAGATTCTAAAATAGAAGCAGAATCTAATGTGTGAGATTGTAAAGAAGTATCAAGACTAGAGGATAGAGAATCTATGCTATGGCTTTTAAAATCTTTATATATTTGCAATCCTAGTATGCTACCTGCACCAAGTAAGCCTAAGTCTCTTAAATCTTTAATAGCTTTGCGTCTTTTAGAATCTATGTGAGCATTTTTTGACAATATGTTTGTGTTTTTAGAGTTATTTTTTTGCATAAGTATCCTTTTATGAGTTGATTTCTTTATTTAATATGATGCTTTTTAGCATACCATTCTATTTTATCACGTAATTCTTGTGGGAAAGATTCTCTATATATAGCTGGGATAGTGGGATTGAGCAATTTATCAAGCTTACCTGCTTCATAGAGTTCATCTAAATACTCTGGGATATAGTAAGTAGGTGCATTAGGATAGCCTTGTGGGGGAGTAACTGCCATAATCTTAGCTTCTAAAAGCATAGAATCTATATACAAATCTACCTTTTTTTGTGTCCAGTCATTTGGAAAATCTAAATGGTATCTTCTAAGATGAGGAATAGATTTTATTCTTTTGCGAAATTCTAATCGTGTTTGCTTTGTGGATTTAGGATCTCTTGGGTCTAGGAGTTTGCCTTCATCTATCTCCTTAATATATGCTTCTATATTATATCCATCTCCATCTATGGCATACCCATATAACATATTCAAATCCATTACCCAATCTACTCCCATTATCTCATCTATGTATGGGAGCATACCAAATCTATCAGGCTTTATGCTCTTAGCTAGGGCTGTGAGCTGTTGTTGGCGTAAGGGGTTTTTACGTAATCCTGATTTAAAAGTCCTAAAACTCCCCACATAATCCTTTCCATATATTTCTATGATTTTTAATATGCCTCTATAATCTATTTTTGGATTAAGCTGTATATAGAGTATTGTAGATTGCACATATCGTGCGGTAAAACCTGTCAAATCTGAAGCAAAATATTCTGGATTCCCCAGTATCCCTGCAGCTATGCCCCATTCTGTAGCAAAGAATTCAGATTTTAATGTATCTTTATTCCTATCTACTTGATAAAAGATATCTTCATATTCTTTATTTATTACCCTACCCTTTTCATCTACTCCACCAATAGCATCAAAGGGTATATCTATGACTGCACTTCGTAATCCACTTCTTATTACTAAGTATTGGTATCTCTCTCTTTTAGTTTGTAAAGATTCATAATAGGCTTTTTCTTTTTTAGTCCAAGGAGCTATAGCTTTTTTTATAGGGTCTTTAAGATAGAGATTACGAAAGCTTTGAAATTCTTTAAAATGATTTGGATTTGTTTTAAGGCTTGGGTCTAGGTAGAGGGGTTTATATTGTTTCTTTGCTTCTTCCATTATCTGCCAAGCCTGCAACAAGGCTTTAGAATATTCCTCTGTGTATTTGCCTGTTTCTATGTTAGTATATGGCGTAAGATGAATCTTATTTGTGCCTTTATCGACCTGAAGTATTATTGAATTTGGTGCATAGATTTGATATGTCTCACTCATTATTTCTCCTTAATCTTATTTAAAAATCTATCCTAACCATAAGCCATCTTCTATAATGATAGTAGTGGCTAGACGACCTATGAATTTAGGACGTTTCTTATCTTCTTGTGATTGCTCTTTTTCTTCTTTTGAATCTGCGTCTGTAAGTAATGGTGGGGGCGTGTAATTATTATCATTATTTGGTTTCTCATCATTCACCCCCACATATAAAGCTTTAATATTATTCTGCCCTATGGTATTAAGGCATTCTAATAATCTCCTTGCTTTATTTTTATCATCTTTGTAGCTTAATATCTTACCTTGGTCATTTTTCTTTGGAGTGTTGGTAAAAAAGTAGTCTTTATAATCTGCTAAGATTTCTAGGGCTTCATTATAGGCATCAATGGCTGATGCCTCCCCTTTTCTTTCTCTTTTCTTAAATTCTTGATACAAACTACTCTCCTCTGGCACTTGGTATTTGCGTATATCATTGAGGGATATATGGCTTGTTGTGTTTGTGATGATGCCTTTGCTATCTACACTCTTATGATGAAAGAATGTATAATCTGGCACTTGTTTATTATAGTGTGTCTCATAGTCTTGCTTATCTTTTGCCCTTCGCTTCTCATCGATGATAAGATAGGCTAGAAGCTTTGTAAGTAAGAATTCTTGTAAGACATTGCTTTTATTTTGTTGTAGCAAATAGGCTAGCCCAATATGATGTGTCAGCCCACCTGTGCAAAGCTCTGTGCCATATATCATCGATTGCAAATCAAAAGACATAAATTTGGAATGCACTAACATAGGATAGTAGGTGAGTTCTCTGTCTTTTTTGATGGCTTGATTTTGGGCATCAAGCTCTAGGAGACTCTCTACTCTTTTTAAGGCATAGGGCAAATCATAATAGAATGTATAGCGTTTGTGCATAATGCTATCATACTCCCTTGCATATGCCTCATAATTGGTGCTAAAATAATATTCTAGCACAATATCCAATGCTATCCCTGCTAAAGCTGCACTAGAATTAATTTTTAATGTATAGAAAACCTTATTGCGATAAAATTGCTTCACTTGGGAGAAAACCTCTCGTGCTTGAAGTTCGCCTATAAGGTGTGATTGTGCCTTACCACTGCCATAGGTAAAGCAAATTTTATCAATCAATGCTTTATCTTTGGGTGAGCTCATAGTTTGCTTTAGCTTTTCTTTGATAGCTGTTAATTTGAGTGTTTTCGTGTCTTTATCAATACTATCAAGAATAAAAGCAGTTTTTGCCTCAAAATGTGCTATTTGTGCTTTTGTGCGTCTTAGCTCCACTTGGGCAAAACCTTTGAGGAAATTTTGTATTTGCTCTTTGTTTTTTTGCTTTAATGACTCTGTGAGTTTTGCTTTTATCTTATTTGTAATATCTACTTTGTTGTTCAATTTTTTTGATGTGTCTTGAACGCCTCCATCAATCTCAATATGCACGCGTATAGTTGTAGGATATGATAAGAATAAAACTCCTCCTATTTCTGTAAGCAATGTCTCATGCAAAGCAAGTTTTAAGTTTTGAGTTTTGTTTAGATGTTCAATAGCGTTGATAAAAATCACAAGGCAATGCTTTGTCGCATCAATCATATTTTCATGAGCAAAATTCATAAAGGGACATATTATGCCTAATATCTTAAAAAATGAGTTATAACATACTTCTTGTGTGCGTTCTTGCTCTACAATCTTTGCATATTTTTCTCCATAATTTTTGATTTGTGCTAACTCTTGCTCTAGTTCTTTATCAATCCCTATTTCCTTTTTTATTTCATCATCAAATGCCTTTGCATCGCTACTAGCAATATCAGTATCCATAAACTCTTTAAGATAGGCTAAAAAATCTTTGCTAAGCTCTGTCTCTTGTGGGCTGCTATGTTGCAAGAGTTTTTCTTGTAAAACTTTGGCGATTTGGATATTTTGAGGTGGTTGGACTTTATAGTCTGGATATGCTTTGGTGAGATAAAACTCCCAAGTTTCATTTAAACAAGAGACTTTAAGATAATCGCGCTCGTTTGTGAAAAGATAGCCACTACTTGTTGTCTTTTTTGCAATGCTACTTTTCAACACAAAGCTTGGAAAATGTATCTTAAACACATAGAGTCCATAAAAAAGCGTAAAAATCGCTAATAAAGAATTATCCAAGTTTTCATTGTCATCATGAAAATATTGCAATTGGGTAAGAAAATCTTTAGCTGTTTGCTCTTCTTTTTTGATAATATCCTCGATTTCTTTAGGAGTTTTAAAAAAGGATTGTATATATTTTATGCCATAGGTTCGCACTAGAGCATCTATGTCCTCTTGTATTGTTTGTTTAAATGATGCAGCATCTTGAGAATATAGGCTATCAAATTGCCAACTATAAGCATCCATTATGTGTGCGTCGCTTAAAGAAGTATTGAGATCTTTGTATCTTGAATTATTCTCATAAGCTTGTTTGATTGTATCAAGCTCTGCTCTTACAAATGGCGAAAGCTGCACCATATAGGCTTCATCATCTTTTTTATTGATTTCTATCCTATATGTGCTGTAATCTCTTGTGGTGTTGTAGCTTTTGTTTTTGCCCCCTCTTGAGAGAGTAAGCTCTTGTTTGGTGCGATTGTTCATATCGTCTTTGATTGTATTGCCAATGATGTGTTGGGTAATCGTCTCTGTAAGCTTTGCATTATATTTGCTTGGGGCATTGGTGATTATAAGATAATTTTTTGCCATATTTGTAGTGTGGTTATTGGGGTATTGTGCGTTTTTGTCAGCACAAATTTCAGCTAATAGAGCAGAGTTAAAATGTGGAGATTCTATATAGGCAAGGTGGTTGAAGTATTGCACTGCTTGGAGCATATGTGTAAGAAGAGATACGTCTTTGATATTTTGTTGTTTTGTTTTATTTTGGTGTATGTAAAGCATTTGAGCTTTTATGCTATTGTGCTGTGTTTTGGGTAGAGTAATTGCTTTTTGAGCTAATAGGTTTGGAATATCTATCATAGGGCTATCAAGCATAAGCTCACCCTTGAGAGCGATAGATTGAGAACACGATAATAACGTATTTTCCAAATAAAGATTAAAGCCTGATAAGTCAAGAAATTCTATTTTTTTCTTGTCTGTCTCTTGTGTGCTTTCCACAATCAGCATACAAGAGAGTAGTTGTGTGTTTGCAAGCTGTATATACATTGCTAACTCGGTGGCAAGAAACTCTATGATTGGATTTTTGATATAGCTATATTTGTTATTTTGAGCATCTTGAGAGTCCATAAGTGATGAAAGCAATACTGCAGATATACCTAGCAATATGATTACTGCGCCTCCACCTGTAGCAATAGCAAGAATCACATTAAAGATTGTTTTTATGATATTTTTATAATAATCTTTATTCTTATCCTCTATAGCTTGTTTGATATACTGCTCTAGTTTGTTAAAAAGCTGCTCAATATTTACTTTAGCATCTGCCTTCATCATCTCTGCAAACAAGTTAGATTCTATGGGTAATTCCCCAATATGTTCTATTACTGCATCTTTAGCTTTTTTTAGAGAAATCTTATCTATATTTTCAGACTTGATGTCATTAAGCATAGCCTCTAAGTTTTCATATTGGTTAGCTGTATTAATCTTTGCAGATTCTTTAATAGAATCTAATAGGGTTTTGATGATAGTGTCATGATTGCAATATGTCTTTAGGGTAATATGTTTGGGTAGGCTGTAGGGTTGTTTTGTACCCAAGATTTGTTCTTGACTTAATGCCTCAAAGCTGTGAATTGTCGTATTATTTCGTGTTTGTTGTAGTTTTTTTAGAATTTCTTGCCCTAGATTTTGTGGTGATTGGTTATCATGCGTAATGAGACTTGCATTCATATTTGGACAAAGAAATATGATACGTTCTATTGTTTTATGTGCCTTTAAGCCTAACAGATTATCAATTTCTTGTAATAATTCTTCTTTGTTTGAAATTATCATGTAGTTACCCTTTTTGCCTAAAAATTTATTCTACCATAAACCTTTTTATTTATCATCCCCCCTCATATTTTGGTTGATGTTTTTTGTATTTTCCCAACTCACTTTTATCAAACTTTGAAAATTCGTTGTTGTAAAAATCGATGTTTTCCTGCTTGGTTTTCATAATTTTAGGATTATATGGTTCATCTGCGTTACCCCAAACACTTTTTAACTGAAGGAATTGTCGTATTTCTTTTACTCTCATAAAGTAATTATTATTGGCCTTATCCCCAAGAATTAAAGCGTTTTGAAAAGCAATCGGTCTGCTCGTTATTTGCTGTCTTGACATATAGTTCTTAAGTGGCATTCCACCATAGTTAAGTGCATAGCTTAATTTAAAAGCACAAGTATTTATATAAGATTCAGAATCTCTATTAAATTCACGCAAGGCTTGTCCTCCTACTTTCTCATACCGCTTTTGTGCTTGGACGGTAGCCCTTAACGTAATATCTTGCAATCTTTCCATATTTTCCGCTCTGTAAGTCGTTTTATATTTTCGCAAACTTCAGCATTTTTACAATATTTCTTTGCTATATTCTCTATCTCATCTTGATACACGCTAGAATTGTACATTAAAAAACAATTATGAAATAATTGTGCCTTTTCATCATATTTTCTTTTAGGCTTTACAAATTCTATTTTTTGAGTATTGATAAGCATTTTTATTTCATTGATTACATCATTGCGTTTAGAATCATCAAAACCAAACCACAATATTGCTTCATCATAAAGCTTTTCTATATCGTATCCCAAGCAATACCCTACTCCCAATGACCTTAGAGCATCTATGTATTCCCTTGCTTTCAGTAAATGCAACTGAAGCGACATATTATACCTATCGCTACTGCTATACACACAAGAAAGACAGAAGCACAATGCAACAAGAACTTTTTTCATAACAAATCCCAAAAATATAATTCTTTGATAATGTAATTTGTTCCATCTAAGAAATTATAATAATTAAATTCTACATCGACAAAATTACTTTCATTCCATAGTGTTGTGTGTCTTAGCCCATCTGTGCCAATCATTGCTACAATGCCTTTTCTTTTAATGGATTGCAATTCTTTAAAAAACTTTTGATTTTCAGCTTTTGAGGTCATATTGTGGTAAAAATCCTCAGAGCAACCACATTGAATCTTGTCTTTTACTTGATTATAAGTGGATTTAGTCCAAGATAACGCTTTCCAATTTAATTTTAGAAGTTCGATAATGTCAAATACACCCAAATAGTAAGTGTGGTTATCTTTACCTTTGTAGCCTCTGCCTACAACTTGCTTTTTCATATTTTTAATAGGGTGGGTGCTATAATTCAAGGCATAGCTAATACGCAAGGCACAGGTGTTGTAATATTTATCCATATCACTTATGAATTGTGCGTAAGCATTTCCACCTACCGTTTCATATTTCTTTTTAATTAAAGTTAAAGAGTATATTTCGTCAGATTCCTCTTTATTACCTGTTTCAGCATAATGTTTCTTATACGCTTCTTCTGCTTCTATGCGTCCAACTATATTTATCTCCCTATACGCACTTTCTACACTTACAAAATCTGGTCTTTGAATCCTAATTGTTATCTCTTTATCACCACATTTTACTCTACACACATTTGTATCTAACATCACTTATCCTTTGAGCTTAACACATTCATAATTATAGCTTGATTATCTTGTATTATGCCACTTACACTAAGCTTTTTCCCTTGAATCTCCAATGTTGTATGTATCTCCTCCCCATTGCTATACCCTTGTGTTTTTATATGCAAATTCACATCTTGTGTGTGTCTTGAATCTCCTTGCAATCTTGTCGTATCATCACCATAACTAAAATATATCTCTAATATTTCTTTCTCTTGTTTCTCTTTCTCTTGTTTCTCTTGTGTTTCTTTAGACTCTTTGCTTTCTGTATTTGTATGTAAGAGATTTGCTTGTGTATTCCTCTATTTCCTCCCCAAATCCAACACCTTGCCTATATAGCCCTTATGTTTCCCAATCATTCTCTTACCTTATTTGTTTTTAATTCGATACAGCAAAATAATCTCAATATACATCAAGCAAAAAGGTGTAAAATGTATTAGAAAACTGAAAAGTCTATGTCTCTGAAAAAATAAACAAAAAAGAAAGAAATAGATTATAAAAATAGTAAAAATAATCAAAAGAAAATTTATGCCTTGATATTTGCTGTATAGCAAATAACAAAAGAAGCTATATACAAGAAGAAAACAAAATGCTGTTGTGATTGAGTACTGTATAAATATACCAAACCCACCATATCTGGTATCAAACACATAAAAATCTTTCTTGTTAAACAATTCAAGGGCTATAAAGTTCAGCAGTTTAATGCCATAATCCGCAACCAATAAGCCCACAACAAAATTAACAAAAATTAAAAATACAAATAAATATACACGCCTACCAAGCATAAACTTCTCTTCCATCAGAATCTAATGCTAATAAAGAAGGATTGGGCTTTAAATCTATAAAAATCCAGTCGTTATGAGTGGGATACACTCTTTTTTCTTTTATTTTATATTTTCTTATAGCAAAATTTAAGCCTCTATCTACCATTTTATTATCATAATTATCGGCAAGTTCATCTTTTGGAATTGATAAAATACCTATTTGTCTCATTTTTCCTTTAATGGGGTCGCCGTCATAAAAATAATATTTATTGTCTATAACTCCTCGTTTTGCGTCTTTGGGTCCAGCATAAGACAAGAGATTCCTATACACTCCAATAGCATAGGGTATCTGCCCCACTGCATCAGCCCAATATGGAATCCCCTCCATTGAGACGAGAATAAAGCCTCTAGCACCTTTGGGAGATTGCTTCCAATCGCCACTGCCACCACTCTGAAAAGATGAGCTAAATCTATCCACTTCCGCAAACTCCACAATATCCCTCCAAGTGAAGTATAATACACCTAGCCCCTTACATTTTGTTTTATCTTGTAAATCAGGATTCACATCTAAAAGTTTATGATAATTCTCTGCACTGCTTTCAAACCATTGAATCCCTTTGTTATAAAGCTGTCTTACAGTAAGCCTAGTTTCTGTTATTCCTTTTCTCTCTATACTAAAGAGATAGATTCCTTTTTTATTGAATATTTGGATTGTATCATTTCTTTCCCCAAACGCCAATTCATAAGCCAAAGTATCATCATTACTCGCTATAAGAATGCCTTGTGATATATCTATTTTCTCTTCTGTCTCTTCCTCCACCTCCTCCCCAAAGCTCCAATACTTCTCTTTATATCCTCCATTGATAATCTTAAGTGTGAGTAGAGAATCTAAGTTTTGTTCTCTATCCTTAGATTCTAGTATAGAATCTAATCCATTGGCTAATTGTAATTCTAGTCTTTGTGCTTTATAGGGTGTGTGGAGTGTGAGGATAGTGGCATTACTAGGATTGTGAGCTAATCCTACTTGTGTATAGTCTTGTATATCTAGCATTATGTGTGTGCAGTAGTCATGGAGATAGTGATAGTTTCCTATGCCATAGTCTTTGTATTCATAGTTCTTATACACTTCTTTAAAGACTTTAGGAATTGTTTGTGGGATAAGGAGTATAAGTAAAAGCATATTAGAATCTAGCTGTAAGGATATATATTTATATATATACTCTTTCATAAAAGATTGTTTAAGATTGGAATGCAATATAGAGAGTATATCTTGCAATGCTTTATCTAAGTTATGTATATCATGTAAATCTTTAGTATCTTTAGCTATATCAATAGAAATAAAATCTAGTGGCATATCATCACCTGATTCTATAATAGTATCATTACACTTTAATCTATATATAGGGAGATTGTCTTTTTGCAATGGAGTGATTTTATAATGCAGTCTTAGAGCTGGTTTATAGAGCTTTATTTGTGATTCTAGCTTTTGTTTATTTTGCGTGTTAGAATCTATTGGCTTAGGGGAGTTTATTCTAAATGTATTAGGCTTTGGTGTAGCAATAAGAGGGAATCCTTTATCACTAAAGACATTGCCACTAACTAAATCCTGCATTATAGGATAATCATCATTATATTTTTTTAATGCCCTTGCATTTGGAAGTATAGTAGCTACCATAGTGCAAGGTGTAGGCACACCTGCTATATTGTTTGTGCAGCCTATAATTTGAGAGTAAAGCAAATCAGATTCTAAAATCATAGGAATATTATTTGATTTAAAATTTTTACCTTTATTGCTTTTTAGCTTTACTACTCCATTATGAGGACATTTTATTTCATTATCTTCTAGTATGGGGTGCAAGAATGCTGTGCTTGTTGTAGAATCTATTGTTTGAGAGTCTTGCTCTTTTTGCTTTTGTGTTTGTTCTTTTTCTTGTTCTAATATTGCTTTAGATTCTTTGCTTTTAGATTCTAGTTTAATGTTGAGACTAGAGTCAATTAGAGAATAATTAAGAATAGTAAGCCTAGAGCCATTTAAAAACACATCTAAGGTGCTTAGGGGATTATTAGAATCTCCATTGCTAGATTCTCTATTGTTGCTTGCAGATTCTATAATCTCATCACTCGCTTGTAGATGATACACAGGCTTAGATTCTATAAACACGCCCTCTTTGTCTAACTCACCAAAGCATAAAGGATTGTTAGGGGATTCTTTAGAGCCTGTGAGAGTGCAACCATACAACGCTATGAATACATTGTATTCTTGAATGCTTTGTTTGTCTTGCTTGGTATAGGCATTAAGGATTGGCAAAAGCTCTTGTATATCAAGAGTGAAATTATCTTTTTCTATGCTAAGGATTATGTCGTTGTCAATTTGTAAGATTCTGTATTTGTGGAGTTTAAAGCTATTTTTCATTAAGCTGCCTTTTTCTTATCTATAAAGGGATAGAATCTAAAAGCATCGTTGAGATAGCCTCTCATAAGCTTCTCATCAATATGCTCTAGGTTGTAGCAAAAGATTTGTGTTCTTGTCGTGTTGTGCTTAAGAAGCGTTGTAATATCATTTTTAGTCTGTATCAGTGCCTGTGCTTGATTGTCTTGTTTTAAAACACTTATAAAAAATAAACGCTCGTGTATGGCTAGGAGTATTGCTAGGTTTGATTCTCTTAAAGCTACATCTGTGGCAGCCTCTTGCATACTCTCTTTAGTGAGTAGTTGTAAGAAAATGTCTTTGCCTTGTAAATCCAACATACCCTCAATAAGTGTAGTAATATCAACTTGCAGTTTCTTTTGCTTAGTATGTAATGTCGCTTCAAAGAGTGTTTTGTCAATCGTGGCATAGAGGTAGTGAGGGGTCGGTGGTATCTGCAAAGCCTCTCCATATCCTGTGGCTTCTTTAAAACTTATGTCTTCTAAAATCCTATGTATAGCATTTGATAGAGTATTAAGATTCTCAAGGCTTTGGGATATATTAGTATCATTGGCTTGTAGTATTTCTGTGTTAGATTCTAATTCTAAGAGATAGGAGTAGAAGTAGAGGGTTTGGGTAAGGGGAGTGATAGAGTGCGTATCAAGCATACTTGTTGTCCCCACATATATAGGGCACTCACTCCCAAATATATGATGACCCAAATACCCCACAGCATCCATTTTCTTTGCTACATTAAGAGAAACAACACGAAAAATATTTTCACTTTTGATAGTGTCATTTGGGTATTGCTTGTTTTGAATCATAGATTGCAACGCATTTACCATTCTTTCATAAGGCATAGATAAATCATAATCTAAGATAAGATAGTCAAACTTAGCCACACTTGCCTGCGTTGTCGTATTATGCAAAGTGTATTGATAATAGAGATATTTCCCTTCATATCTACTATCACTCATTAACTCATAAAATTCTCTAGCATATTTCCCTATGTCTTTATAGTAAAAGATAGGTTGTCTATTCTCACTTGCAAATTTATAGCCATCATTTCGTAAGAAATAAGGCACATTGTTTGTGTAAGGATTACTTACAATCCTTTGTTCCATACTATCATCATTATTCATATTGTTAAATCTAATCACATTTTTATAGCTAGAGCGTATAGGGATTATACCCACAATCACATCTTTATCTTGCTTATTTAAAAGAACATTCTTTGCTTCAAAGGGTCTAATTGATGAAAACAGAGAGCCAAAGGAGCTAATAATTGTTTTAGCCCTAAAAATACATTTTATGGATTTTGTAGCAAGGGTAAATCCTATGCCTTGTGCCACCCAATAGAGTGTATTGGTAATCTTATCACTCATTATTCCCGGTGCATTATAAGTATAAACTTCATTAATGATACTTGGATAGCTTAAAGCAAAGAGTTGAGCAAGATAGCCACCAAGTGAATGTCCTATAACATTAATCTTTGCAATGCCTTTTTCTTGCAGTAAAGGCTTGAGAGTTTCCTCATAAAAGAGAAGCATATCAAAATACTGCTCTATCACTCTATTCATATCACTATTATTTGTGCCTATGTAATAATCATTGAGTAAATCTTGGATTTGCTCTAGTTTAAATTCTGTGCCACGAAAGGAGAGGATATATTCTGAATCTTTAGAATCTGCCTTTGTATCTTTAAAGAGAGTGGCAGAGAATCCTG
>NZ_JMKW01000059.1 GCF_000686565.1 Helicobacter bilis ATCC 51630
AGAATCTAAAAATCCATATTCACACTAAACCAATATCTTCTGCCTTCAGCAATGTAGTTATACATATTGCCAACTAGTGCATTGCCGGTATAATTGCTGCCATTGCTACCGCTAGTCTCCCAACCATATTGTCTATAATCTGCGAAGTTTTTGTCTAAAAGGTTATAGATAGCAAAATTTACTTTAAATTTTTCATTGATTCTATAAGTAGCCCCCAAATGTAAAAGCATAAAAGGTTTATAATATGCCCCTAGCACTTGCTGTTGTGCTGCATCTGTGCCAGGTCTCAAACCTCTAAAGCGATTGCCTTGCACTTCACTACGCAAATATACATGTAAATCTTCCCATGTATAGCCAAGCTTTGCGTTGAATCTATGGTCTAGCGTGTCTGTGAGTGGTGCGCCCTTTAGATTACCTGTTAGTTGCTCACTGCTTGTAAAAGTATAGCTTATATCAAAATTTACTCCATAAAGTGGTTTTATCCCCGCATAGAGTTCTACACCTTGTATATAGGATCTATCAACATTTATCGCGCGAGAGCAACCTCTGCTGAAACTCGTGCTACCGCATTTAGCCTGATCTGCACTGGTAGCTAAAGTCTCCGAGCTGATCTTATCCCAAAATAGACTATAAAAATAGGTGATTCCAGATTCAAAATAGTCATTATCTGTAAGAGCGGTCATCTCAAAGCTTAGACTTGTTTCAGGTTTTAGGTTTGGATTCCCTAAAAATGCAAGTTGCCCTTGTGCGCCAAAGCCATATTGTCCATCTATAAGCTGATTAAGATATGGTGCTTTATACCCCATGCTTACGCCACCTTTAAGCGTTAGCCAATCAGGGATAGCTTCATAAACCAAATATGCCTTTGGCGAAGTGTTAAAACCAAAGCGTGAGTTATAATCTTCCCTTAGCCCTAAAGTAAAGCGAAATCCATCAAAGGCTTCCCATTCATTTTCTGCGAAAAGGGCGAAAGTGTGTTGTGAAAACTGACTAGGCTTTGCTACCATATCCTGCATCCATGAAAACCAGTATTGCGCCCCAATGCTTAGATAGTTTTCATAAGGCAGGTCAATAAAGCCTTTTGATTCTAGAATCACATCTTTACCAGCTATTTGTCGTGGATTATTTACGGGTGTTGTATTTGTCATGCGTCCATCGTTATTGCTTTGATTAAACTGCAAAGAATTTTCTATACTCCATGTGCCATAGTTGCCTTTATGTGCGATGATATTGTTGTTTCTACTTACAATATAGGCATTTGCTGTGCTTGTGTGTTGCCCTAACTGCTCTTTGCTATTATCATACCATTGACTCGCATAACTTGTATCAAAATAAATATGATTATTAGAATCTAGATTCCATAAAAGTCTGCCACCAATATCATAGATATGTGCCATAGTGGGATTGCCGATAAAGCCCGCGCTATCGGTTACTATATCACCTACATTTGGAAATGTTGGTGAGCTGCTGCTATTTGGCTTAGTTTGTGTAATTGTATATTGATATTTCACATTTGAGGGTTCTCGAAAATAGTAACGCGCTCTTAATTGCAAACCAATCTTATCCTTGATAATAGGCGCTACACCAAAGAGATTTAGCATGTAGCCAGAGCCATATTGCCTGTCTTCATTTTGCGTTGTTTCTAGCCCGATATTCACAGCGTATTTATCAAAACTCTTTTTTGTAATGATATTAATCACACCGCCAATCGCATCACTCCCATAAAGCGTACTCATAGGACCACGGATAACCTCAATCCTCTCAATCGCACTCAAAGGTGGCATAAAGCTCGTATCAGCCTGACTCCAACCCGCATTTGTCGTATTAATATCCCCCGCGACACTTGTGCGTTTGCCATCGATTAGGATCAAAGTATAGTTTGCCGGCATACCGCGGATAGATATTTTTAATCCACCTGTTTTTCCTAACTCTGTATTGACATCAATGCCCGGAATATCCGCAATCGCCTCTGCTAAATCCCTATGAGGCTTATTCTCTAACTCTTCTCTGCTAATCACGGTGATAGAAGCGGGAGCATCTTTTAGTAGTTGTTCTGTGCCACGAGCGGTCGTTACGACTTGTTGTAGTTTATAGTTTTTTGCTTCTGTGTTTGTGGTTGATTGTATTTTGTCGTCTTGTGTATCTGCGAGCATAAAGCCAGATAACACCAAAGAGAGTAGAGAATAGTGTGAAATACGCCTTGAAATAACACGATTTTGCATAGATTTTGTTAGCATTAATATCCTTGTGTTTAAAAATATCATATTGTATCATAATAATTTATAAATTGATAATCAATAGTATTATTTTATTTGAAAATATATAGGAATTATTATTATAATATTATTTCACATTTCACCCAAACTTCAAAACACTTTAGAATCTCAATAATCTCATGCTATAATTTTATTCCTAAGATTCACTAAGATTCATTAAAATTAAGATTATTTGTATTTCGAGTTTTGTATCAAAAGTAAGGTTATTTATGCTTGATTTTCTCCCCTATATTACAAATGCAAATGTTATGGCATTTTTAATGCTATTGTTGCGTTTTGGCGGTATTCTTGCATTTTTCCCTTTTTTTGATAATCAGATTTTACCTGTGAGTGTGCGGGCGGCGCTTGCTTTCGTGCTTGCAGTTGTGTTTATGCCGATGGTAACACATATTATCTCTTATCCTAGTTTGACAGCGTTTATGATTGGTGGCTTGTTTGAAATTCTTTTAGGTTTTACTTGTGGGCTTGTGTTGCAAATCATCTTTTCATCTATCGTATTTGCGGGGGATTTGGCAAGTTTTTCTATGGGTTTGACTATGGCTAGTGCGTATGATCCTATGAGTGGGACTACAAAGCCTATAGTCTCTCAAGTTGTGGTGTTTTTATCAATTCTTATGGCATTGCATTTTAATTTTCACTATCTTTTGCTTGATATTATCGCGCGAACGCTGAATGATACGCCACTTGGTGGCTTTATGCTAAGTGATAATATTGTCGCATATTTTACAAAGTCGTTTGCAAATATGATTCTAATTGGCTTTTCTATGGCGTTTCCTATTATTGCTGTGTTGCTTTTGACTGATATTATTTTTGGTATGATTATGAAAACTCACCCGCAATTTAACCTGCTTGTGATTGGTTTCCCTGTGAAAATTGGCGTGGCTTTAGTGATTTTAGCCATTATTGTGCCTAGTATTATGCAGCATTTTAGATATGATTTAAGTGAGGGTATGAAAGTATTATGGAAGATTCTAAGTCAAGATTAAAGGAGTAATATGCTATATATTATGATACTTTTTATAGCCTTACTTACGGCATTAACAAGGTTTTTGCCATTCTTTATTTTTCGCAATAAAGCCCCAAAAGTTATCACAGATTTAGGCATTCTTTTACCCCCTAGTCTTATTGCTATGATATTTGTGTATTCATGTAAGGATATGTTGGGTTTAGATAATATTGATAATGGGGTCTATGGGCTTATTGGCATTATGTTTGTGCTGTTTTTACATATTATGTTTAAGAATATTTTAGTGAGCATTTTTTGTGGCACACTCTTTTATCTTATCTTGCGTAATTATGATTTAATATCTAGCTTAATGGCTTCTTGATGTTATCCTATCTTATTTTATCCCCAGCATATTATGCTGATGATACATTATATACAAAGCTACAATATGCTTATGCTATGTTAGAATCTAAGGGCATGAAGTTAGATTTTATCGCATTTCGCTATGATAATAGTGATATTTTATCTGCGAATGAATATCATAAACTATTTGAAACATATAGATTCTGTCAAACTCACAACATAACTTTATTACTGAATCTCTCTATCTATAAACTTGAGACACTCATACTTTTATGGCTGCATGGCTTTAACTTAGGCATACATTTTAAGGAATCTGATATGTCTCTTTTGTGTGAGAATATCTGTAAAGATTTAAAGCAAAGCCATGCCTTAATACATTCTCTGCAAGATAATATAAGTTTGCATGAAAAAGTAAAGATTCTTTATAGCACGCTTTCTCGCACAAGTATCGCAAAAAGTTTAAAGCCACTCTGTGATATAGAATCTTTTTCATGCTTTCTAACTCCACTCAATCAAGCCTTAAATACTTATGAAAACTTAAAGCAAGAAAATAGGCTAGATAAAAGATTCTATCCTATTTTTGTAAGCACACATAATTTAAAAGATTTATCCAAAGTCCTATCACTTGGGGCTAACTACGCTACAATCAGCCCTATATTCTATGATAAAGGCAACAAAGCCTTAGGTCTGCCATATCTACAAAAACTGCCTTTGCATGTAAAAGAAAGGGCATTTGCATTAGGTGGTATAAATAGTGATGTAAGAGTGCATGAGATTAAGTCATGCGGTGTAGCTGGATTTGCTTCAATTAGCTATTTTTTACAATGATGAGTTATGTTTTTAGCTATTAGCTTACAGAGTGAATTAACCCTTTTTATGCTTAGATATGTTAGAATCTCAGGCTTTAAGTAAATAAAATAAAGGTTAAATATGAAAAAACTTTTTACTTTCATGCTTTTTTGTGTGATTCTTCAAGCAAAGGAATATGTTATCGATGAGACGCATTCAAGTGTGAGTTTTAGCGTAAAGCATTTAAGTGTTGCCGATACCATAGGACATTTTCAAGAGTTTTCTGGCACACTTGATATTGAAAATAATGCGATTAAGAATCTGCAAGGGCAAGTTGAAATCAAAAGTATTAATACCTATAATGCCGCACGAGATGAAGAGTTGCTTTCAATAGATTTTTTTCACACCAAAAAAGCCTTTTTACAATCTATCTCATATAAAAACAACATTTTACACACAAAACTCACAATAAACAATATTACAAAAGAAGTAACTTTTAAGGTAAAAATCACAGGACCAATACGCAATCCAAGCCTATCTTTAAAAGAAAAAAGCACAAATACTAATCCTTTCACATTGCAAACAACCGATATGCCATTGCAAAATCCGCATTTAAAGACAAATGATCCTAACACGGATTGTGGCTGCTATGTCAGCTATGGTGATAATGTCATCGGCGTAGAATTACATGGCAAGATTAATCGCTTTGACTTTAATATCGCTACAACCACCCCAAAAGAGCTTTTAGGCGAATATGTCAATATAAAAATCATATTAGAAGGGTCTAATTAGATTATAAAGATTCAAATATCACATAGACTGCATACAAAAGATAAAAATAGAATCTGTATAGCTATTTTTCCGAACGCTTTGTAGTATAGTATAAAACCACAACACTCACGCATAAAGCACAGCATTGTGATATAGGATAGGCGATCCATGCACCCATGATTCCATAATAATGTGTCATAAGTGGTAGCAGCACAACAATGAATGCAAGCGTGTAAGCTATCGTTACGACAAAAGAAGCTAGGGCTTGTTGTAATGCTTGCAAGTAAAATGCAATAATTAAATTCACACTCAAAAAGACATAGCCAATAAAGTAAATATTGAGTGCCACCCCGCTTTGTGCCTTAAGATCTAAATCCTTTAGATACAAGGACACAACAAAATCACTAAATACAAAAAATAGCATGTATAGAATACAAGAAAGTCCTAATGCCACATAGATATAGAATCTTAGAATCTCTTTCAACCTGCTAAAAAGTCTTATGCCATAGTTAAAACTCGCAATAGGCTGTATAGATTCTGCAAGGGCTATCATAATGGTAAAAAAGTTAAATCCTGCATAAAGAATAGCACTATATATCGCAAGAGCAGACTCACCGCCAATATCTTTTAGAATCTGATTATAAAGCCACATGACAATGCCTACACTTGCTTCACTTGCCGCATAAGGTGAGCCATATTTTATCGCTCTTCCAAGCAGATTCCAATTAAATACTTTTACAAAATATAACTCCCCGCTTTTCTCACAGATAAAGGGTAATGCTGTGCGTATTTTATTGGCTAGTTTCTTATTAAAAAAGCCAAGTAATAATGCCCTATGTCTAGATTCTATATAATGCCACAATAGCACAAGAGAGCCGATAATATGCCCCAAAGTCGTAGCATACGCACTGCCGATAATGCCAAACTCCCATACAAATAAAAAGAGATAGTTAAATATCACATTGCAAATAGCCCCAAGAAACATAGCAAACATAGCAAGGCGGGGACGCTTATCATTCACCACGCATATATCAAGCACAGGATGTAATATGATTCCAAAAAGTCCCACACAAGTCCCACGCAGATAATCCACCGCCATATCATGCACATTTTGTGTTAAACCCCGCGCAAAAAAGTCAATTACAGAACTAGCATACGCATAGCACAAAACACCAACTAAAAGCGATAAAGGAAAAAGCAAATACACAATACTACTAAAAATAGCCCTAGCAATATTCGCTCTCCCTTTTGCAAGATAGTAGCTAATAAGAGTTGCCCCACCTAAAGAAAACATAAGCGAACACGCCATCATAGAAGGAAATAGGGGCCATACTACAACGATTGCTTTCATAGCGTCATCACCAAGCTTTTTATTAACAAAAATGCCATCAATGGTGGAATAACTAGCCATTGCAAGCATGGCTAAAAGCATAGGGATAAAATAGTTAAAAAAGAGTTTTGGGATACTATCGCTTGCTAGATTGAGATTACTCTTTGCGTGTGCCATTATCCCCCTTTATCTCTTCAATATCTTTCTTTTTCATTGTGATTCTAAAAAGCACGATAAAAATCCATCTTATAACACCATAGATTATATACGCACTTAAAAGCACACAAAGGGCTAAAGATGGCTGGGCGATAACAAATGCAAGGGCTATTAAAAGCATGATGAAATATTTTAGATTCCATTGCACTTTTTTAAAGCTTGGATAGCGAATATTACTCACCATAAGGATAGCAATGAAAAACGCAAATATAAGAAAAACATAGGTATTTGTGCGTAAAAACTCAATCCAGCCAAAAAAACTCACCTTTTGATGTTCCACCACAATAATCCATAAGCACACAATAGCCGCCGCAGAAGGGATAGGAAGCCCAATAAAAGAATTTGTCTCAACATTTGTTGTAATATTAAATCGTGCAAGTCGAATAGCCCCAAGCACCACAAATAAGCCGCTAATTGCCACACCATAGCGACCATAATCATGCCCTACATAAAAATACAATAGCACCGCAGGGGCAACACCAAAGGCAACAATATCAGCAAGAGAATCAAACTCTACGCCAAACTTACTCGCTGTATTTGTAAGACGGGCTACACGACCATCAAGCCCATCTAGCACCATAGAAAATAAGATATACCAACAAGCCGTTGTAAAAGCCTTAGAATCTGCTTGCACCAAACCCTTATGTGCCATAAAAATCGCCATGACACCTAAGAATATGCTACCTGCTGTAAAGAGATTTGGCAGGATATAGCGAGGACTAATTTTCATAAATATTTCCTTTTATAAGCATATAAATACATTGAATCTAAAGAGTTTTAAAAAGCTTAATTTTAGCATAGTTTTAGATAAGTTGTTACTATTTCTTATAGTCCTAATTTTTATAGCACAAGGATTCTATATTATGTTATAATCAGCATTTTAATTTGTAGAAAAGGAAAAATATGACAATAGGTATTATTGGGGCTATGCGTGAAGAGATTGTGCCGCTTTTAACACTTTATAAAGAATATGAAAGCATAGAAATTGCAGGGAATGTGTATTATAAAATCACATATAAAAACGCAACGATTATCATCGCGTATAGCAAAATAGGCAAGGTGCATGCAGCAATCAGTGCGACTACTATGATACTACGATTTGGCTGCGAAAAGATTATTTTTAGTGGTGTTGCAGGGGGATTGGCAAAGGGGCTAAAAGTTGGAGATTTATTACTTGCAACAAAGCTATGTCAGCATGATGTGGATATCACTGCCTTTGGACATGCTATGGGCTTTATCCCTGAAGGTAAGCTTTTTTATGAAAGCGATAAGCAATTATGCGACATGGCAAAGGAAGTGGCAAAAGATATGGGGCTTAGTATAAAAGAGGGCATTGTGGCAAGTGGAGATCAATTTATCGCTAATCAGCAGATAAAAGATTCTATCGTAAAAGAATTTAATGCAATCGCAGTAGAAATGGAGGGGGCAAGTGTAGCCTGTGTGTGTGATAATTTTAAAATCCCATATTGTATCTTCCGCTCTATTAGTGATAGTGCCGATGGAGAGGCTAGTCAAAGCTTTGATGAGTTTTTAGAATCTAGTGCAAGGATTAGTGCTGATTTTGTTTATAAGATTGTGGATAAAATCCTGCTTTAACAACCGATTGTCATAGTTTAGCCTTGTTAAGATTCTGTAATATCATGAGAGTGAATTTGTATAATTTCAAAGGCTAATCATGTCAGACAAAGTCTAAAATGAGCAGAGTTAAAGCTAAATTATGAAATTTAATATTTAAATTCATAAAATATAGGAATTTACACAATCATAAAGCACAAATAGTTATAAATAAAGACAGATTCCGCATTATTTATCCTAAAAATACACACCTACACACTCTATCACAGCTATTTTAAGTAAATTTTAATAAAATATTGAGTATGCTATACTTTTTACCTTAAGATAAAGGGGCTTATAATGAGCAAAAAGCAAATTGTCGTTCGACCTGAAGAGTCAATGGATCCACAAGATGTATATAGCAAAAAAAAGGTGATTAATAAACGCCATTTGTTTAAAAATGACTTTTATGAGAAAGAGTTGCGTAAGCTAGAAATCGAGCTTGTGAAATTGCAAAATTGGGTTAAAAAGACAAATCAAAAGATTGTCATTATAATGGAAGGTAGAGATGGTGCTGGTAAAGGTGGCACGATAAAAGCGCTTACTTCTCACCTTAATCCTCGTGGTTGTCGCATTGTCGCACTCAATAAGCCCACAGAGCAGGAAAAAACTGAATGGTATTTTAAGCGTTATATCACTAACCTACCCTCTGGTGGTGAAATCGTGTTTTTTGATAGAAGTTGGTATAATCGTGCTGGTGTTGAAAAAGTTATGGGATTTTGCACACAAGATGAGTATAAAGAGTTTATCTATCAAGTGAGCAACTTAGAACAAATGCTTGTTGCAAGTGGCACAATGATTTTTAAATACTTTCTTAATGTTTCGCAAGAAGAGCAAAAAAGACGCATTGAAAGAAGAAAAAACGATCCATTGCGTATGTGGAAATTAAGCCCTATTGATGCCAAGTCTTTGAACTTATGGGACGACTATACAGAAGCATTTGAAAAAATGTTTTCACGCACACATACACCATATAGCCCTTGGATGATTGTAGATTCTAATGATAAAAAGCGTGCAAGACTAAATGTCGCAAGGGATTTATTAAGCAAAGTGGATTATGAAGATAAAGACCAAAATTCTGTATGTTTGCTTGCTGACCCAAATATCGTGCATTTATATTCGCAACAATCAAGCTTTATTAAAAAGAATAAAGACTTTAAAATCTTTGATAAAGAGAAAGATAAAAAAGACTCTAAAGATTCTAAAAACGATGAGAAAAAGTAAATCTCATTTGCCTAAAAAACGCGTTATGAAAGCATTTTCTAACGCAATTAAAGCACTCAATACAGAATCTTCATCAAGTGAAAGTAGGCTGGGTGGTAGTATCTCTAGCCATCATAAGAACAAACAGGGAGACACTTCTTTATCACATTGCACCATAAAAGATTCTAATATGCAAACCCACACAATTGATAATAATGAAATATACTTTGAGATTATAGGCTTTGAGCAAAGTAGTGCTATGCAGATAATCTCACATTATGCTATGGATTGTTCTGTATCCTTGGGACTTGCAGATTCTGTGTCACTGCATTCTAGTCTTATGAGTGAAAATTGCGATAAGTTAGCAAATAAAGAAAATCTAGCCAAAAATAGTAACAACGCGCTACCCGCCATATTATCGCAAGAATACGGCATAATAGCACAAGGTTCTACACAGAATCTAGACGCATTTTTTAAGATTCTAGATTCTCTATTTGCAGAGCGACTTGTAAAGGGTGATATCGCAACTTTTGTGGTGAAAAAACTACAACAGCATAACTACAAACTCTGTGTTGCTGAATCTTGCACAGGTGGAGTTTTGAGTGCGATGATTACAGCTATTAATGGTGCGAGTTCTGTTTTTAAAGGCGGTATAACGACTTATAGCATTGAATCTAAACAGCAGATTCTAGGCATAAAAGATTCTGTATTTAGAGAGCATAGCGTGTATTCACAAGCTTGTGTAAATGCGATGGCAAGGGGAGCAATCGACTTATTTCAAGCCGATATTGCCATTGCTACAAGCGGATTAGCCACATATGATGATAGCCCTAATAATTTCTTGCATTTACCCGCTGGCATGGTTTTTACCTGCATTCTCATACGCGATAGATTGCCAATAAATATTGCCTATAACTATCTATTAGATACAAATATAGAGGGCAAAGATTCTAAAAACCCTACCCTTTACACTCCACACACACATATAGATTCTAGAATCTTCGTGCAGAAAATGGCTAGTTTGCAAGCCTTGCGTTTGCTTTTAAGCGCCATTGCGAGTTAATATTAAGATTTTGACATACCCAATGAAATTTCATGTTATTTTATTGTGGTTTTTCTGTTAATATTTAGCAAATTTTAAGGTAAAAAAAGATAGAATAACCCCCATGCTTTGCAAGTAGGGGGCATATCCGAAAACAAAAGTGTGAGTTTATTTTATTAATAAGGAATGAGTATGAAAAAGCTTCTTTTATTCTTTTTCGCATGTGTTGGTTTTGCACTAGCTGCTGATGCAAAAGCTGGTGTAGATGGTATTAATGGTGCTGATTTAGTAATGGCACTTTCTGTTCTTGCTGGTGTTGTTGGCTTGGGTATTGCAGCCCTTGGTGGTGGTATCGGTATGGGTCATGCTGCTGCTGCGGCAATCTCTGGCACTGCAAGAAACCCCGCATTAGGTTCTAAATTGCAAACAACAATGTTTATTGCAATCGCTTTGATTGAAGCACAAGTTATCTATACGCTTGTATTTGCTGTTATTGCAATTTATGTGAATCCTTATCTTGCTTAATTGTTTGTATAAAGATTCTTAAAACTTTTTAGTCTCCCTTTATTCTAAAGGGGGATTTGTGCGCTGGTGGTGGAATGGTAGACACACCATCTTGAGGGGGTGGCGGGGCGACCCGTGTGAGTTCAAGTCTCACTCAGCGCACCATCTTCAAATAGAATGATTAAAACCACCATATATAGCCGGAGTGGTGAAACTGGTAGACGCGCTAGACTCAAAATCTAGTAAGGGCAACCTTGTGTCGGTTCGAGTCCGACCTTCGGCACCATTCAATTCAAACTTCATTAATTTTGTCCTGATAGCTCAGCTGGATAGAGCGTAAGATTCCTAATCTTAAGGTCATGGGTTCAAATCCCTTTCGGGACACCACTTGATTTATATAGCTTATCGTAACTTTTTCTTGTTTTCAGTCAAAGCAATTTTGTTGATTTTAATGCGATTTTTTATCAATATTTGTGTAAGAGACTTGATTGCTTTGACCAAAATATCTTAGGGTTAGATAATTTTAGTATCGTTTTACACAGACTCTTGAATTTGTTGGATTAATTCAAGGTTCAAAAAAACTTTCGCTATCTTTATAAAAAGTTTGGAAATCTTAAAATACATTCCCCATTCTGCCGTGAATATCCATTTTAAGTTTGATTTGTTGTGTTGGGACCCCCCCCCTTTTTTTTCTTGCCGTATAGAGCATAATGAGTGTGCAGATGAGTTTCAAACAAAGAATATAAAAGTTCTACATGTTATAGCAGTCCATTTTCTAAAATTAGATTCTTAAAAGAAAAAAAAGGGGGGGGGGAGTAAAAAACATAGGATTATAAAAGCAATCATTTGGCTAATATCTCATCAGCACAAACAAACAGAGATCTATGAAATTAAAATTAACATTCAAGGATTAAATGAAAGTTTTATAGCTCTTTTTAATTTAAAAATACCCCCCTCCTCCAACCACAAACCCCACTCTAGAATCTCTTCCTATTCACATCTTCTAGAATCTTAGTAGCAACAGAATCTATTGCAGTGCTTATATCTTGTGATTTATTAGCAATCTCTACATTTTGCTGTGTGGTTTGCTCTAGTTGCGAGATAGATTCATTAATCTGTCCTATGCCTTGAGCTTGTTCTTTTATAGATTCTGCCATGTCGTTGATACTTTGGACTAGTATATTCGTATTTGCTTCTATTTCACCCAAAGACTTTTGAGTTCTCTCTGCTAGTTTTCTTACTTCATCTGCTACGACTGCAAAGCCTCTGC